>CAMTOO010000024.1 GCA_947074185.1 uncultured Negativicutes bacterium
GAACGTACACTCGTTCCCTGAACGATGCTCTTCCGATTTTATTATTAAAGCATCTGCATGTTTATCATAACAGGTCTTTTCCTATCGTGCAATATTTGGATGTTCGTGTCCTAAGTTTTTTATCACCGCAATTTCATCAGTGATGTCTTGAATGATACTTTTGTCTGGCACATCGATGACCTTCACTCCCTACAACGTTTCCAGCTGGTGATATAAGGTCAATAGATCTAATTAAAATAATATCTTCACTTGTATCATCTACTAAATTTATTGTTGCCACGTTAGTCTTTTCATTAATTTTAATATCAAAATTTCTACAATTTACTATCGCTCCAATTGATTTAACTACCGCCAATAACAATAGTACTTCTTTTTCTTTATCATTCATATCATTCTACCCATCACCCTTCATATCAACAACATTTTAATCCTACTACAATTATACCAAACAACCAAAAAGTTATCCACAAAAAAACCGCATAATCTCAAGGATTAAGCGGTTTTTGGTAATATTTTATCATTTTTGATAATTAATTTAAAATAAATCACTATGGGAACCTGTTCTAGTTAGTTGTAAAACTAGTTCCGTTTCATCAATCCTATAGATCAATAACCAATTTGGTTGAATATGACATTCTCTAAATCCTTCATAACTTCCTTTAAGTTTATGATCTTTATACTTTGCTGGTAGCGGTTTTTCTTCAATCAATAATTGAATGACCTTTTCCATTAATTGTGGGTCACAACCTCTTTTTATGATCCTTTTGTAGTCTTTTTTGAAATTTAGCTCGTATCTAATCTTCAGCATTTAAATCTTTCATTAGTGATTTTACACTATCAAAAGATTTACTCATATTAGCACCTTTTTCAACATTCTTCATTGCTTGTTTTGTTGTATCATTAGCTTTTATTTCAAAAGGAAATCGTTGTTGGGCTACAACCGCTTTAGCGAACACACAAACTGCTGTGGTCATATTCATGCCTACATCATCACAAAATTTAACAAATTGTTTTTTCAATTCTTCGTCCATACGAATATTAACATTTGCTTGTGCCATAAAATCACTTCCTTTCATAATAATTGTATAAATTTTTCAATACATTGTCAATAAAAATCAATACAATGTATATAATTATATACATCTCTATCTTTTTATCCTCGAACTATCCTAATCTTATTATATCACCTTACTTATCCATTTTCCATACAAAAAAAACCGCCTAATCTTAAAGATTAAGCGGTTTTTTCTTACCTCATTGCTATGTTATATGACAACTCTCCAATTACTTCTGTTAATTTGCTAAGTTTGCCCTCTATGCGCACTAAGAGGTACCAGCTAAGAATCATCGGGAAACCATAGTCAGTAATATAGCTAAACATATCTACATTCATTATTTAATAATTGTAGTTTCTGTGGTGCGCACACGAGCTTCTACTGCTTCAGCAATGTCGCCACCAGTAGTTTCAAAAACATTACCTGCAACAATATCTGCCATTACTTTATCAGATTCAGAAGCAGCAATATTATCTTTTGGTGCTTTTATGGTAATAGTTTTTTTAGTTCCTCCTGCATTTTTAAATACGAGTTCTACTACTTTTTCCATTGTTTTTCTCCTTTCTATTTTTTCAAATTGCTAATTACATGCTTGCTAGATCGCTTTTTTCTGTTACTAATACGCCGTTTAAATCTGCGGCGTATAAGCTAGCGATAGCATTTGCTACTTTCAAAACATCTTCTGGATTTGCATCAGTTTTTACGCCGCTATAAGAATAGCTTTTTGTAAGCGCTTGACCATTTCCATCTACACCTGCATCTAAAACAAGCGCGATTGTACGTTTATTAATTGATTGTTGAACTGCCATGATTTTTTCACCTCACTTTCTTTAGGAAAATATAATTGTTTGTACCAAATTGCTTTGCCTCTTAAGACATCTCCCCCTAAAAAAAGTCCTTGTCTTGCTGGTAAGTCGGGTAAATACCAGAGATCCCATTTTGTTTCTGGATCACCAGAATATGGACCATAACCATCTTCTAATGCAATCTCGCAATGAGTAATTACATTATTTGCATTAATTGGCAAATTCAACTTGTTACTCAAGATGGCAATAACCCTTGCCATTACTTCAATTTGAAGCAAGGTTGGAGGCTCAGTTCCAAAGTCCGTATTGCAACCCTGCTTTGCATTTGCATCAGCGCAACAACAAAGCGCGATTCCAATTGCCTTACTATTTCTTTTATAAGTGTGAGCTTTTATTTCTGTTAGCTCCTCACATGTCTGATGAATATTGCCCTTCCCATCGATTGAAAGATGATATTCACCATACACATCCTCATAATGCCCTCCGCTCCAGTGAAGAAAGATTCTTTTGATTTTCCCTTGAGCTTTAAGAGCCAAATTACCTAAGTCTTCGTAACTAATTAACTTGTCCTCCATATTGCCACCTCCTTAAATTTGTAAGTTTTAACCGGCCGGCCTCATGCCTTACACTTACTAATACGGATTTAATTTTAAAAGCGGAACTAATTTTTAAAAAAAACTTAAAAAAGCCCTTTACTTTTGAGCGGAAAGGAGTATAATTAACTTTAGTACCAATTTAAATCGGTACCAATCTAATAATAGAAAGGAGTGAGTATACCTATGGAAAATATGAGTTTGCAATCCTTGATAGAATTAGTACAAATCGGCGATTCTAATGCAATGTTAGAACTTTGTAATCGGTTTAGACCTTTGATATTCAAGGAAGCACACAAATCTCTATTTGAGTTAAGCCTTGGCAGAGAAGATGCCGAAAGCATTGCTGTTCTAGAATTCATTACTTTTGTACAAAACTACAAAGGCGACGATTTTGAACACGTTCCTGGTCTAATGAAAGTCTGTATCTACAATGCTTTAGTTGATCAAGTCCGAAAAACCCACGGCGGGCACCAAAACGAAATAGACGTTGATTTCACTGATGACTTTTTCGACAATTTCTTTAATGGTGGCAGTCTTGCCGAATCCCCTGAAGCAGAGCTTGTAAGCCAAGAGCTTTCTGTTGAATTAAAAAAAGCTATCAGTTCTTTATCCTCAAAAGAGAAACTAGTAATTTTTCATTATTTCTTTTTTGACTATAAAGAAAAAGACATTGCTGAAAAGTTGCACTGTTCAGATCGTTATGTGCGCAAAATAAAAAAAGCAGCCCTCTTAAAGCTGCGCAATATCTTACAATATTTAAAATAAGAAAAAGCCTGAAGAGATTGTCTTTAGGCTTTTTTCATCATCTTACGTTGTTTTCGTTCATCAAAATAGAGGCTTATCTTGCCACATAAATTTGTTAGCCAATCGCAATGGTTTAAAATAAACCATTCAAATTTAATCTTCAGGCTTAAATCTGCTTTAGCATTTTCGCTAGCTTTTAAATAATCTACTACATAGGCTTTTTCAGTTTCATTTAAAAATCCAGCTGCTCTATCTATAACTAAAGTTCCAACAGCTGCAGTTTGAGCACGCATTTTGCTATAAACATATTCTTTTTCAAGCTTGTATTCTTTGCAAACACTTTCTCTATCTTCCCAAGTTCTAAAAAGACTGTACTTTCTTTGCATCTTTTGAGAAGTGCTAAAGCTACTAGCATGTATACGGTAACAATAGTAACCTTCTGGAACATGCACCATCTTTTGCCCTCTACAATAAAGAGTAGTCGAAATAAACATATCTTCAAACCTAATTCCCTCAGGAAGTTCTAAATCTTTAAATAATTCTCTTTTGAATATTTTATTACATAAAAAATTTGGAAAATGATCTAGTAAAAATTCACTTCTAATCTTTTCTGCGCTCCATTTAGGATCAATATTTTGAGCGTGTAATTCGCTATTTTCTTCATCATTTCCTTGATAAGTTTTGTAGTCGCATATAGCAATATCTGCATCATTTGCTTTTAGCTTAGCTACCATGGTTTCAAACATAGCTTCTCCAATCCAGTCATCTGGATCTACAAAACCTATGTATTCTCTAGTCGCGCTACTAACACCTACATTTCTTGCAGTTGCTACGCCCTTATTTTCTTGATGAATCACTTTTATTCGTGCATCTTTTTGTGCGTATTCATCACAAATAAGCCCGCATTTATCGGGAGAGCCATCGTCTACTAAGATTATTTCTATGTTTTTGTAAGTTTGATTAATTATCGAGTCTAAGCACTTACGTATATATGGTTCTACATTATACACGCAAACAACTACAGAAACTCCGTCATTACTCTTGATTTCACTTTGCATAAATTACTCCATCTGTTACTTAGGTTTAAACATTTTTAGACAATAAGTTTTCACAATATGCTCTACTCGATGAGCTAACATATCAATAACTTGCGATACGTGCAGCATTACAATGCTAAAACTGCTTTTTCTTTTCACGACTATTTGATCATAAATAGCTGGATTATCTTTTACTTCCGCTCTAATAATAGCTTCTGTGAATTTTTTACCTAAGAACAACTTGCCATTTTCGATGCGGTAATCTCCACCATCAATGGAGCGATATACAACATCTTCTTCTATCCCTTGTTTATAAACATCAATATCTAATACTTTATCTTTTCCTGTTACATAGTACTCATAAGCGAAATTATCGTTAATCATTAGTTTGATAAAACGCAAGAGGTTTTCTCGTTTTACTTTATCGAAAATCTCGATTTCTGTAATACCTGCTTTATCTCCAATGGTAATAGTAAGGCTTATCTCTATTTTTCTTATGCCTTCTTGTGCTTCGAATTCTATATTAGTTGCTTTGCAGCCTCTTTTTAATTCTCCGAAATCTACACTATAACCATTATCAAAAGTTATGGTACCTGTTAAAACTTGCGAAATATAATCTTCATTTCCATATAAGACAATTTCTTTAATGTCTTTTGGTTCAGAAAACTTGATTGTAATTTTCTTTTCTTTATCTTCTTTATTTGGAACCCAAGCACCAGAAAAAGTTGCTGGTCTTGTTAAAACGTCTGGACAATCACAAAGTTTAAAATCATTTAAACAACTTCCATCTCCAGAGGAAACAGAAATTTCTGCTTGGTAAGTTAGTGAGTCTGTTCTTCTTTCCCAAAACACTTGATCACTATTAATAATTCTTTTTGCGTTATGAATAATTCCTTGTGAAAAATGTTTTCTTAAAGCTGTGTAAATAATGTTGCTGTGCAAAGTGCGACTTAATGCCTCTCTTGGCACAGGCACCCTCACACGCTCACTCCAAAGATAGGGTGGACAATCTGTGTCGTAGTTAGGATTGTTAATAAATTCACCTTTTGCTTGTTTTGTTTCTAGTAAATTTAGTCTATAAAAATCTTTCTCACCTAAGTACGAACCGTTATACGCAAAGCCTTTATAGATTTCCGGCAGATAGTCATTATCTGTCTCTTTTAAAATTTCTGCTACAGCTTCTTCGAAAAGTAAAGAGTATGCTTTATGATCTTGATGTCTGTCAAAGTCACAAGCAAAAATAATATCAGGATAATATTGCAAGATAACTTCTTTCAAATCTTCACGGCAATTTGCTTTAGTGAATTTATGATGTTCTCCTGTTTTTTCAAAATAGAACTCTGGCTTTTCTGGTAAGCAATAAGTTTCGCTTATTCCTTTAACAGAAGTTACTACTTCATTATCATCTGTGCCATTATAGAAATGCAAATCATCTCTTAATCTTGTTTCGTTGCAATAGCCTAAGAATATTACATCTTCTTCTGGAACGCCAAGGGCTGCTGCCGATGCTAAGCCTTCTCTAATTCTAACAGGCCCGCTGTCTACACTATCACTATTAGTAATAAAAACAAGAATAACCCAAATGTTATTATTTACTAGGTTTCTAATTGTTGCCCCTGCAAGGTTTATCTCGTCATCTTGATGTGGCACTACAACCATAACAGTTCTATCTTGCCATTCTTCGTTTTTAAATAAACTGTTTTGAAAGTCGCCTTGATATTCAGTTTTATATATGCTCCACACTAATAGAACTGCTAGTACTGCGGAAACAATTATAATATATATATCTTGCATATTACTCCTTTATTTTAGAGAAGGATCCTCTGTAAGTTTTGTCTTTCCTAAATCCGTCAATAAATTATCTTTATTATACTTGTATTTGGGACTTGCTATACTTCCTGTTTCATCATACTTATTAGATTTAATATCTAGAATACCACAAACCATTTCATACACTAAATCATTTGTTATAAATTGTTCTTGATTAGCTCTTAAGGTTTTAAAAATATCTGGATGTTTTGCTTTGTAATCTTCTCCAAGGTATAAGAACATCGGTATTTGTTTTGAAACAAAATCCGAGCGATCTGCATGCCTTTTAGATAACGGATCAGTACCGTGATCACCAAAATACAACATTGCTTCTAAATGAAGCTTCTCTTTTCCATACTCGTATAACTCTTCTAAAAATGAATCTGTATAGGCAATAGAGTTATCATAATTAAGAATGAACTCATATTCTCCTGGCTTACCAAACTTAGTAAATTCTGGTGGATAGCGATTTATGAAATTGTCGTGGCTACCCATTATATGAAATATTATGAAGTTATTTTCTGCTGGATTTACTTTGTCGAGATACTTAAATAAGTCTTTATCATAACGTTTATAATCGGTATTAGCTAATTCTTGGTCAATCCAATAGGCATGGTCTGCTGTTTTTGCTATTAATGTTGTTGGTGTATCTGCATCACCTATTAATCCCTGATTGCTAAACCAATAAGTTTTATAGCCTGCCTTTTTAGCCACATCTAGAATCGTTACTGTCTCGTTAAACACTATATCGTTATATTGATTTTTATCTGTTAATGCTCTTTCTAAGGCTGGTACTGTTTGAATCCAAGAAGTATACGCATTTTTAAAGAGCAAGAAATTGTCTTGTTTTAAAGAACTTCGCATCCAAGGGGTTGTATCATTAGCTTCATAACCATAAGCACTTAAATAACTTCTTGATGCGGATTCCCCTATTACTACAACTATGGTATTAGGAGTTTTAAGTTTGTTGCCATTTTCTTTTACCGTAAGAACTGCAAAATTCTTTACGTGATTATTTTCAAATTCTGCTGCTGCTGCAAAATATTCTTTTGCTTCTCTATAACTATTTAAAACCCCAGTTTCTTTTAACGCTTTGCCTGTATAGCCGCCTACTATTACACCTAAAACTAATAAAATAGCTAAACTTTTTTTACTTAAGCCCTGAATTATTTCAAGGTTTTTATTTAGCAACACTAAAAGCAAGTATAAAACAACAAGAATTATTCCTGCTACTACAATTGATCCATAGCCTATATTTGCTGCTATAAATTCACTAGCTTCTTTGCTATCTGTTTGCAAGTAAGCCATTACTGCTGCTTGCGTAATTGGTGCTTGATAAAACAAATAGTACGCAATTTGAAACAACGGAATTGCTAACAAAATCATTTGCATAGCACTTACAAAATATGTTACTACATTCTTTTTGCTCAAGCTTAGCAAAATAATATGTATCGCTACTGTAATAAAAAATAAATATGCGCCTGCAACCACATCAAAATGATTGTCTATAAAGTTGCTGTTCTTGTTATAAGTCAACCAATAACTAACTGGATATGCTAACGCCCAGGCCATAAATACTAGCCCATGGGAAATTAAACCCTTTGTTTTATCTACTTGTTTAAGCCAAAATGCTGTTGCAACTGTAATTGCTAAAGCACAAGGAATAAATCTACGCATTTGCAAAAAAAGGGTTTTATTTGCAATGCCTTCAGATAAGAAATAGTAACTTCCTACTATAAAAATATATGTACTAAAAAAAACAACTAGATTTTTCAACCAAGTATTTTTATTTATCGATTTCATGGAGCCTCCGTCTTATTTTATAACCCTATTTATTATATAATAAAGTAGCTAGATTAACAAATTTGATTTATAATAATTTGTTAATATGCTATAATAAAAAAAAATATGCTATTGAGGTATAAATGAATTCTACATTTCTTGATAACGATAAATTAATTAAATATTTTATTGTTTTGACCACTTTTATGCTATGTATAACAAGATTATCTATGGCTCTTGGTCAAATCACTTTCGCCTTATCTACTATTATCTTCCTAGTCTTTTATTTTAAAAATAAAGCTACCTTAGATACTAGTTATTTTAATGGCTATTTTCTTGCTATTGGGGTATTTATTCTTTCCCTAGTTCCTTCTATTTTAACTTCTCACAATCCTGTAGAAAGTCTTCAAGCAATCTCTTTGGGTGTTTTCTACCGCTCGTTAATTTTCGCAGGAATATTGATTGTAATTAATAAAAAAGAACAAATCATCACAATGCTTACTATATTTATAGCAGTTACAAGTATAGATTGTTTGGTGGTTTTAGCACAAGTACTTCTAGGCATGAGTGCTGTAAACAGAGGTTGGGGCTTTGGTAGTAATGTTCTAACAATTGCTGGTATTATGACCATGCTTTTACCAATATTATGTGTATTCATTTTAGATCATCGCTTTGATGAACGTTTACGCAAGGTTTCAATGTTCGGATTTGTTTCTGTTATTATTGGTCTACTGGCCAACAAAAGTAGAGGTGCTTGGCTCACTTGCTTAGCTCTTTGCCCAATAGTTTCATGGGAATATATCAAAAGAGATTCCAAAAAACTAACCGTCTTTGCTTTACTTATTGTTAGTTTCTTTGGGTTTATTGCTCTTAATCCAACTTATAATCAACGCTTCCGTTCTATTACTAATACGACCACCGACATCTCTAACGCAGATAGAATTTGGTCTTGGAAATCTACTAAAAATATGATTACGGACAACCCTATTTTAGGTGTTGGATTTGATCAATTTAGACCTGTTTATATTGCAAAGTATAAATTCCCTCAAGAAGGTCAAAACTTAGTACATACTCACAACAACTTTTTGCAAATACTTGCAGAAACTGGTATTGTAGGACTTGTCGGGCTTATTTATATGTTAGGATATTTCCTTTGGAGAAGTTTTAAAGATTACTTTAAAAACAAGAATCCATATGATCTATTAATTTGTTCCACTATTATTGGTTACCTAATTATCTTTGGACAAATTGAATATACTTTGGATAACTCCTCTGGCATGCGTATGTTTTGGTTTCTAATAGCGTCTTTACTAAAACTTAAATACTTCGAAGAGCAAGAATAAAAAATAAAAACTGGTTGTGCTTTTTAGCATAACCAGTTTTATTTTTTATATACTTTTATTAAATCATCTATGCAGCGTTTAATAGTGAATTTTTCTTCCACAGTTGCAAAGCCATTTACCGCTAATTTACTTTGCAAAGCTTTATCTGCCGCTAATCCCTTAAGTGCAACTTTAAGCCCGTCTAAATCATTTGCAGGTACTAAAAGTCCGTTTTCTTTGTCTGTTATTATTTCACCTTGAGCACCACTAGTAGTGCTTATTACTGGCACCTTGCAATACATTGCTTCACATAATACTAGTCCGAATGCTTCTTTAACGATAGAAGGCAATACAAACACATCTAAATTGCGGTAAAAATCATTCATATCATTGTTTCTACCTAAGTTTTTAACTTCATTTTTCAAATCTAAAACTTCGACTTCTTTATCAAGCGTCTTTAAAAACTCCCCTTCAGGAGTCCCGCTTAAGAGAAGTTTTATTTTAAGACCTTCATTTTTTAATTCTTTTATTACTTGAACTAAAAGTAATATGCCTTTATTTTCTGTTAAGCGCCCTGCATAACCTACTGTAAATATATCTAGTTCTGCTGTGCTTAGTTTGTCTGGAAAACGTGCTGGATCAATACCACTATATACTAAATTGAACTTTTCTTTAGCTTTTGCAGTAGCTACTTGCAAGTCATAAACAGCTTTTGATACACATACAAATTCATCTACTTTTCCTTGTAACCAGTTATGGTACATATCACCTTTATTAGGTAATAAGTTATGTCTAAACATCACAAATTTTACTGCTGGCACGGCTTTTTTCAAAAGTGCGCATAGCAAAGCTTTACTCCCACTATGGCAGTTAAGAGTATCTATTTGCTCTTGCTCTAAGATTCCTGTTATTTTAGGGTATGCAGCTAAACCTAATATGCCACGTAAATCTACTAAAATAACTTTAGCCACATCTTCATAACGAGCTGCGATTTCTATTTGCGTTTCATCTACTACCACATACATTTCGTCTCCGCGTCTAGTAAATTCCGCACAAAGATTATATACATATTGTTCTCCGCCACCCCAAACTTTGGCAGCTACTATATGTAAGTGTTTCATTTTGACCTCGTTCTTTGCAAGTTATATAGCTTAAGATATTTCATAAGGGTATAGTAAGCATGAGAGATGCACATGAATATCCCCATAAAACCATCTAAAAAACCTAATCTTAGAATAACCGCTTTTACGTAGGCATTAGCTACGTGACCAAAAACACCTGCTAAACTAACGCGTTTTCCTTGGTCATACATATCTGCTGCCCAAATGGTTGTATAGTGATTCATTTTTTCTAAATATTTTTCCCAGGAGTCGTAAGTATAATGTTCAATAAAGCCTTTTAACTGATTTTTTTTATCAGTACAAATTGGTCTTTCATGAACTTGTCCAACCCAAGAAACATTTTCCCGCCTAAATAAACGTGTTACTGTATCTGGTCTTAAAGCACCATGTTTGAACATTTTCCCAAAAGCTACTGTTTTTCTAACTATTTCAAATTGTTTTGGAACATCTTCTTCTACCACTCTTTTAATATCTGCAATGAGTTCTGGATTTAGCCTTTCATCTGCATCTAAATAGAGCACCCATTCTGCCCAAGTACTGTTTAAGGCAAAATTGCGCTGAGCTGCAAAATCGTTATCCCAAGCTCTATTCACTACTTTTGCGCCAGCTTCTTTAGCGATAGCAACAGTATTATCCGTACTATCGCTATCGATAATTACTACTTCATCAGCGCAAGCCATAGCATTTTCAATAGCTTCGCGAATATTTTGTTCTTCATTTTTAGTTAAAATTAAAACAGCAAGCTGTGGCATATATACTCCTTTTATTATTTAACAATAGGTACTGTTAAACTTCCATTTGGCATGAGAATTACATTGTAATCTGCACCAACTGTTTGTTCTGCTATTTTGAGAGCTTCTTCTACAGTATCAACAGATGCTTCGAACAATAAATTCTTAGCAAGTTCTTTATCTACAGCACTAACGAGGATAAATTTTGCTTTTTCCATTAGTCTAGTTACAGCAAAAGCTTTATTAGCACCAATTGCAAAGTGTTCTTCTAGTTCTGCTTTAATTGCCGCCGCAGTACCTAAGCGTTTGCAAGTTTCTTCAAGCACTGCAGAGCCACTACCTTCTTCGCATTCTGCTAGGATAATAACTACGCCGCCTTCACGAACTGCGCACCAAGCATTGTCCATAGTTTTTTGCATTTGATAAACGTTGATATCTTTTGGATAACCACCGCAACTTGCAATTACTACATCTGCTGCTTTTGGTACTTCTACTCCATAAACATAGTCTACAAATTTACAAGCTTCTATGTGGGCTTCCACATAATCTCCTGCGAACATTTTTAGAAAGCGATGATCTGCATCTAAAATTGCATTAAAGAGGAAGGTTGAGCGTCCTTCTGCCCAAAGTGCAATGCCTTCCATTTGATCTTCGTAAACAGGGTTGCCAATCGTTTTACCAAGCCCTGCTGCTGGATCCATCATAAAGCTGTGATTTACTCTAATAGTTTCTAATGCTGAGCAACCTGGGAGTACTGCTTTACGTCCTCCACCATAACCGCTAAAGTAATGATGCACGATTGTACCAGTAAAAATAACATGGTCTACATGATTTAATAATTTATTAATCCAGACTGGAGTTCCTCTAGATGTATCGCCAAAGTAATCAAAGTCTTCTGGTTTTTTAGCATCGCTGTTAAACATTTCTAAACGTCCAGCAACTTCTGCGCCTACTGCTTCGATCATCTCTTTTTCGTCCATAAGGCGATGTGAGCCTAAAGCGAAAACGATATGCATGTCTTCATCTTTTACGCCTAAAGCATTCATTTCATTTACGAGTACAGGCATGAAATCATAACTATTCGCTACGCGTGTTGGATCGTTACAGATAAATGCAATGGTATCTCCTGGCTTAACTATTTCATTTATTGGCGCTGAACCAATAGGATTATAAATAGCTTCTAAAACGCCTGCCTTAATATCTTCCATAGGAGGAACTGCTGGCATTACTACCTCTTTAAGAACTTTACTTTCTTCTAGAGAAAAGTCTTTATGCCCTCTGCCATAGTGGTAAGAATAATTTTTCATAGTCATGTCGTCACCTCGTCAATTAATTATTTTTTATGTAGTGTTAATATTAAAACCGTAAGCATTATGCAGGTCATCCCTACATAGTCCAAAATATGAAGCGTCGTCCCTAGGAAAATCACCATAAATACAATTGAAGATAATGGTTCTACACTTGCTAATAAGGTAGCATTTGTAGGACCTATTACTTTTAGTCCTGTTAAAAATAGTGAAAAGGATAAAACTGTACCACCTAAAATTATATATGCTAATGCCCCTACAGACATTGCATCCCAGTTATTTCCTGCATCAAAAGGATTAAATAAGGAAGCAAGGAAAAGTCCTGATAAGATTTGTCCCCACCCCATTATTAAAGTAGTATCGTATTTTTTAAGGAGATTAACTGGAGCTACTGAATAAACTGCTAAGGCTACACCTGATAATAGACCCCAAAATAATGCTTCTGGCATGATTACTATTTCATTTATATTACCATGAGTAGCAAGTAAAAATACACCTGCAACCGCTAAGGCTAAACTTATTAGTTCGATAACAGTTGGCATTTTTCGCACTTTAAAGGCAATCCAAACTACTACAAAAACTGGTGCCATATATTGCAAAATTGTTGCAGTTGCTGCATTTGATAAGGCAATTGTGTAGTAAAACCCATATTGCGCACCTAAAAGCCCTAGAAAAGCAAAAATCAGTAAATCTTTTGCATCTTCTTTATCTCGCCAAATAGAAAAAATATCTTTCTTTCTTAAAATTAAGTAGATTAAAAAAGCACTACCTGCTAGTAGCTGGCGTATGGTGATCATCCAAGATGGATCTGTTTGATAATTTTCAAACAAAAATTGTCCGCAAACACTGCTATAGCCCCAAGCGACTGCCGCAACAATGACTACAACTACTGCTTGCATATACGTTAATTGCATACGCCCTCCAAGGAAAAAACGCAACCGATAGGAGCATCGATTGCGCCTTCTAATTATACTCTAACCATAAAGTAACAAATACTCATTAATAAAACTGTTAACATGATCATTATTGGATCTGCAATAGCTGTTCTATAGTTTTCTGGGTTATAGTGACGTTTTTGTCTAAACCCTTTGGCATCTAAGAACTGCATTGGATTAGAGCTTAATTCCATCACTCGTCCAGTAAGCATTCCCCAAGCTTCGCCTAGTGCGTTACAGGTAGCACTGCCTAAGTAAGAACAGTATCTAACTGCTGTTGCAAAAGGTCTACGATAAAACCAATCTGTATCTAAGGATAACAAGGAATGTGGCTCCATTTTTGGCAAGTACATTATAAATGGTATTACTGCCATAAATGCTAATTGCATGAACAAAGCAATATGTCCAATGCTAAATGGATGATACTCTAATGGATATGGTAGATATTGATATAAGTAATCTGGGAAGCAACCATAGAAAGTACATAAGAATGCACCTAGCCCCATACCTACATACATATTTTTTGGTATCGTACTGCGTACTTTAATTTCTTCTTTTGCTGGTGCAAGGAAGATAAAGTATACCATTTTAAAGAGAATGGACATCAAAGTACCGATACTTGCTACTTCAAGTAAAACTTCTAATACTTCATAGTGGGCTGCACCTGCTGCCGCAATCGTAATTGTTTTACTGATAAAACCGTTAAATAGTGGTATACCAGAGATTGACATTGCTCCAATTAAGAAACAGACAAAAACTGCTGGGTATTTTTTTGCTATACCACCTAGCTGATTTATCCTTCGTATGCCAGTTGCATAAATTATTGCACCACAACACATAAATAGTAAAGATTTAAAGAGAATATCTGAGAATGCATGGGCTACTGCACCATTCATTGCCATTTCAGTCCCTATACCTACACCTGCAACCATAAACCCTACTTGGCTAATAATATGGTAGGACAGGAGTTTGAGCATATCATTTTCCATAATCGCGTATAAGGCTCCGTAGATTGCCATTACAGCACCTACTGCCATTAAAACGTCTAGACCTGCAAATATTCTAAGTAGAGCATATACAGCTACTTTAGTTGTGTAAGAACTCATAAAGACGCCACCAGTAATAGTTGCTGATGGATAGGAATCTACAAGCCAAGCATGTACTGGGATTGCAGCTACGTTAATGCAAACACCTGTTAAAATCATCCAGAATGCTAAATCTTTTGGTCCTGAAGTCAAACATGTAATTAAAACTTCATTTGCTGCAAGCTTTTGGAGAACACCGAATAAAATTAAGTTGCCTCCTAAAAAGTGAACTGCTAAATAGCGCAAGCCTGCTCCGCGAGATGCTTCTCTTTTTTCATTCCAAATGAGAAATAAAGAACTTGCTGCCATAAGTTCCCAAAAGAACAAGAAGGTCATCCAGTCTTCTGCGAGAACAGTTCCGATTGCTGAGCCTACATAACCCATGGAACAAAGTGCTTCTATCTTGCTTTCGTTATGAGAGGCATAGATACTGCCAATTACGCCCATTATACAAAATATAAATACGAAGATCCAACTTAACTTGTCTACATTCATGTAATAGGAAGTGTAGTCTGGCAAAAAGCTATAACTTGCTTTTGTTCCAACTTCTAAATTTATTGCTGCAAGTAATGCGAATACTGGAAGACCTAATAAAATTATTCTTCGTAAAATCCCCGGTGTCATCGCTGCTAAAATTCCTATTCCAAAGAAGATAAATGCTGGATTTATATTATTCATTATTGTCATCTGCATCCTCTCCTTCCTCATAGTAATTTTCATCACGTTGTAAGAGTGGTGCCATGATCATCTTGGAAACTATTATTAGTGCCCAAGCACCTACAAATCCTAACACGCCCATAGCAAAAGGTTTTTGTAAAACACCAATTGTTACGCCATGGTCGCCGGCAACTGCATCAATTCCATACATTGCTAGTGCTAAAAGAAGAGCAACTAAGCAAGCTATTTTTCTTTTAGGGCTCATCATCTAACACCTCCCCAACCTGCAGTAATTTGATTTGCTGCTTCTGTTGCTAACTCGTAAAAGTTAGGTGGGAAAAACTCTGGGCATATGCCAAAGAGAACTGCTAAGAAAGTTGTAAAGCAAATTGGTATTAACATATTGTAGCTAATTGAACCGTATTGACGTGGATCGTTTGCTGGTTCTGGTTTAAAGAAAGCCATTCTACAAACTGGCATTAAATACCCAACTGCTAGTAAGGCACTTGCTACCCAAACTAGTATATAAAGCGGCTTGCCTGCTTGAAGTGCTCCTAAGGCTAAATTCCATTTACTAATGAAACCGACTAGGAACGGCATTCCTGCTATACCTAAAGATGCTATGGTGAAACATGCCATTGTTATTGGCATTTTGCGACCAATACCATCCATTTCACTAATGTTATTTAAGTGAGTTCGTACAATTATGCAACCTGCACACATAAAGAGTGTTATTTTCATAACTGCGTGAGCTACTAAGTGCAAGTAGGCACCTTTTATTGAAAGTGGACTTAAGAGTGCTGCACCTAAAACGATGTAGCTTAATTGTCCTATTGTAGAAAATGCTAAACGACGTTTTAAGTTATCTTGTCTAAGTGCAATAAATGAGGACACTAAGATAGTTGTTGCTGCAAACCAAGCCAAGATATCTGCTGTTCCTATTTGTCCTAAAAGCTCTGGTCCAAATACGAAACCTATGATTCTAAGAACTGCGAATACACCAGTTTTTACAACTGCAACCGCATGCAGGAGAGCACTTACTGGTGTAGGTGCAACCATCGCTGCAGGGAGCCAGCCGTGTAATGGCATAACCGCTGCTTTTACGCTACCAGCTAAGATCATAATTACAAACAATAGTTGTAACACCCACATTGGCGCCATGTCTGTTGTTAAGAAACCGCCAGCGCGGAAATCCATTGTACCACTAATGCAGTAAACTCCTACCGCACCTGCAAGGAACAATTGACCTGAAACTAAAGTATAACTTAAATATTTGCGACTTGCTGTTAATGCTTCTTCATTACGTTTATGTAATACTAATGGATAACTTGCTAAAGTTAAAAGTTCGTAGAACACGAAGAAAGTCAGAAGATTAGAAGCCATTGCGATACCCATTACTGAGCTCATACAAACTGCAAATGCTGCAAAGTAACCTGTTTGTTCTGGTTCGTTATGGCAACGCATATAGCCTATGGAATAGAAGTTTATTGGCATCCATAACAATGAGGCTAACACTGCGAAAATATATCCCGCTGGTTCCACGCGCAACGTAAATCCGATGGTATCTGTTAGCATGAATAAAGTATATTCATAGATAGTACCATCTAGAACTGCTTGCCCCATAGAAAGAATGATGCCAAACATTGCAACCGAAGCGATTGCACTCCATGCCTCACGAATATTCGGATGTCTTCTGCTTAAAAGAATGAATACGACTGCCAAGAGCGGCACGCCTACTGCCAAGAATGGTCTTGCGTCAATGATAGTCATCGTACAAACACCTCCGGCAATCCTAATTTGATGATTCTTGATACTATGTCAGTGCTATAGATACCAAGGATCAAAATACTTAATCCTGTTGTTGCTATAGGGATAATCATAGTAACTGGAAGACCAAATTTGGTTTCTGGTTTGTGGATTTCAGTAAGAGTTGCCTCTTTTTCCACAAACATTTGCTCAATAATACGGAAGAAGTAAAGAGCATTTAAAAGACTACTTACTACTAGAACAACAATATAAATATATTGTGCTCCTTCATAAGCGCCTAATAATAAGTACCATTTACTAAAGAAACCTGCTGTTGGAGGAATCCCTACCATAGATAAAACTGCAAGAATTATAGCGATTGTACTTATTGGCATTTTATTGTTTAGTCCGCCTAAGCGGTATAAGTTAATTTCACCATAGCGATAAGTTAGACCACCTACCACTAAGAATAAACATGCTTTCATGAAAGCGTGATTAATTAAATGAAGTACTGCACCTATGAAGCCGTACATGTTGCCCATTGCTAAACCAATTGCAATGTAGCCTAATTGTGCTACGCTAGAATAAGCTAACATTCTTCTAAAATCGTATTGGGCAAGAGCCATAACAGATCCGATTAAGATACCTGCGATACCAAGCACACCTAAAACATTTAGTAAGTGTTCGACAACAGGGTTATTTACACCAAATACATAGAAGAAAACTCTAATCATTGCGTAAGCAGGAACTTTACTCATGCAACCTGCAATAAAGCCGATTGCTCCAGGATGTGCAAAAGTGTAGGAATCTGGTTGCCAGCCATGTAATGGGAATAATGCCATTTTAATACCAAAGGCCACCAAGAAGCATGCACAAGCCATTGCAAATAAAGGTGTTGAATAAAACGGAGTAATTCTTACAGCAATATCTGCCATATTAAGTGAGCCTGTTAAAGAGTAGATAAAGGCTGTACCTAATAAATAGAAAGATGCTCCGATAGTGCCTATTAATAAGTATCTAAATGCTGCAAGCATGGACTTTTTGCCACCAAGAGCGATTAAACCATACCCAGCAATACTCATTACTTCAAGGAAAACATACATATTGAAAAGGTCACCTGTAGCTACCATGCCACATAGGCCAACTGTTAAGAGTGCATATAAGGAATAATATCCGCCGTACACTAACCATTCTTCATCTTTTAAAAATGGTATGCTGTAAATAGATATCAAAAATGCTAGTACTGTAATCATACAAAGTACTAGTGAATTTAACGGATCTACAACAAACTCAATTCCTATTGGTGCTGGCCAGTTACCCATCCAATAATGAACTTTGCTGCCGCCATCATTTAGGGTTCTAGAAAGTGTTGTAAAAGCACTTAACATAGCACCAAATAAGGCTGCCATTACTACATAGGAGCCTAATTTTTTCTTGAGTTTACTAAGTAACGGACATAATAGAGCAGCCGTTATAGGTAAAAGCACTATGAATAAAGGGCTTTGTTCGAATAACATCATTTACTCGCCCTCCTTAGTACTTCTCCTTCTTCAATAGAGCCGAAGCTTTCTTTAATTCTAAGGAGCAAAGCTATTGCCACGCCTGTAGTACCCATACTTACAACGATAGCAGTAAGCATAAGTGCTTGTGGAAGCGGATTGATATAGCTTGCTGGATCTACATTACCAGGCACTAAGATTGGAATCATAGCCCCTTCTTTTTGGGAAAAACATAGGTATAAAAAGATTACAGCTACTTGCATTACGTTCATAGCCATTAATTTTTTCATATAGTTTTTACTTAAAACCATGCCGTAAACGCCAAGAAAGAAGAGTATCATAATCAATGTATAAATGCCCTTGGTTGCTAAAAATTCATTAAGCACTTCCATTGTCATCACTCCTTTTCACAATTGCGTCTAAGATAGTAATTACTGTTGCCATAACACAGAGGGTTACACCAACTTCAATACTTAAAATACCCATTGCATGTATTTCATTAACGTGTTCCATTCTAAGTGGTAATTTACCATAATCTAAGAAATGTCCACCGGTTAAAACGCTTATCCAGCCCGTGAACACGAAGATAAATGTGCCAATACCAGCTAGAATTAATGCGCTTGCGCCGCTAATATTAAATGGTGCATCTTCACCTAAAATCAATCTGGAGAATACCACCCCTACAGATAAGGCTACCCCTGCTTGGAAACCGCCGCCTGGACTGATTTCGCCAAAGATTAGAACATATACTGCGTAAACGATGGAGAATGGTACTAATACTCTAAATGCGATATTAAGAATTATACCGCCAAATGGATCTTTCATCATTCGTAATCATCCTCCTTTTCAGGACGTCTACCAACAGTGCTTTTGTTTAAGATAAGCACTACTGTTAGCCCAGATAAAAACATTACTGATGTTTCCCACATAGTATCAAACCCTCTATAATCTGCTAAGGTACCAGTTACAACGTTTGGTGAACCGGTATCTTTTTCACTTTGAGAAATATAGACTGGTGTAATATGTGTATTTGGTGCAGAATCTTGAGATCCAATAGGTGGAAGAAAACTTACTACCGTACAAAATACTCCCGTTAAAACGGCCAATAATATTGTTACAAGTCCTCTCATTATTTACACCACCTATCTATTTTTCTAAGTGCTACTATATAAAAGATAGTTGTTACTGTACCAATAACTGCTTCTGTAAAAGCTACGTCAGGTGCCCCCATCATTAAGTAAAGGAGTACTGCGCACAAGCTGAATCCACAATAAACAACTACTGAACTTAGAATATCTCGACTATAAATAATACAGATAGTTATGAAAATAAGGAATAACAAAAGAATAGCTTCAATGGTGTAAATCTGCATGATCGCATTCCCCTCCTTCTTCTTTATTCTCTTTAACTTCTTTTACTTGCCAAACTGGATAACCAGATTTATAAGCTGATTTAGATAAAATATGCGAACCGATTGGATTTGCTAAAAAGACAAAGCCCATTATAAGTACTAGCTTAGCACTAGTCATTGTTAATCCTTCATAAATAATTAGTCCGGTAAAAATAAACATTGTTGCTAAGGTTTCGCTATTACCTGATGCATGTATTCTTGTATAGAAATCTGGAAGTCTAAGCATCCCGATAACTGATGCCATCAGGAAAAATGCTCCCGCACACAAGAAAAATATTGCTGCAAATTCTCTAATGCTTTCTAATGACATCATAAGTGCTTACCTCCTAGATATTTCGCTAAGATGATAGATGTTACACAGCCAAGCATTGCAAAAGCAAATGCAATATCTACATACATATCTGGTCGTTCATCAATATAACCAAACAGTACGATGAGTAAAATTACGTCAGCAGTAATTACCCCTAAACCATTCATGCGGTCATAAACGCTAGGACCTTGGAATAGTCGTTGCAACATTACCCCGATACTTCCTATTAAAATTACTATAAGCGCCATAAGAAAAAAGTACATTATGCTTCCTCCTCAACAACTTCAAAATAATATTTTTCGTCAAAAAGCCATGCTGCTTTTTTCTGCATATTTCCAGAAATTAGGCCTTCACGTGCAGAATCTGTTAAAGCGTGAACTTCGAAAAGTCCTGTTTCTTGTACGTTCATAGTTACAGTTCCTGGTGTTAAGGTAATGGAGTTAGCTAATACCACCATCGCCATTGGATTATCTGTATAGAAATTAAATTTTACAACCTTAGGATTAATATGTATTTCTGATCTCATGGTTGCTCTGATTACATCAAGATTAGCTAAGAACACTTCCCACGTAATCCAAAAAGCATAACAAATAGCCTTCCAAGGTGAAATCCCTAGAAGGAAATAATTTTTAGTTAGAGTTTGATTTGGAATTAGTAAAAATGGGTATGTAAGCCATGCTGCCACAACACTAGTTACGATTCCAAAAAATACGAATTTAGGATACAAACTGCCTGATAAAAGCATCCAAAATGCAAATAAAATTAACACCAATGCTAGTCTTTGAGCATTTGGTGAACCCACTACTCTTTTTTCTTTGTACACATTTAATTTAGACATAATTACCACCTTTTAGGCCATTTTTGTTTAAATTTTTATATAAATATTTTACATTATAGTCAACATGTTTTAGTTCGACAAAAAGGTTCCTAAATCCTCTTTTTTATCGCCTAGAGGGTAATTTCTTCGAACTGCGAATTTTTCATATTTACCATGCGTTTTGCTAACCTTTTTCCTCTCTCTAAATCCGCTGTAAAGCATACTCTTGTTTTTCCTAGTCCAGAATCGCGCAAAAGCCCTTGCTCACGCAAATCTGCTTGGGCATCTAAAGCTGTTTGTGCTGCTGGATCAATAATAGTAATTTCTTTTTTGAAATTTTCTTGAATAGAATCTTTAATAAACGGGTAATGAGTACATGACAAAATAAGAGTATCTATGCCCATATTTTCATGGTGCTTAACATACTCTGCGATTGCTTCTTGCATGGCTTTAGTATCGAAATGTTCACCTTCAATAAGAGGTACATATTTCGGACAAGCTAAAGGATGCACTTCTGCTGTATTATCTACTGCGAGAATTGCTTTCTTATGAGCTTCTGTACCTATGGTGAATTCCGTTGCCATAATTCCTATTTTTTTGTTTTTTGTTGCTTTAAGAACTAAATGTTCTCCTTTAGACATCCCTATTACATGAAAAGGATGATTTCCTTTAATGCTATCTACGCCTAAAACTGTCAAAGTATTACAAGCAATTATTACTTGTTTTACCCCTTGGGTTTCTAGGTAACTGACTATTTCTTCTACAAACTTACGTACTTCTTTTTCTGTACGCGGACCATAAGGAGTCCTTGCGGTATCGCCTACATAAATAAAATCTTCGTGAGGCATAAGTTTTTGTAATTCTTTTAAAACACTTAAGCCCCCAACACCTGAGTCCAATACCCCTATTGGATTTTTCACGTCCATAATGCTCCCCTCACTTATATACGTAAATTATTGCGCTGTTAAACCACCGTCTACACTAATAATACTTCCTGTCATAAAGCCATTAGCCGGTGAAGCTATACTGCAAATCACATGAGCAACTTCTTCTGGAGTTCCAATGCGCTTTAAAGGATAGACTTGCGCCATATCTTCTTTAGTATAACTACCTGCTGCCAGTTCTATTTGCTTCGTTACTAAAGGCGTATCAACATCACCTGGTGCAACGCAATTAACTCTTGTTTTTGGTGCTAAATCTAGTGCTAAAGACTTAGTAAAACTAATAATTGCACCCTTACTAGCAGAGTAAACAGAGCAGCCATAATTTCCTTTAAGTCCTGCATCAGAGGCAATATTTATTATAGAACTACCTTCTGTTAATAGATTTAAAACTGCTTTTGTCATGAAAATCGTGCCTTTAACATTGATATCCATAATTTCCATGTATTCAGCTTCTGATACATTTCCTAAACTATTTTCAAGAAAACTGCCTGCACAATTAACTAGTACATCTAATTTAGAACTTTTTTCTTTTATTTCCTTGGCAATATTTTCGCACGCTAGAATATTCTTAATATCCCCTTGAATAAAAGTTATTCTAGGGGATATTTTTTGTAGTTCTAATATAGCTTTTTTGCCTTTTTCTTCATTACTACTTGCAATATAGACTTCTGCGCCATCTTGTAAAAGTTTTTTAGCAGTAGCTAAACCAATGCCGCTAGTGCCTCCAACTACAAGTGCTACTTTGTCTTGCAAGCCATAATTAATTTGCATTTTCTAATTGCTCCTCTGTCATAGGTTCTGGCAAGATGAGTTCAATAGTAGTGTATTGACCTTCTTCACTACTAATACTTGGAACTATCTGATGACGCTCTGCAATTTCTTTTGCAATAGCAAGCCCTAACCCACTACCTGATTTATTTGCTTCAATACGTGTTTTGTAGAAGCGATCAAAAATATGTTTTATATCTTCTTGAGAAATACCTACACCATAATCTGTAATGGTTAATTTATTACCTAATAATTTGATTTCTACCAAGCCATCTTCTCTTGAAAATTTAATAGCGTTATCTAAAAATACTAGAAGCATTTGACGTAATCTGCCATAGTCACCTAACAGCATATACATCTTCGTATCGTCGCTAACAGTTATCTCAACATTTTTATTCATGCCTAACTGTCTAGAGCTACGCACTGCTTCAGAAATTACATCACAGAGATTTACTGGTGATTTTTCAATATCAAAATCTGTATTTTGTAGTCTTGATAAATCTAATAGATCATTAATTAATCTTTGTAAGAAAAGGGTCTCGCCATGCATTGTTTGATAATACTTAGCCACTTCTTCAGGATTAGTTACTACTTTATCTTTTAACGCTTCTACACTTCCACGAATTACTGTTACTGGTGTTCTTAGTTCGTGAGAAACATTTGCAATAAAGTCTCTGCGTAATTTATCTAATTTACGACTTTCCTTATCCGCTTCTTCTAGTCGCCCGCTTAACATATCTAAGGTCTTTGCAAGTTCACCAATTTCATCTTCTTGAACAATATTCGACCTTGCAGTATAATCCCGTTCTGCTAATTTTTCTGCGACTTGTTTCATCTTGTTTAGCGGTTTTGTAAAGTTAAGTGCAAAGAATATACTAGTTATAATTGCAAGAACTAATGCCACGCCGCAAGAGATAAGAAGCAAGTTAAGACCACTTAGCCAAGATTCTCTTAAACCAATCATAGGGGTTCTTAAAACAAGTACGCTACGCACACCACCATCTTGGCTATAAATAGGCGCAATAGCTACTACCATTAATTCTTTGTAATCTTCATCAAACCACTCTGTAACTAAGTTATCTCCTTTAAAAGCTGCGCGAATAGACTTTTGTAAGCCCATTTCAACGTCTTTCAAAGGTACGATACCTGCAAGTACAGATGGTAAATCGCGACCTAGAGGTCCTTTATATTCTTCAATATAACCTGTTACGCTTTTACCTCTAAAACCCCAAACATGCCTACTGCCTTCGGTTCTACTATGTTTTAAAGCAACTTCTTGCTCTTTATTACGAATACTATTACGCATTTCTACATTGCCTGCAGTATCAATTACCCACACATCATCCATAGTCAAGGTGTTGATATACGCAATGAGGCGCCTAGTTACTACATTATCATTTCTATCATGCTGACGCTCGTAACTATCTCCCATGATAGCTGCAATACGCACTGCACGTCGCAACAATTCTTGTTGTCTGGTATCTACTGTATTAACTCTAAAAAAGTGTCCGAAACATAGCCCTACTACTATAGCAAATACTAAAATTGCTGCTGTAAAATTTCCGGCTAACTTCCAAGCGATTTTATTTTGTTTCATCGTTAGTTATTCCTTTCGAATTTATAACCAACTCCCCAAATTGTCTTCACTTCCCATGTTTCGTGTTCGAACTCATCAAGTTTTGCTCTTAGGCGCTTAATGTGCGAATCAACGGTACGGCTGTCTCCAAAATAGTCGTATCCCCATACGCTATCTAAAAGATTGTCTCTTGAAAAAACTTTCTTCGGATTACTAGCCAAAGTCCATAATATCTCTTTCTCACGTTTAGTGAGTGAAACTTCTTTGTCATCAATAAATACCATGTAATTATCAATATCAATAGTAAGATTATCAACTACTATTTTTTTATCCCCTGCGCCATCATCTGCTGCTGCATTTATACGTCTTAAAATAGCACGCACTCTTGCCATTACTTCATCTGCGCTAAAAGGTTTTAAAATATAATCATCAGCACCAATATCTAATCCCATAATGCGCTCGAAATCCTCTCCCCGAGCAGTTACCATAATAATAGGAACCATTGAGCTTTCTCTTATCTTACGGCATACTTCAAAGCCATCTTTTTTAGGCATCATTACATCTAAAAGGATCATGGCTATATCAGTTTTATTTTTTTCAAATAACTCTAGAGCTTCTTCTCCATCAGCCGCAATTAAGGTTTCAAAACCATCTTTTGCAGCATAACTTGCAAGCACATTTGTTATTTGAGTATTATCGTCAACAATTAGCATCTTACTCATAGTAAGCCTCCTTTGTTCATTATATTAATTTATACTTATTACTATTATATACTATCCCGCAAGATTTTTCTTTAGTTAATTATAAAAAAAAAAAAAAAAAATAAAAAAAATAATATATTATTTAAAAATAAAAATAAAAT
>CAMTOO010000025.1 GCA_947074185.1 uncultured Negativicutes bacterium
TATCTTTTAAAGTCGTTGATATTAGGATACTTGTTTTCAAGCATGAGCATTTCTCGGAGCTTTTCAACTGTAAAGAAGAATGTTTTGTTTGCCCTGTTTTTGTACTGACTGCAATACTCGTAGAACCTTTGAGAATAGGAACTTTTAAGGCTGATAGCGACCGTTAAGTCATAGGTTGTAAATTCGGCTGCAAGCTCAACAAGAAAGGGCATTATATCCCTTGAAACATCCACTGGAGAATCCTGCTTCTGCAATACCAGATCCTCCAGGTGTAGGAGAAAAGTATAGTACCAAGTTCAAAAACAACATTCGTCCCATTACTTGTACTAAATCGAAATTAATATTAAGCCCTAAGAAAAATGCGGGAACCGTTCCGTATATAAATAATAAACTTAACCCAGACTCGATAAAAGCTTTTAAAAATAGCCATGGATTTTCACCCATAATAAATACCGCTTTTTTAAAATCATCATACCAACCAAAACATTTTTTTCTAGTTACATGAGAAACATGCTTTGTGAAGAAATATATTAGTCGTTTAGGATATTTTGTTTTCATTAAAACAACAGCTATAAATGGAATTGATGTGAATAAGATAGATACCGTAACAATTACCCCTTCATGAATCCATTCAGTAACAGTAGGATCTGTCATCATGAAGAATGGTACTATCATCATCAAAAAGAAAATCGACATTATTGTACGAACAAAAACTACTACAGTAGACTTAACAATCGGTACCCCAGCTCTGCTCATAAACATTATTTGAGCCACAGCACCACCTGATGCACCTGGTGTTAAAAGTGCTAAAAAGTAATTACTCAAAACAACTTTCATTACTTCATGGAAAGATAGCTTTTCCCCAGTAATTTTAGTTAAAGTAGTCAACCTTAAACAGTCAAAAGCTAAACCAATTCCAAGTGATCCTAGAGCAAGTAAAATAGACCATGGTTTAAACATGGTTAAATATTCTAGTGCTCTAATATCAAAGGTAAAATAAATTACTGCTGCTGATATTCCTAGCACGCATATAAAAAGTATAGTTAATCTATGTATTAACTTTTTGCTCATCTAACAACCGCCAATTTTATTTATTTTTTAATTCTCTCCGAAATATTTTTTAACGTATTTATTCCTTGCAAATGCGCATAATTAATCATCATTATGTCTTCTTCATCAATTAAATCACGATTTTTTTTACACAAAAACGCTGCTAATTCTTCTTCCCAGTGATACCCCCAAGAGAACTTAGTTCTTAAATATTCATTATTTAATCCTGGATGTGTCATTATCTCACTAGTACCTTCTGGTAAAGCTATTAAAATATTACTTACTAAGTCTTTATTTAAGTTTCCACCAGCAATCATACCAAAAAAATGTTCTGGAAAAGCAAGTTCTGCAGCTGTTGCTTTTTCTTTTAATTTATTAGAGAAAAAAGTTAATGCGTTTTTACCTATTTTTCGCCCAGCTGAACATTCAAAGCCTCCGGTGAAATCATATGCTTCTCCTGGAACTCTTATAGCTTTTATATCATAGCGTTTTGCTAACTCTACTACCAAATCTTGCATACCTGGCAATACATGTACATGCTGATGACTGTCCAAATGAGTAATATTTATTTTTTCTAATATTGCTTTATTAATTTGAGCAGACAATTCATCACGAATTTGTTTTTTGCTAATCATTCCAGAGTACAATCTTACAGCAAACTGAGTATAATTATCAAAAAACACACCGTCTTTATTAACTAATGTAGATACTCTTTCTAATGGTAATACAGGCTTAACATTCCCTACTAAAGTTAGGTGAACACCAAGACCAAGCTTAGGAAAATCTTTTGCCAAACTAACAGCATCATAAAAACCATCAGCACTACACATTAGAGAAGCACTAGTTATTAGTCCTTCAACATGTCCTTTAATAATTCCCTCGTTAATGTACGGATTCAAGCCAAAATCATCCGCATTTACAATCAAATTTTTCAATTTCATAACCTTCTTTTGTTTAGTATTCTATTCAATTCTTGAATAGTTTTTAAAATGCATTTTTACTAATTTACGTAAATACTCTTTTCCTTCTTTTTTTGCAATCTTTTCAGCTATGCTTGTTGCTATATCACTACCTCCTTTTGGCAATTCTGGCACATTAGCAAGCTTTGCAAGTTCTTCCATAGTATTCAAAAAAGCTTCTCTTGCCAAAATAGAAGCCGCAGCTACTGCTACATCTTCTTCAGCTTTTGGCTGTTGTTTAGCCTTTAAGTTTGGAAACTTAGCTTGCAAGGCACTTAACACTCTATTAGAAGTGGTAAATTGATCGATAATAGCCCATTTGCAATCAGGTTCTTGTTCCATTAATTTGCTAATAGCAACAATATGACCATAACCCAAAAGATGATTTAAATTTTCATCTTTAGCTACTAATTCTTCATATCGTTTGTTATAAGCCTCTGGTTTCATTACTAATACTGCATGAACAGGAGCTATTTTTCGAATTTTGTCAGCTAAAACACTTATTTTCTTATCACTTACTTCTTTACAATCTTTGATACCTTCCTCAATAAGTAAATTGTAGCTGTCTTTATCAACATAAACAGAGGCAACAACTAAAGGTCCAAAAAAGTCGCCTTTCCCAGATTCATCGCTGCCAATCCATTTATAATCGAAATCTTTTTCAGTGCTTAAAATAACATTCGTAGTACTTTTAGTTGTTTCAGTAAAAAGACTTTGAGAAACTTCTTTTTTTGCTGTTTCTGTACCTGCAATACTAACTTTTAAATTATTATCTAAAAACACTTTTTCAATAAGATTAACTATCTTATCTCGCGTTAGAGAACTTGTGCCATTTAATACTGGCTTAATACCTTTTTTTCCATTATGAATGCTAAGAACAAACTTTTCCTCAGAAAAATTGAACACTAATTGTTTACCATATTGAATTTCTTTTTCATCAACATAGCCAACAACACTTTCTAATTCAGTTATTAATTGAGTTATAAGCTTAGCAAAATTATCCACTTTTACCCTCTTTTCGCAGTTTTAATGGTTTCGTTCATAACTTCTTTTAACGGTATCTTATGCTCTTGCGCTAGTTTTTTACAATCTTCAAACTCAGGAGCAATATTTGTAATTACATCACCCATTTTTCCAACTTTAACTTTTACATCGCCATAAATAGTTTTTACTATTAATTGGTCCCTTTGCAAAACAGCTCTATTAACATTACTATAGCGAACCCCAATAGTAGTTGTTTCTTTAAAAAATATATCTTTCATAACATCTATCTTGTCGATAGTAGTTAAAACAGCGAGTTTTTGCGCTGGGCGTCCTTTTTTCATAACAATAGGTTCTACCCAAGCATCTAACGCTCCGTTATTCAAAAAGGTTTCTATGACGTAAGCGAAGACTTCTCCTGTCATGTCATCAATGTTTGACTCTAACAAAGTACAAGTTTCACTAGTATTTACCTGGACTTCACCTATGTTCACGCGAACAACGTTAGGAATTTCAAGATCCCAGGTTCCAGCACCATAAGCTATTTTTTCTACTATAAAGCCTTCTGGCATTTCGGTTACAGATTCAGCCAAAACTTTTACTAATGCTGCACCGGTAGGAGTTGTTTGTTCTTTAGAAATATTTCCTGTTTTAAAAGCCATACCTTTTAATATTTCTGCTGTCGCAGGTGCAGGCACAGGCATTAGCCCATGCGCACATTTAACAAACCCTTTTCCAGTTGTAATTGGAGAAACATATATTTTTTCTATTTTTAAATAGTCTAAAGCTAACACGCAACCGACAATATCAATAATTGTATCAATTGCACCTACTTCATGAAAATGGACTTCATCAATAGTTTTACCGTGCACTTTCGCTTCTGCAACTGCTATTTCATAGAATACTTTTAAAGTCTCTTCTTTAACACTAGCACTTAAAGAAGAATTTTCAATGATAGTTGTTATTGCACTTAAATTACGATGCTCATGATGATTGTGTTTATCTTCATGCTGTTCGTGCTTATGCCCATGGTCATGATCATGCGCATGTTCATGATGATGTTTGTGTTCATGATTATGGTGATGATGATGTTCATGTTCGTGCTCATGACTATGCTTCTGCTCGTCATGATGGTGATGATGAGCATCTTCCATTAGATCAACGTTAAAATAAGTAGCTTGTATCCCTAACTTATTAACACTACTGTTGATTAACTTATATTCACCTAAATTAAGTTTTTCCATTTCTTTTTTTATATATTCAAATGGCACTCCTGCATCAAGCAAAGCACCTAAAAGCATATTTCCACTAATTCCAGAAAAAGCTTCGATATAAATAGATTTCATAGTTTACCTCATATGATTAATAATACTTGCCATTCTCGCGGCTCCGAAGCCGTTGTCAATATTAACTACAGCTACACCTGCTGCACAACTGTTAAGCATGCCTAAGAGTGCTGATAAGCCTTGGAAATTTGCTCCATAACCTACACTAGTAGGTACAGCAATTACTGGTTTATCAACTAAGCCTCCAACTACGCTTGCAAGTGCGCCTTCCATACCTGCAATAACAATTACAACATTTGCACTTCTAATTAGTTCCAATTTATCAAGCAAGCGATGAATCCCTGCTACGCCAACATCATAAATTCTAATAACTTCGTTACCCATAATCTCTGCTGTAATTGCGGCCTCTTCTGAAATAGGCATATCACTTGTTCCAGCTGTAATAATAGCAATTTTTCTTTCGCTATCTTTAACTAAAGCTTCGTTTTCAATAGTTAAAAGACGCGCTATTTTATGATATTTTACTTCAGGCAACTCTTTTTTTACCGCCTCGTACATTTCTTCACTAGCTCTTGTTCCTAAAACATTTTTATGTTTAGAAGCCAACATTTTCATAATTTCTACTACTTGCTCGATGGTTTTCCCTTCACAATAAACTACTTCTGGAAAACCTTGTCTAATACTGCGATTGTGATCAAGTTTAGCAAAGCCTAAATCTGTATAGTTAGCATTTTGTAATCTAGCTAATACTTCGTCTTCAGCAATATTACCAGCTTTATATTCACTTAAAATATTTTTCAAATCATTTTCATATTTCATTTGAAATATCTCTTTTCATATTATTCTTTTCTTTCCATGTTTCAGTAAGCAAATAAATCAACGGTACAACAACTAATGTGAGCAAAGTTGATGTTATAAGACCACCTACTAAAACAACACCCATAGATTGTCTTAATTCAGCACCAGCACCAATACCTAAAGCAATTGGAACCATTGCAAGAATTGTAGATAATGTGGTCATGAAAATTGGGCGAATACGCAAATCACAAGCTTCTAGCAACGCTTCCTTTATGCTAAGACCTTTATCTCTAGCTTGATTAGCATAATCAACTAACAAAATAGCATTTTTAGTTGCAAGACCGAGAAGCATGGTAAAACCAATCATAGACATCATATTCGCAGTTTGATTTGCTGCTAGCAAAGCTACAACTGCACCAATAATCGCAAATGGTAAAGACATCATAATTACAAATGGTTGAGTATAGCTTTCAAACTCTGCTGCAAGAACCATGTAAATCATAACTATAGCTAATATTATTGCTTTTGCAACTTCAGCAAAAGATCTATTCATAATATCTGCTTGCCCAACCATCTTATAGCGATAACCTACATCCATATTTAACTCAGGCAATAATTTGTTTTGAATTGTTGCAATAAGCTCACCTGGTGAAATACCAACTGTGTTTGCATAAACAACTACTTGTCTTTGTTTTGCTTCACGATTAATACTTGTAGGACCAGACTCTAAATCAACAGTTGCAATATCACCTAAACGGACATATTGCCCATTAGAATTTGAAATAAGTAAATTTGAAACATCATCTACTGTCCTACGTTTATTTTTATCAAGTTGAATAATAATATCGTAATCATTGTTACCGCTAGTAAAACTATTAGCAGTACTTTTCCCTAAAAAAGCTGCATTTACAACAGCACCTACACTTGACGCATCAAAGCCTAATTCACTTGCACGTACAGGGTTTAATCTTATAGCTATTTCCGGTGCTTCTTCAGAACCAGACACATCAACATCTGCTGCACCAGGTTCTTGTCTTATTAACTCAGCTAAATTTTGAGCATATCTATTTAATATTGTGATATCGTTACCTCTTAAACCAACTTGTACTGGGCGACTATCACCACCACCAGGACTTTGTCCAGTTACAACATTAACACTCAAGTCTTTAACTTGACGGAACTTTCCTCTAAGTTCATTCATTATAGGAATCATGCCTCTACTGCGTTCGTTGCTAGGAACAAGCTTTACATCAATACTACCTTCATTATCATTTGTTCTTCTACCACCAACATACATCGCAGTAACTCGAACTTCTGGAACTTTGATTATTTCTTCTTCAATTGGTTTTGTTAATTCTTTCATTTTTTCTATACTTGTTCCTGCAGGAGCTTTAATTCTAATTGTAAACTCACCAGAATCATATATAGGTTGAAATTCTGTTCCAAGAAATGGAACTAGCCCAAAATTAAAAACTAAAGTAAACAAAGAAATACCAATAATTTTCCAAGGATGCTTAAATGCAAATTTCATTAAGGAATTATATTCATCTTTAATGAATTTAAATATTCCTTCAAATTTATCTAAAACTGCTTGCACATGCTTATTGCGTTTAACCTTATCCTTACTGTAATCTTTAAGCCAATACGCGGCTAGCATTGGAGTAAAACTATATGCAGAGATGGTAGAAAAAGTTACTGCAAATGCAACTGTTAAACCAAATTGTTTGAAGAATTGGCCGATAGTTTCTCCCATAGAACCAATAGGCACAAATACTGCAAGTAAGGACATAGATGTTGCTAAAATAGCTAATCCAAGTTCATTAGTAGCGTCTGCTGCTGCTACTATAGGTTTTTTCCCTAAACTCATATGCCTAAAAATATTTTCAATTAAAACTATAGCGTCATCTATTAAAAAGCCGACAGCTAAACTTAATCCCATAAGAGATATATTGTTAAGCGTAAAACCCATTGTTTTCATCATGAAAAATGTAGCAATAATAGAAGTTGGTATAACTATACCAGCAATTAATGTTGCTCTTAAATCTTGCAAAAACATATAAGTTATAGTTAATGCTAAAAATCCACCAAATAAAATTGAAGTCCATACATCTGCGATACTATCACGAACATATTTAGATTGATCTTTTACAATATCAAGTTTTATATCTTCGGGAATATCATTTCTTCTAAGTTCTTCTAAAGCTGCATTAACTCTATCAATTACTTCAACAGTATTAGTTTGAGACTGTTTACGTACAAAAACCATAACAGAAGGAACCATATTTGCACGTCCGAAAGTTTCTTCGTCTTCCCAATCGTCTATAACCTCTGCGATATCCGTAATATAAATTGGTCTATCATCAACACTGCCCACAACTACATTGCGCAAATCGTCAAGAGTTTTATATTTTCCTAGAGTACGAACGGTGATTGAATTTTCACCATCACGTATTTTACCACCAGGAGTGTTGATATTATTGGCATTAATTTTATTAATAATTTGCTGTACTGAAAGATTATAGCCATTTAATTTGTTAGTATTAATATTAACTTTTAACGCTCTAATACCACCACCAGCAACGGTTACTTCTGATACACCATCAAGCATTTGTAGTTCAGTTTTAATTAAATCTTCGCAAATTCTTCGAACTTCACCTACACTACGAATATCTGATGCAAATGAATAGCTAGCAATAGACTGCGCATTTATATCAATTCTTTGAACAACTGGTTCATCCATACCGTCTGGTAATCTATTACGAAGTGTCGCTACTTTTTCACGCACTTCTGCCGCCATTTCACGAGGATCAACACCAATTTCGAATTCAAGCATAGTTTGGCTATAGCCTTCTCTAATACTAGAAGAAAGTGTTTTTATCCCAGAAACTTGACTTACTCTATCTTCTATAGGTTTTGTTACTAACGTTTCCATTTCTTCAGGAGAAGCACCTGTGTAAGTTGCACTTACTGCTACCATAGGTAATTCTACGTCAGGATTTAAGTCTACCCCAATTTGCGGATAAGCCTGAATACCGAAAACAACCAAAACCAATATAAACATTGTTGTAAAAACCGGTCTTTTAATAAATGTTTTTATCATTAGTTATTTCCTTTGTCGCCTTGAGCTATCTTACTACCTTCACGAACTTTATTTTGACCACCTGTTATTATAGTGTCTTCTTTACTAATGCCACTTAAAACTTCAACTTCCCCATCTCCAATATATCCCACCATGATAACTCGTCTAACTGCAATACCATTTTCTATAACATATACAGTACGTTGATCATCACGCATAACTATAGCACTTAGTGGTATAACTAATACATTATTTTTTGGTTCCATTTGCACCACTGCATCAGCATAAATGCCACCACGAATTTGATTATTAGGGTTAGCAATTGAAACCTCTGCTTCAAAAGAACGGGAACTTGTGCTTGCCATAGGTGAAACTTTAGTAACTGTTCCATCTACTACTTTATTATTTAAAGACGGAATCGTAAATTTAACTTTTGAACCTACTACCACTCCATCTATATATCCTTCAGGAATATTGATTTTTGCAGACAAAGAAGAAATATCAACTATGTTAAACAATGGTGTTCCTGCTTTAGCATAATACCCTTCTTGATAGTATCTTTTCGCAACAATACCATCTCTAGGAGTAACAATAGAAGCTCCATCAGATTTTGATCTTGCTGCTTCGTAATTCCCTTTTGCTGCTTCGTATTTGCCATAGGCATTATCTTTAGCAAATCTATAAGTTGCAAGAGATTGCTCTGAAATTGCTCCTCTTTCATATAACTTTTCGTATCTATTTAAATCATCATTAGCTTTTGCTAAACTGGTTTCTGCATCTAAAAAATTACCTCTAGCTGACATCAATGCAGCTGAAGTATCAGCTTCTTCTAATTGCGCTAAACGTTGTCCCGCTGAAACAAAGCTTCCTTCATCAACAAGTATTTTTTCAACATGTCCATCAACCTTTGATGATACATCTGCTTGCCATACAGGATCTAAACTGCCAGAAAATCTTAATTCTCGTTGAATGGATTTAATTTCAGGCATACCTAAAGGAACTGCTATATCAGCTTTAACAGAACTTTTCTTGGCTAATTCATTGCTGGCCATTATGTTTGAAACTATTCTATATGTTAAAAGCGCAATAATTGCTAAAACAATCATTAACGCTATTCTAATCTTTTTACTTTTTAAATCCATAGGGCCTCCTAAGATATCAGTTAAACACCTTATATTATACTATTTTTATAGGTCTTTTAGCAAGAAAATAGCACAAATAAAACGAATAATATTGCTAAAAAACAATATTATTCGTTATTTTATATCTTTTCATTTTCTGTTTTAGTTTGATCGCTATTATCTTTAGCAACATCTACTGATTTTTTTGTGTCAATAGAATTACTAACTGCATCCTTATTTAAAGCATATACTAAAATTTGGGCATTAACAGTAACTGATTCATTTTCTTCATTACCGCCTATATTAGTTGAACGCAATTTAACATATCTTTTCCCGTTTTCTAAAGCATTTAAAAACTCAATAATATTAAAATAATTACCTTCAACCATAACATCTAGTGGAACAGCAAAAGCTCCCATTTCTGGCGCAATTGCAGCACTGTCATAAGTTTTTATTTTGACTAGATTAATGTCATATTCATTAGCCATTTTAGTATATTCTTTTAAAATGTCAGACATAACAATTTTATTCGGTATTTTTGCACGTGCTTCTACTAATCTTTCTGTTTGTATGCGATTAAATAATGCATAGTCAGGATTTTGTTGTGCAAATGTTTTATAAGATGCTAACCTTTGTCTATTTTGCATCAATTCATCATTTTGTTGCTCTGTCGTGCTTTTTAATGGCATGACTAAAACAAGTAAAATAGCTACGGCACATATAATTGCCCCTAATAAAATCAAAGAATATTTTTCGTTTTTATTTATGTTGCTGCTTGGAAGTTTAATCATTTAGCAGCCTCCTTAGTTCTTTGAATCATTATGTTGAAATTAACAACTCTAACATTATTTTTCATTGCTTCATTTGTATCTAATATTTGTACACTTGCAATATTTGGCAATGTTTGAAGTTTATCTACATAACTCAATAGACTCTCCATATCTAGACACCCACCTGTAAGCTGTAGTGTTGAGCCTACGTTTGTAGTATTTTGCTTTACATCTTGCAACCAACAACCATTAGGAGTTATGTTTCCTAATTGGACTAATAGATCACTCCAGAATATTTTGTCTCTATTTAGATTGTTACTTATTGCTTGTACTTTAACAATTTCTGTGTTTTGAATTTCCGCCTTATCATAGCGCTCACGCCACACCTTGTTTTGTTCGATTTCATTGTTAACTGACGTTATTTGTTTTTGATTGTAAGCATAAATACCTAAATAAAAAGCCCATATAAGAAGTGCTATTCCTAAAAATACATATGCTAAAAAACGATATAATCGCCAAATAGGAATTTCCGTTTTTCGCTGCTCTGCTGGCAAAAGATTAATCTTCAACATCAGTGTCACCTCCAGCTACGGCTGCCCCTATCGCAACAGGACAAAGCAAATCTAATTCTGCTATTTTACTTTTAGATATATTAAGCACGTAATCAATAGATTCTGAAATTTCTAGGCTTTCTACAGTAGATGGTTGGCATAATTCACTCATAAACTCTGCCAAACCAGTAATTCCAGAACCTCCACCTGTTAAAACAATCTTATCAAAAGTTGCACCCTTTTTATTCATTTTATAATACTCACCAGTACGTACAACTTCGCGAGTAAATTGTGTTGCAACATCAATAAATTCTTTATATTTTTCTTGCATTACATCTGAAGCATCAACTAAAACATTAATGTCTTTTTTCTTTTCTTCTGCTTCTATAAAACTACAATTCGCACCGTCTTCAACTGCCTTGGTGAATTTTTGTCCGCCAAACGGAATGCTTCTTTGAGCCACAGGAGCACCTTCTTGGAAAATAGTAACTAAAGAATAGTCACGCCCTAAATCAACTAATAAGAAATCTTTATATGGTTTTTTCATTATCCTATAAAGAGCTAATACATCTATTTCTATTTTCAATAATTTAAGACCTAAACCTGCAGCAATATCTACTAATGCATCCACTAATTCTTTAGGCGCAGCTACAAGTAGCATGCTTTGCATTCCTTTTTCATCAGCTTTGCCAAATTTTGCCGCATCAGCATAAAAACGATTTGCTTCATATGGCACATATTGTCCAGCTTCCCATATAGCTGAATTAATCATTTCTGAATCACTCATTACTGGAATTGTTATTTCACGAACAAAAGTGTTTCGGCCACCTACTGAAAAAACAATATGCTTTGCAGTAAAGTTATTTTCAGCAAATGTATCCTTAATGAAGTCAATCATCTCATTAACATGATTAAGGTAACCAGCATTTGACAAAGTTGGTGGCAATTCTTTAATTGCAAAATTAGAAACCTCTTGATATTCTTTTTTTAAATCAATCTGCACCATTTTAACGCTGGTGTCACCGATATCTATCCCTATTATTTTACCTGGTTTTTCTAGAAAAAAACTAGAAACCATCTTTTTTAAATTCATATTTTCCTCACCTTTCTGGCTTATTGAAAATTTTTTAATTTAAATAAACAATGACCAATAAAAATACACTAAATATGGCCAAAACATAAATGAAATCCAGGCAGCCAAGCATAAGAATGGTCCAAATGGTATAGGATCTTTTCTAGATTTAATTTTACTAGCTAATAAAATTACTCCTATAATACCACCTAAAATAAATGCTAAAAATAAACATACTAGCATTCCTTGAAATCCTAACCAAATCCCTAAAACAAAACTTATCTTAACATCACCAGCACCCATGCCACCTCTACTAATTAAATAGATTAATAACATATGCCACCGCCTGCTAAAGTTCCATACAAAGAATCTTTAAAGTTTCCGGCGTAATAAACATATAACAAGCCTGTTGGAATTAATAATAAGTTAATTTCATCCAACAGAATTTGATGATCTAAATCTACAAAGGTCTGTACCACCAAACAAGCTACAAAACCTCACGATAATAATAACGGTATGCTGATATAATTTAAATATCCACATAACACAAATAAACAAGCTGTTAGCAATTCTACCAACATGTACCTTATACTATATTTTTCTCCGCAATATCTACATTTACCACCAAAAAAAATATAACCTAAGATAGGAATCATATCTATAAAATTCAGCCTATGTCCACATGAACCACACGCAGATGGTGGTGATACTATAGATTTATTTAATGGCAGCCTATAAATGCAGACAGTTAAAAAACTACCTATAACAGCACCTAAAATAAAATATACCCCAAATAAAAGTATCAATTAAGCACTTCCCTTAATAAACTATGATAATTATACCATATCTACAGTACTTGCTCAATAAACAAAAATTAAAAATGGTCACAAATTTAAAATAAATTTGTGACCATTTTTTTATTACCATTCAAGATTTTCAGTATCCTTACGACCGCGTCCAGTAGCGGCATCAAGCATGATTCGTTGTTCTAGTTGAGCAACTAATTTTTTAGTAAATTTAACAGTATCTGGATTTACAGACATACTATCAATACCACTCTTCACTAAAAATTCACAGAATTCAGGGTAAACACTAGGCGCTTGACCACAAATCGATACTGTTTTTCCTTCGCTATGTGCAACATCAATTAGATGTTTAATAGCACGACGAACAGCTAAGTTTCTTTCGTCGTAAATATGTGCAACTGTATCATTGTCACGATCACAACCTAATACTAACATAGTTAAATCGTTAGATCCGATTGAGTAACCATCAACATATTTGTTGAATTGGTCAGCTAGGATAATGTTTGACGGAATTTCTGCCATTAACCATACTTTAAAGTCTTTAGTACGTTCTAAACCACATTCTGCCATAATATTAACTACTTTTTCGCATTCTTCAACGTTACGACAGAAAGGAATCATTACATGTAAGTTTTTAAGACCAAATTCTTCTCTTACTTTACGAATTGCAAGACATTCAAGTTTAAATGCTTCAATGTACTTTGGATCGTAGTAACGAGAAGCTCCACGCCAACCTAAAAGCGCTGATGGTTCATGAGGTTCAAACTCATCGCCACCTTTTAAATCACGGTATTCACTAGATTTAAAATCACTAAATCTTAAAGTAACAGGTCTTGGTGCCATTGCTTGACATACTTCACGAATACCTTCTGCTAATTTATCAATTACCTTTTCAGGTTGACCAATTTTTATTAAATATAAAGGATGTTCATGAATATAAGTAGTCCAGATAAACTCTTCACGCATCAAACCAATACCATCACATGGTAATTTACTGTGTTTTTCAGCAAGTTCAGGATCACCAAGATTCATATATACTTTAGTTCCTGTTGGTGGGAAATACTCAGCAACAGCACCAGCTGCTTCTGGCTCTTGTTTAGGAGTTTCAAGAATACCTTCATAAACAACGCCATGAGTAGCATCAACAGTTACATCTATACCATCAGGCACAGTTGTTGTTGCAGCTTCGCCACGACTCTTAGTACCAACGATACAAGGAATTCCAAGCTCACGACTTACGATAGAAGCATGACAAGTCATTCCACCACTATCAGTAATAATAGCTTTAGCTTTTTTCATAGCTGGAACCCAGTCTGGAGCAGTCATTTCTGTTACGAGAATTTCACCTTCTTTGAAATCATCAATTTTAGATGGATCCAAAATAACATGAACTTTACCACTTACTTGTCCAGGACTTGCAGGAAGACCTTTAACAATTACTTTACGATCTGTTGTAATTTTTTGAGTTTCCACTTTATTACCATCCTTTTTACGACGTGACCATACTGTTTCTGGACGAGCTTGTAAAATCCAAAGTTTATTGGTTCTTTCATCAATGCCCCATTCAATATCCATATAACAACCGTAATGTTTTTCTATTTGTTCTGCATAATCTGCTAATTCTAGAATTTGTTCATCGGTAATAGTTTGAACTTTGCGATCTTTTTTAGGTACTGCAACTTCTTCACAGTCCCCACCTTTTTTACGAACAAGCATAATTTCTTGCTCATTTACACAACGATCAGTTATTGTATTATCAATTTTAGAAACAGTGTAATTATCAGGAGTAACTGTACCTTGTACAACATATTCTCCTAAACCAAATGCTGCTTCAATTAGAACATTTGTATCATCACCTGTTGCAACGTTTACTGTAAACATTACACCAGAAGTTTTAGAAAACACCATCATTTGAACAACAGCACTTAATGCTACTTCAATATGATCAAAACCTTGTTTTTCACGATAATATACTGCTCTATCAGTGAAGCAAGATGCATAACATTCTTTTACTTTTTCAATAACTGTTTTTGCGCCTTGAACATTTAAATATGTATCTTGTTGGCCTGCAAAACTTGCATCTGGTAAATCTTCTGCTGTTGCACTGGAGCGAACAGCCACAAAAGGTTGTTTTTCTCCAACTTTTTTAGCAAGTTCTTCATATGCTTTTGCAATAGCATCTTGTAAATCTTTTGGCATTTCTTCTGCCATGATAGCTTCTCTTAATTTAGCACATACACTGCGAAGAATAACGCCATCTTCTACATCTGTAAGTTCTTTTAAAAGTTCTTCCATTTTACTTTTCAAGCCACTTTTTTCAATAAAATATCTGTAGGCATGAGCAGTAGTTGCAAAACCATAAGGTACAGGTACATCAGTTTTGGATGTCATTTCACCTAGAGAAGATGATTTACCTCCAACAATATCCACGTCACCTTTTTCGAGTTCTTCAAACCAAAGTAAAAATTGTTCTTCTTTTTTCATGAGCAGCTCTCCTTTATTGTATACTTTATATAACATTATTGCTTTATATAGTATACACTATATCATATTTAAACAACATATTCAAGTAGGAATTTTATGCCCTATTAATGCTAGCTAACAATATTACTGAAGTCACCAACAGCGTTAGTTATGCCTTTTACTTGTTCTAAAAGTGCTAAACGATTGTCTTTAATTTGTTCATCGTTGTCCATAACCATAACTTCTTCAAAGAATTTATTTACTGGTTCAACTAATTTACCAGAAATTTTTAATACTTCTTCATAATTATATTTAACTGTAGCAGGAATAATTTCTTTATCGATTTCTAAAACTACTTTATAAAGTTCTTTTTCTGCTACTTCTTTAAACAAGTTTTCATTTACTGGAATTTCTTTTTCATTCTTTTTACAAAGGTTATTTACACGTGTTGCAGCTTGAATAATAACTTCTGCATCTTTATTGTTTGAAACAAATTCATTAAGAGCAATTATTCTCAAATACAAATCATAAATATCATCATTTTTTTCTTCAGCATATACTGCATCAATTACATCATAACGAATACCTTGTTCAAGAAGTAAGTTTCTTAAACGTAATTTAAAGAAATCCATTACAGGAAAAAGTACTTCCTTAATTTTTTCATTAGGAACTTTTAGTAGAGACATTACTCCACCTAATAGTTTCATCATACTCAAATGATATTTACCATCAATTAAAATATGAATAATACCTAATGCTTGTCTACGCAATGCATATGGATCTTGAGAACCTGTTGGTGCTAATCCTCTGCTAAATGTTGCTACAATATTATCTAATTTATCTGCAACGCCTACCAAACGACCAATATGTCCTTTTGGTAATTCGTCACCTGCAAAACGAGGTAAATAATGCTCATAAATACCTTCTGCAACTTCTGGTTTTTCGCCGTCGAGCAATGCGTATTCGCGCCCCATTGTTCCTTGTAATTCTGTAAATTCACATACCATTCCAGTAACAAGATCTGTTTTTGATAAAAGTGCTGCACGTTTTAAAGCATCTTTATCAAGTTTTAAATTCAAGCCGTATTGCAACATCTCTACAATACCAACTAAACGCTCACTTTTGTCATAGATATTTCCAAGACCTTCTTGGAATACCACTGTTTTTAATTTTTCTAAACGATCTTCTAACTTAACTTTTCTATCTTCGTTAAAAAAGAATTCTGCATCGCTAAGACGAGCTCTTAACACTCTTTCATTACCATGAGCAATAGTATCTATATGTTCTGAACCACCATTACACCCCGTAATAAATTTATTCAACAAATTTCCTTTATCATCTAATACAGGAAAATATCTTTGATGTTCTTTCATAGGAGTAATTATAGCTTCTTTTGGTAAGCTTAAGAATTTTTCTTCGAAATTACCACATAAAGCTGTTGGATATTCAACTAAATAAATTACTTCTTCTAATAAATCATCGTCAATTTCTGCAATACCGTTTTCACTCTTAGCAAGTTCCATAATTTGATTTTTTATTATCTCACGACGAGCATCTTGGTCAACAAGAACAAAATTATCCCCTAGTACTTTTTCATAATCATTAGCACTTGGAATTTCGATAGAGCCTTTCATCCCAGCAGCTAAAGAATGTACTTTGTTCCCAACTTTTTCTAAAGTTGCTGTAATTAGTCTTTTTTCTGCTGCCGCATCTTTGATAGAATGTGTTAAATAACGATGTCCTCTAGAATATTTACCAGATTTTACTCCTGTAATTTCTACTGGAACTAGCTTGTCGCCAAAAAGCGCTACCATCCAACGAATTGGCCTTACGAATCTAAACTCATGACTACCCCAACGCATAGTTTTAGGGAATGTTAATGAATGAATAATCTCTTCAAGAAGTCCTGGAAGAAGATTTTCTATTGGTTGTCCTTCTAATTTTTTTACAGCATAAACGTATTCTCCGCGAACTTCTAAGTCTTTAACATCAACGCCTTGTCCACGAGCAAAACCAATTGCCGCTTTAGAAGGTTCACCATTTACGTATGCAATATTTAATGCAGGTCCTTTAGCTTCTACTTCACTAGTTTCTTGAGTTTCAGGGATACCTGCAACTATAAAAGTCATTCTTCTTGGTGTTCCATATACTTTTATTTCAGAAAACGGAATTCTTAATTCTTCCATTTTTTTAGCAACTAATTCTTTTAATTGCGTTAAAATTCCTGGCATAAATTTTGCAGGAATTTCTTCTGTACCTATTTCAAATAATAATTTTTCCATCTTATTTAGCCCCCTTTAAAAGTGGGAATCCTAATTTTTCCCTTTGTTCAACATAAGCTGTTGCACATAATCTAGCCATTGCACGCACGCGCCCGATAAATGCTGTTCTTTCACTTACACTAATTGCGCCACGAGAATCAAGTAGATTAAACACATGGGAGCATTTTAAAACATAATCATAAGCAGGACGAATATTTCCTGTTTCAATAATACGTTTTGCTTCTTTTTCGTATTTATCAAAAAGGTCAAATAATAACTCTATATCAGCTAATTGGAAGTTGTAATTAGATTGTTCTACTTCATTTGTATGGAATACATCTCCATAAGTAACTCCATCAACCCATTCAATGTCATAAACGTTTTCTACGCCTTGAATATACATTGCTAAACGTTCTAATCCATAGGTTATTTCAACTGCTACTGGATCAACATCTAAGCTACCAACTTGTTGGAAATATGTAAATTGAGTTATTTCCATACCATCAAGCCAAACTTCCCAACCTAAGCCCCAAGCTCCTAAAGTTGGAGATTCCCAGTTATCTTCAACAAAACGAATATCATGTTCTTCTTGTTTTATGCCTAGTTCAGCTAAACTTTGAAGATATAGTTCTTGAATATTATCTGGTGATGGTTTAATAATTACTTGGTATTGATGATGTTGAAAAAGACGGTTTGGATTATCACCATAACGACCATCTGCTGGTCTTCTGGATGGTTCTACGTAAGCAATACGCCATGGTTCTGGCCCCAACACTCGTAAAAAAGTAGATGGATTCATTGTACCAGCACCTTTTTCTACATCATATGGCTGTGCCATAATGCAATTTTGGTCAGCCCAAAATTTTTGCAATTTCAAAATAATTGTTTGGAAATTCATATTTATCCTCCTAATAGTGGTTACAAAAACAAAAAATCCGTCTCTGTAACATTAATTTGTTACAGGGACGGAAGTTAATCCGCGGTTCCACCCTGATTGATCGCGTTGCGACCCACCTCGATGTATATTTAATTTTTGCTCCAAGCTGCCTTCATTTGTAAGTTATCGGCTTTCACTATCCCGATTCGCTAAAGATACAAACTACTTATGCTCTTCATAGCTATAAAAAAATTATAATTAATCAGCTTTGTTTTGTCAACTGTGCTAAAAAATCTAGTGTCTTCAATTCTTTATCTGTATGATAAAGCAAATAACGATGTAAGATTTTTTCAAGCTCCATTAAATCTCCACCTTTTACAGAAAAAGGTTGCGGATTTTCAAAATCAAGCTGGTTTAGGTTTTGCCAAAGTTCTGCAGTAGTTACACGGATAATTTCTCCTTGGTTGCTACATTCTTGGCAAACAAAGCCTCCATGCTCATTAGAAAACCTGCCATCACTTTCAAGCTTTTGCCCACAAGAAACACATGCAGCCACGATAGGCCCGATACCAATTAAATTAAGTAATTGGCACAAATAAGCTAAAACTACCAAACGAGGATTTTTTTCCTCTATCAATTGAAGCATCTTTAAAAAGAGTTCAAATATTTCTTCATGAGGTGCTTTATACTCTGTTAAAAGCTCTGTAACCTCTGCTGCTAATGCAACATAGGCAATTTGTTGAATATCAAGTTTGAAAGGCTGTCCGAGACTTTCACAAGCTTTTAATTTATCTACACTGCTTCCTTCGTACAACTCTACTTGTAAATGAGAAAACGCTTGTATTAATCTGCCATTAACACTTTTAGGATACTTTGCTCCATAGGCAATAAAACTTACTTTACCATGATTTTTAGTAAACCCTACAACATATTTATCTGCTGTTTGCCAATCTTTAATTCTTAAAACTACTATATTGTCGTTATAAACATTACTCATTATCGTTTTGTCCATTATCTTGAATTCTGCTAGCGAGAACACGAACTATACGGAATCCTTCAACAGATAGAATTTCAAACTTATAGTTTTCCACTGTTACTTTATCCCCTACTTCAGGACGTCTTCCTAATAATCCGAATATAAGGCCACCTAAAGTATCTTCTTCTGCGTCATCGAACTCTATACCTAGTATATCTGTGAGTTCATCCAGTAAAACACTACCATCTAATTCAAAATCACCACTTACTAAACGAACAATATCTTCTGGTTCATCAGAATCATCTTCGTCTTGTAAATCACCAACAATTTCTTCTAATAAATCTTGTATTGTTACTAGCCCTGCAGTACCACCAAATTCATCTGCAATAATAGCTATTTGTAAACGTCTTTGTTGCATCTTTTGCAAGACATTGCCTACACTCATACTTTCAGGCACTACAATTAAATTTCTCATAATAGAACATAAATCAAAATGTTCATCATTAGGATCTATACCCATTAAATCACGTACATGAACAATTCCTAAAACATGATCTTTATCTTCTTTACATACAGGATAACGAGTATGTTTACTATTGAAAACGGTTTCTAAATTTTCTTTTAAAGAATCATCTGTATAGAGGCATACCATATCTTGCCTTGGCACCATAACTTCTCTAGCAATACGATCAGCAAAATCAAATACATTATCAATTAGGCGGCTTTCCATTTGATCAAGTTCACCACCACGTTCACTTGCACTAACAATCATTCTTAATTCATCTTCGCTTCGAGCAATATCTTCATTAGGCAATGGATTTACTCCAATCAAACAAAGTATTGCTTTTGATATTCTATTACATAAAACTACAATAGGATAAACGATATAATGGAATACTACTAGTGGATATGCTACAAACATAGAAACTTTTTCTACTTTATCTAACGCAATTGTTCTAGGCACAAATTCACCTAAAATAATATACAATAGAACAACTAAGCCTAAAGCTATAAATACAGCTAAACCACTAAAACCATTAATATTTAATGACTCATTGATAATTTTTTCGATAATAGGACTACAATACCACCCTAACCAAATAGATGAAAAGGTAATTCCTAATTGAATTGCACTCAAATAAGTATCTAATTTATTAGATATTTTAAGCACAACACCTGCACGAGTATTTTTTTGCTCAACTAGTTCTTCTAATCTGCTTTTACGCACACGCACCAAGGAAAACTCGGACAATACAAAAAAAGCATTTATTAAAATAATAAGAAAAACTACACCTAAATTAAACAAATAGGTTGTCTGCTCGCCTTCTATAAGACACTCCTCCTTTTAAATAGAACAATTAATTATCTCTTGAATACCCAAATTGTTTTAACATTTTGTCTTTATTACGCCAATCTGGTTTAACTTTTACCCAAAGCTCTAGGTAAACTTTATTACCCATAATAGCTTCAATATCACGTCTAGCTCTTTTACCTATATTCTTAAGCAAAGAACCTTTTGAACCAATTACTATACCTTTTTGAGATTCTCTTTCAACAAATATCGTAGCACGAATATATGCATCATCGTTATCTCTTATTTTAAAGTCCTCAATTTCTATTGCGATTGAATGAGGAACTTCGTCTCTAGTTGCCTTCAATACTTTTTCTCTAATTAGCTCTGCAGCTACAACACGCATTGGTTGATCTGTAAGCAAATCATCTGGGAAAAGCTTTGGACCTTCTGGTAAATTTTTCGTTACTTCATGTAAAATTGGTGAAAAGTCTTTATCCGCTAATGCAGATAATGGTACTACTGATTTAAAATCATAAGCCCCAACATAACCTTCAATAATTTTAAACAACTTCTCTTTATCATCAAGTTTATCAATTTTATTGATAACTAAAATTACAGGTGTATTGATTTTTTCAAGTTTCTCAATAATATAATCTTCACCTGCACCACGTTCTTCTGTAGCATCTACAATAAATAGAACTACATCTACATCCCTAAGAGTATTCTCAGCAATGCGTACCATATATTCACCTAATTTATGGTGTGGTTTATGAATACCAGGTGTATCAAGAAACATAATTTGAGCATTATCAGTATTTAAGATACACATTATTTTATTACGTGTAGTTTGTGGTCTATCAGACATAATAGCCACTTTTTCACCAACGAGTTTATTCATCAAAGTTGATTTTCCTACATTCGGTCGCCCTATTAAAGCAACAAATCCAGAAAAATGCTTTTTCTCTATCATAAGCTCTCCTCAATATCCTCATTTGTAAAACTGTATGGTAAAAGTTCTTCTAAAGTCATTTCTTTAGTCTTACCATCGCAATTTGCCAAAAGAATTTTATTTATTTTAAATTCGGAAATCACTTGTCTACAAGCACCACATGGAGAAACTGGGCCTTTCGTATCAGCTACTACACAAATAGCAACTAATTCCTTTTCTCCACTACTAATAGCATGAAAAATCGCATTACGTTCTGCACAACTAGTGAGTCCGTAAGAGGCATTTTCAATATTGCATCCACCATAAATATTGCCGTTTTTACTCATAACAGCTGCTCCAACTTTAAATTTGGAATATGGTACATACGCATTTTCTCTTGCTTTCAGTGCTTCACTAAGTAACTTATCCATATAAATATCCTTTATAATTCATTTTCAGAAAGAGCAATAGCTTTTAGAGCTTCCTCTTCCTTCTGTCTCATAATTGCTTTGTCAGCATCGTTCATGTGATCATAACCTAGAACATGTAACAAGCCATGAACTCCTAAATATGCCATTTCTCGATCTACACCATGACCATATTCTTCACCTTGGCGAAGAGCTGTTTCAGCAGATATTATAATATCTCCTAAAAGTTTTACATCGAATTCTTCTATAAATGGTTCATCATATTCTGATTCATTTAATGCAAAAGATAAAACATCTGTAGGTCGATCAACACCACGATATCGTTTATTTAAATCATGTATTTCATTATCATTTACTATAGAAACACTCACTTCTGCATCTATTTCTACATTTTCTAATTTTGCTACTGCTTTTAATGCGTCTTTTATTAAATCTATTGTCTTATTTGTAACTTCTACATTAGATTGAACATTTTCAATCTCAATAATCATTTTTCAGTTTCTCCAGTTTCTTTGCTTTTTTCAAATCTTTCATAAGCTTTTATGATTGTTCCAACAATTTCATGACGGACAACATCTTTTTCACTAAATTTAATAATGCTAATACCAGGAACGTTTTCTAAAACTTTAGAAGCTTCTTTTAAACCACTATTCTTCCCAGAAGGTAAATCAATTTGTGTGATGTCACCTGTAATTACCATTTTAGAACCAAAACCAAATCTTGTTAATACCATTTTCATTTGCTCAGTAGTCGTGTTTTGCGCTTCATCAACAATAATAAAAGCATCATTCAAAGTACGCCCTCTCATAAACGCTAAAGGAGCTACTTCAATTGTGCCTTTTGCTAAAAGTTTTTGAAAGTTTTCACTACCTAACATATCATAAAGCGCATCATAAAGAGGCCTTAAATAAGGGTCTACCTTATCTTGCATATCCCCTGGTAAAAAGCCTAACTTTTCTCCTGCTTCAACAGCAGGTCTTGTTAAAATGATACGTTCTACTTCTTTATTCTTTAATGCTAGAACAGCAAGAGCAACAGCTAAATAAGTTTTACCTGTACCCGCTGGTCCAATACCAAAAGTAACATTATTAGTTCTAACAGCATCAACATATGCCCATTGCACTAATGTTTTAGCCTTTACTTGGCGTCCTCTATTAGTAACAATTATTGTGTCGGCATGCATGCTATGAAGCTTCTCCGACCCATCATTTTTTATCATAAAAATGCTATACTTAATATCTTGGTTAGTTATAGGTAGCCCTTGACGATGTAAAAAAAGTAATTCTTTAAACAAATTTTCAATTTGAGAAACTTCTTCATCAGCACCACTAAATACTATTTTATTACCTCTAGCCAAAATAGTAGCATCAAAAGCTTTTTGGATTTCACGCAAGAATTCGTCATTTCTTCCTAGTACCCCAATCATTTCTGCACGATCATTGATTTCTAGTACACGTTCATCTGTTAAGAATGACAATAGTTACACCCTCTTTACTATTTAGTATTTTCAATAATTGTAATCTTGTTAATTACTACAGGAGTTCTTGGTCTATCAACTGCATTTGTTTCAACTTTACCGATTTTTCTTACTACATCCATACCCTTAGTAACTTTTCCAAAAACTGCATGTTTGCCATTAAGCCAAGGAGTTTCACGTAAAGTAATAAAAAATTGTGAACCACCAGTATTAGGTCCTGCATTTGCCATTGATAAGATACCTGCTCCACTATGAGTTAGTTTAGAGGTGAATTCATCTTTAATCATATAACCTGGACCACCTGTTCCATCACCTTTAGGGCAACCTGCTTGAATCATAAAGTTGTCAATAACACGATGGAAAGTTAATCCGTTATAAAAGCCTTTGTTTACTAAACTGATGAAATTAGCTGTAGTCTCAGGTGCTAATTGTGTTTCTAATTTCACTTCAAATGTTCCCATTGAAGTATCAAATACTGCTTTTGCTGGTACTGCTGCTTTTTCTTTACCGCAAGCTACCATACTAATACTAACTAATAAACATAAACAAATAAAAAATAGTTTTTTCAATCTTGGTTCCTCCGCTGATATATAATATACTTCATACTAATATTATAAACCGAAATCAATAAAATACAAATCTTTTATGAATTTTTTTTATAAACTTAGTAATATCCTATTAATTCTGTTACTAACTTTGCAGTTTTACTAGCTATTAAAACAACACTTCTTTTTTGATGTCATAATGGCATCTTTTTAATGTCTATACATGTAAACCCTAATGGTTATGCATATCTACGAAGACATTTTTTATGTTATTATACTTAAAATAAAGCTTATGTTATAATAAACATAAAAATATTTGAGGTAAAAACATGGACTATTCAGCATTTATTTATAATTCACCTATCGGAAAATTAGAGATCCTAACAAAGGAAAATTATCTTATAAAAATCAATTTTATAACTAATAATAGTTTGGAAAATAATAAATATAATTTATCACCACTTGAAGAAGAAATCATTAAATAACTTGATTTTTATTTCAAAGGGAAACTAAACGCGTTTACTCTTCCTCTAACCCCTTTACGAACACTTTTCATACTCAGCGTATGAATAGAACTCCAAAACGTT
>CAMTOO010000026.1 GCA_947074185.1 uncultured Negativicutes bacterium
GACTCTATATATCGCGGTAGAGGTGGGGATGTTTTCGTGTTTGCTCGCGTACGTCGTGGGCTTATCGCAAGTGGTGGTATAGAAGTTGCATTAAGGGACAACTTCCGAAGTGTTCGAAGTGTTTTGGATCTTTGTAATAATTGTTTTAAAAATTTAATGGGGGAAGATCCATCTAAAGATGTGTATTTTGAACCATTGAATGCTAATCGAGAAAATGATTTCAGGCCAACTATTAAATTTATTCATCAGAGTTATAAAGATAGAAGCATTGCAAGGGAAGTAGAAGCAAAGTTATTAGCTAAAGATATTGTTGATTTACATATAAAAGGGGTTCCATACTCTGAAATGGTTATTCTTTTAAGAAAAATGACTCCGTTGAATTATTATTTAGATGCTTTAAATCAAGTTCAAATTCCGTATGTGGTAGTAGATGGACGCGGTTTTTATGAACAACAAGAAGTTATCGACTTAATTAATTTATTTAAGGTGTTAGTTAAAAAGAGTGATGATATTTCTTTTGCTGGCGTTTTACGTTCACCATATTTTGGAATAAATGATGAAATAATTACTAATTTATTTTTGAATAAAACTAGTGAAGAAAGCCTATGGTCTGTGGCAGAAAAAGAAGAAAGTTTGCTTGAAGCAATGGAAATGTTAAATTTCTTATCGAATCAGGTATTGTTATTAAACTTAACAGATGCTTTGAATTTAATTTGGGAAAAACTAAATCCTGAAATGGTACAGTTGTTACAAGTAGATGGTATGGCTAAAGCAGAAAATATTAAGAAATTAGCGCGGCTTGGTAATGAGTTTGAAATGTCTAAGCATGGAACATTAGTGGATTGGGTAGAGCAAATTAATGAGTATCGCGAAAATGGTATAAAAGAAGAGTCTGCTACATTACAAGTAGAAGATGCTGTATCTATTATGACAATCCATAAGTCTAAGGGGTTAGAGTTTGGAGCAGTATTTTTACCAAATTTAGATAATAAAGAAAAATCTACTGTCATAAATATTAAATATTTGGAAAACTTTGGACTAGGTATAACAGTTCCTGTTGGAATAAACATGAAACAAACCAAGGTTTTGGAAACAATTTTAAAAGAAGATTTGAGATTGAATTTAGATGAAAAAATTCGTTTGCTTTATGTTGCAATGACTCGTGCTAAAGATAGATTATTTATGTATGGTTGTTATAAAGGAAAAAGTAAAGATGATGCAAAAGAAATACCTTGGGCAGAGCGATTAATTGAGATATTAAATGAACATTCAGGGGCAGAAATCAATAGCCATGATTTGCAAACCGCTACTGAAGAAATAACAAAATTTTATGAAAAAATTGATGGTGAAGTTAAATTAGATAAAAAATTAGATGAACTTAAAACGGAAATTGTTGGTGAAACTGAAGAAGTAGTTGAGAGCAGTGAAATAGTTGATTTTTTTGAGCGTATAGAACCATTAAATGGTTTTGGTTGTTGCGATATATCTCATTTTTCTGCTTCTGCTTTACAAGAATATGAAATGTGTCCGCGCAAATATTATTATGAAATAGTTGAAGGTTTGCCAGGCTTATATGAGGCTGAGGATGAAAGCAAAGCTAATAGTGGTATTTCCCCTAAAGATGCAGGTTTAATCGCTCACGAAGTGTTAGAAAATTATGAAGGCGAAGACTTTGATAACATTTTTGAAATAGCTGCTAAGAAACAAGGCATCTATAAACCTAAAGCTGCACAATGGATTAAGGAAATGATTTTAACTTATATGGATTCTCCTTTATATAAAGACATGGCGGCTAAACCTCATCGTAATGAATATGGATTTGAGTTACCATTAATCAAAAATGGTGATAAAGAATTCATTGTTAGAGGATTTATCGATAGAATAGTTGAAAATGAAGATGGTACAGTTGATATTATAGATTACAAGGCTGGTAAACCATATGGCGAAGATGTTGTAAAAAAAGGCTATGCTTATCAATTAATTTTATATAAACTTGCTGTAGAGCAGGGGTTGGGTAAAAAAGTTAAAAAAGCCTCTTTGCACTTCTTGCAAGATTGTAGTGAATGGACTTTAACATTAGAGGAACTTCTTGATGAAGTGAAAGATTTGTGTATTGGTATTAATAGTAAGTGTAATGAAAGTGATTTTGATAAGAACGAAGATAATTGCAAATATTGCCAATATAAATATTTGTGCAATTAAAAAATGAACTATGATTTTATGCGCTTTTATGGTAAAATGTAATATACTGAGTTATATAATAATTTAGTATGAAAATTTGCTAAAAGAGGTGATAACAGTGAGTATATCTAGCGAAACTATGATGTTTAAACGCAATACTGACAAAGCGAACGTTGCTGATACGCTTAAAGAAGTGTGTGAGGCTTTAAAAGAAAAAGGATATAATCCTGTAGATCAGTTAACAGGGTATCTTTTATCTGGAGATCCTACATATATTACAAGTCATAATGATGCGAGAACAAAATTACGTCATTATGAAAGGTATGAATTATTAGAAGAGTTAGTTATTAACTATCTCGAAAAAACAAAAAAATAATCAATGGGAGTTAGCCTATGAGAGCAATGTCTTTAGATGTTGGAACTAAGACAATTGGAATTGCAGTTGGTGATGCAACTGGAACACTTGCTAGCGGAATTGAAACTATTAGACGCATAAATCTCGAAAGAGATTTTTTGCGTATAGAAGAGTTAATTCTCGAATATGAAGTAAGTGTTATTGTTGTTGGGTATCCTAAAAATATGAATGGAACTATTGGCGAAAGAGCTGAGAAAACTGAAGAGTTTGCTAAGCAAGTACAAGAACGTTTTCCAGCTACGAGAGTAGTTTTATGGGATGAAAGACTTTCTACTGTAGCAGCAGAAAGAGTTTTAATTGATGCAGATTTACGTAGAAACAAACGCAAAAAGATCATCGATATGATGGCAGCGGTAGTTATTCTACAAAATTATCTTGATAGTCAAAAAAATAAATGATATTGGTGAAAATATGAATTGGAAAAAAATTGGTATAGGGGTAGCGTTATTTATCCTTATTGGAATAGCGTTGACCTTGAAGTTTGGTGGCAGTATTGCCGGCAAATTAGTAGAACAAGAAATTGCGAAGCAAACAACTTTTGAAGGTAAAATATCATATAAAGATATTGAAGCAGGACTTGCAGGGGATATAAAATTGACTGATGTTAAATGGACAAGCCCTAAGGGTGAAGATTTTTTATTTGCACCTGTTGTTACAATGTCTGTAGATTTATTGGAAGCTATTTTGCCTGGTGCGGAAAAATCGGTTTTCAACAGTATTATTATTGAAAAGCCAACTTTCAAAAGTAATTATGACAAAGAAAAAGGTTTAGATTTAATAAGTTATATTAATTTTGCTGACTCAAAAAGTAGTGAAATTATTGATGATGTACCTACAAAATTCCGTGGAACTATTGAGATTAAAGATGGATCTGGTGATATTAGATTTGATAATAAGCAATATGTTTTTTCTAAAATTCAAATGCTATCTTTATTTAATCAATATCCTCAGGTAAAATATGATTTTATGGCTGCTTATAGTGGCAGTAATATTATTTTAAACATAATTCGTGATCAAGAAAAAATTGCTCTTTCCGGTGAAGCTAAAGATGCAAAAGTTGAAGATCTTATGTCCTTTTTACCTCGTTTGAAAGATGTATTTGTTAAAAAAGGTGATGTTGCTACAGCTACCTTTAAAGGTGAGCAAAAGGATAATAAGTGGCAGTTTGAAATCACTGGTAATATTCGCAACCTTGAAGGAAGTATCTTAGGTTGGAATGCTACTGAGGGTAAAGGTGCATTTAAACTTACTAATAATGTTTTAGACTTAAATAAAATTGAATTGAAAATTGAAGGAACTCCTTTAGAAGTTTCTGGAGATATAAAAACAGTAGCTGCAGAAAATACTGAAAAAGGAGAATATAATCTTACTTTTTCAGGAAAACAATTTCCAATTAGATCCTTAAGCCAAGGCATAGATGCAACAGGAACATTAAACTTTGAAGGTACTGTAAAGGGAGATGTTCTTAATCCTCTTATTGAAGGGATGGTTACTTCTGAAGGAATCTCTGCTAAAGGGTTTAATGTAGCATCTATTAGAGGGTCTTATAAGCAAATACAAGATCGAGTAATGTTAGATGATGTGGTCGGTTATGTTAATGGTATTAGGATAAAAATGTCAGCAACTCTTGCTGCTGCTAACAAGGCTTTTATTGCTACAATTGATGGCATTGGTATTAAAGAAGATAAAACACTTGGGCGTAGATATATCGTAGATGGGAAAAGTTCTATAGGGATTACTGGTAGTAATATTCTTAATAGTGCAAATGCAGAACAAATGAGAAAAAATACATCTATAACTAATATGAGTTTGATTATGAATTAGTTTGACTAAGAACTATGAATAGTATAAAATTACAGTAGTATAATAGTTAAGTTACGGTGAACAAATGAAAGCGAGGAAGAAAAAATGACTGACGAAAAAAAAGACTTAATTGATGGTTTTGAAAAGATAGAAGAATTGGAAGAAATGGAAGAAGAACAAATTATTGTTGTAAGTGATGAGGAAGGAAACGAACTTTACTATCGTGAAGAATTGGTATTCCCAGTAGGTGATGATACTTATGCTATTTTAGTGGGTATTGATATCGAAGCTTGTGACCATGAAGATTGTGATTGCCATGATGGAGAAGATGAAGAAAACATCATTATCGCTAAAGTTGAGTTCGACGAAAGCGGTGAACCTGCATACGTGTCTCCATCTGATGAAGAGTTCGAAAAAGTTAGAGCTGCATACGAAGCAATGTTTTCTGAAGAAGAATAATTGAATTGATTGCAATACCTATGCCGGACAATTTTGTCCGGCTTTTTCCAATAAATAAAGAGAAAAAAGTAAAGGGTTTTAAAAGATGAGAAAAATAATACCGCTAATACTTGCGGGAAGCCTATTGATACTATTCATTGGTTATTGGGTATTTAACTATACTGGTAACAATAAAGAATTTGCCGCAGGACAACGATATATTGTAACTATTAAACCTGGTATGACTACAACAGATATTGCCATGCTTTTACATAGCCAAAAATTAGTAAAAACGCCAGAAGCATTTCGTTTGGAAGCGAAACTTCGTGGTTTAGATCGCAATTTAAAAGCAGGAATGTATGAAGTTGTTGGTGGTATGTCTAATAGTGAAATAGTAGAAGTATTGTTTAAAGGACAAGTATATACTATTAAATTCACAGTGCCAGAAGGGTTTAATGTAGTTAAGACTGGTAAAAAGTTAGAAGCAGAAGGTTTAGGCAATGCTGAAAAATTCATGGAAGCAGCTAAAAACTATACTCCTTATCCATACATGGAAACAGATAATACAGATGTAATTTATAAGGCAGAAGGCTTTATTTTTCCTACTACATATTTTCTTGAAGCAGGAATGAATGAAAAAGATGTACTTACTCTTATGGTGCAAACTTTTAATACACAAATAAACAAAGAAAATATACCAACAGAAGCTGCTGCTAAAAATATGTCTATTAGAGATTTGGTGAATCTTGCAGCAATGGTAGAGCTTGAAGCAGTGTTCACTGAGGAACAAGCAAGAATAGCAGGTGTATTTTTAAATCGATTAAAGATTTATATGCCAATACAATCCGATACTACAATTCAGTATTTGTTAGGTGCGCAAAAAGAAGAAGTAACTTTTGCGGATACAAGAATTGCTAGTCCGTATAATACTTATCAGCATGCAGGGTTGCCTCCTGGACCAATTGGTTCACCTAGTATGGCGGCTATGAAAGCAGTGCTTTTCCCTGAAAATACTGATTTACTTTATTTTGTTGCTGAAAAAGATGGGCATCATCGCTTTACAAAAACATACGCAGAACATTTAAAAGCAATCGATGATATTTATAAAGAAGAAAACAAGCAATAAGAAATTATACAAATAAGGAATTTATAATGAGAAAAATTGTTAAACCTGAACTTCTAGCACCTGCTGGAAATATGGAAAAACTTAAAATGGCATTATTATATGGCGCAGATGCTGTATATTTAGGCGGCAAAATGTTTGGTTTGCGCGCTTCTGCTAACAACTTCACTATTGAAGAATTAAAAGAGGCTGTGGAATTTGCTCATGGGCTTGGGAAAAAAGTTTATGTTACAGTAAACATTTTCGCGCATAACGAAGATATAGATCATTTGCCTGAGTATTTAAAAGAACTAGAAAAATGCCAAGTAGATGCGCTTTTGATATCTGATTTTGGCATTTGGAGCCTAGCGAAACAAATTATTCCTAATATGGAATTACATGTTAGTACACAAGGAAACACTACAAACTGGGCTTCTACACAAGCTTGGGCTGATTTAGGAGCGTCTAGAGTAGTATTGGCTCGTGAGCTATCATTAAAAGAAATTGATGAAATTGGCAGTAAGACTACAGTAGAACTTGAAACTTTTGTGCATGGTGCAATGTGTATTTCTTATTCTGGAAGATGTTTATTAAGCAGTTTTCTAACTGGACGTGATGGCAATCGTGGTGAATGTGCACAAGCTTGTCGTTGGGATTACGGCCTTACTGAAAAAAATAGAACTGGCGAAGTCTATGATATTGAAGAAGACGAACGCGGTACTTATATAATGAATTCCAAAGATTTATGTTTAATTGAATATCTGCCAGAACTTATGAAGGCAGGTGTTTGTAGCTTTAAAATTGAAGGACGTATGAAAAGCATTCACTATGTAGCGACTGTTGTAGGGGCATATAGAAAAGCTATTGATGCGTGTTTTGCAGATCCTGATAATTATAAAGTTGATCCTTTGTGGATGGAAGAATTAAACAAAGTATCTCACCGACCTTATACTACAGGATTTAGTTTTGGAAAACCTGGAAATGATGGGCAAGTTTATACAACTTCGAGTTATGAGCAAAGTCATGATTTTGTAGCACTTGTAGAAGGGTATAATGCTACTGAAAAAAGAGTTTATTTGGAACAACGAAATAATTTAAAAGCAGAGGAAGTACTGGAAGTATTAACTCCTGCTGGAGATATTAAAGAATTAGTTTTACGTGATATGCGTAATGAAAAAGGGGAACCAATCGAAGTTGCAGCACACGCAAAACAAAAGTTTAGCTGCGCATGTGATGAAGAATTAATACCTAATTCTTTAGTTCGCAGATTGATTGTTTCCTAGATAAAATGCTACTTTTAGATTAAAATAAAGAGTAGGCAAATCATTGAAAATATGATAAAATAATTAGGTACATATTTAAAAATTGAAACGAGGTTAAAAAATGCCACGTATAAGTAAAATTTTTAAATTCATAGAAGAAAAAGGTCTTGATTGTGTTGTTGTTAAAGGGGATAATACTATTCGCTATTTAACAGAGTTCACAGGAGATTCTAGCATTCTCTTTGCTGACAACAGAAGAGCCGTTTTAATTACTGATGGTAGATATGTTGCACAGGCAAAAAAAGAAGCTAAGTACTGTCAAATCGTTGAACATACTGGCAATATTTGGGAACAATTAAAAGATATTGTTTTAGATAGTCAGAAAGTAGTGGGGTTTGACGGGGATATTTTTTCCTATGAAGATTATAATAATTTAAAAGTAGTGTTAGGTGATGCTAAGGATTATCGCAGTACCAACTTTAATGAGTTGCGTATTATAAAAGATGATCGTGAACTAGAGTCAATCTGGAAAGCATGTAAAATTTCTGAAGAAGCTTTATTAAAACTTTTAGAAGAATTAAAACCTGGCATTTCTGAGAAAACTGTAGCGGGTAGATTAGAGTACTATATGCGAAGCTTAGGTTCTGAAAGACTTGCGTTTCCTACTATAGTTGCTTCTGGTGTTCGCTCTGCATTACCACATGGTATTGCTTCTGATAAAGAAATTGAAGTAGGCGATTTTATTACATTTGATTTTGGTGCTGTTTATAATGGCTATTGTGCTGATATAACAAGAACAGTGGTTTTAGGAATGGCAAATTCTTGGCACAAAGAAATTTATGATGTAGTAGAAGAGGCTCAATGGAGAGGACTAAAAGCTGTAAAAGAAGGCATGACTTGTGCTGAACTTGATGCTGTAGTTCGTGACTATATTGTTGAGCAAGGTTTTGGGAATGAATTTGTACATGGGTTAGGTCATGGATTAGGATTAGAGATTCATGAATTACCATATATAAATAAAAGAAGCAATATAGTTTTAGAAAAGGGTATGACTTTTACCATAGAACCAGGAATTTATATTCCTAACAAAGGTGGAGTTCGTATAGAAGATACAGTAGTTTTAACTGATGAAGGTGCAACAGTAATGACTTCTGGTATCAAAAAACAATTAATGGAAATAGTTTAATATTAACGGGAGGGTTATTTAATGATATCTACTAATGAATTTAAAACGAATGTTACCGTAACTATTGACGGTGACGCATGGCAAGTTGTTGAGTTCCAACATGTAAAACCAGGTAAAGGAGCAGCTTTCGTACGTGCTAAAATGAGAAACCTTTGTACTGGTTCTGTAGTTGAACGTACTTTTAATGCTGGTGAACGTTTACCAAAAGCTCGCGTAGAACGTCGCGAAATGCAATTCCTCTATGAAAGTGATGGAATGTATATTTTCATGGATAATGAATCTTTTGAACAAATCGAATTATCTCAAGCGCAATTAGGTGATGCACTTAATTTCTTGAAAGAAAATATGGATGTAAAAGTAATGACTTATGAAGGTCGCGTACTTGGTATTGATTTACCAAATACTGTAGAACTTGAAGTGGTTGAAACAGACCCTGGTATCCGTGGCGATACTGCTACTGGTGGTAGTAAACCAGCTAAAATGGTAACAGGTTATGTTGTTAAAGTACCTTTGTTTATTAACACAGGTGATGTTCTTCGTATTGACACTAGAACTGGTGAATATATCGAACGCGCATAATTATCACGCAGTGACACTCTAGTGTCACTGCGTTTTTTTATAGGTCTTGAAAGGATCAAACGATGAGTAAAAAACAGAAGTTGATATTAGGAATAAGTGCAGGTTTTGCAGTAATTTTAATGGCTGTGTATTTTGTCGTGTGTAATATTGCTAGTAAACATGCTTTAGAGATTTTTAGACGTGAAGTAGAAAAACAAAAAGTTTTAGAAGGCATTGTATCAGTCGAGGATATTCAAGCTAATTTATTTGGCGAGGTTTCTTTTGTGAAATTGCAATGGGTAAATCCTGAAGGAACTGTTGTTGCAAATATTCCAGAAGGGAATTTTAAAGTTAAACCTTTAGATATTATTTTGAAAAAAATCCGTACAACTACTATCGAGGAATTAAGTTTAACTAATGCTACTGTTAATATAGCTTTTGAAGATGATATGACAATAAAATATGTTAACAGAGATATTTATGCTAAACCTGAACAGAAAGCGTTTTTAACAAATATTGCTTATGCGGTTAATAAACCAGATCTTTCTACAACTAAAATAATAGGAACGAAAGAGTTTAAAGGCAAGTTAGAGTTGATAAATACAAATATTTCAGCTACTTATAAAACGCGTAGGTTTATCATAAGCGATGTTAATGCAAAGCTAAATTTAGATACAAAAAAATCTTTAGATTTCCTTTTTACGACAGGTGAATTTGGTGGTACTTTAGTAGGTGAAGGTATTGGGATTACTGGTTCTATAAATTTAACTAAAGAAACACCTGAATGTGATTTGGGATTAGTTATAAAGGGTGTTAATCCTCAATCATTAGGTGCTGGGGTTAATATTAATGAATTAGTTGATGCGAACGCAATGATAACAGGACCTATATCTGCGCCTATTATTACAGGAACTCTAGCTTTACCTACATTAAAAATTCCAGGTTTGTTTTTTAAAGAAGTTACAGGAGATTTCATATATGAAGCAGGAATCATTGCTGCAACAAATATAAAGGCAAATGTTTATGGAGGTAATGTAGAAGGCAAAGGTGATTTTAACATTGATAATAAACACTATAACCTTGATATACTTGGACATGAGCTGAAAGCATCTGAAGCCCTAGAAAAAGGCGGTTTGCGTTGCAAGGTGGAACTTGATCTTAAAATTCGTTCCGAGGGAAGACCGGATAATACACTCACTTACGGAACGTTTATATCTGGAAAAGGTGATTATCTTAAAATAATTCAATTTGATAGTATTCAAGGTGAATTTAGCAACTTAAATAAAAACCTTCAGTTTACTAATGTTGTTATAGAAGCTAAGATAGGACGTATTTATACAGATGGCTTTAGTATAAATAATGGTAAGCTTCATCTAGGTAAGGTTTATTTAGATGACGAAGCAATAAAAAGAAGAGAGATTTATCGCTAAATATTTATTAGTCAAACATAGCATAAAAATACTGTATATGGTATAATTAAAAGGTATGGAGAAACTATAATTTCTTAAGGAGGATGACTGTGAATGAAAACTGAAGAAACTTTAGACAATCCTACGCAAGCACCTCAAGAGGATTATGGTTTTATCGAGGTTGCTGACGAGGTTATAAGTATAGTTGCTTCTTTAGCAGCGACTGAAGTTCCTGGCGTTGTTGAAATGAGTGGTGGCTTTGCAGATGGTATAAGTAAACTCTTAGGCAAAAACACTTTGGCTCAGGGCGTTAGGGTTAAAGTTGAAGGCAAGATGGTTGTAGTTGTAGTATATATAATTGTTGAGTATGGTACTTGTGTCCCAGAACTTGCTCTTACAGTGCAAGAAAAGATAAAAGATGCCATTGAAGCAATGACTGAATATGAAGTTAAATATGTTGATGTACATATTCAAGGCGTAAAAAAACGACCAAGAAGTGCGTTAGAAATGAATTTCGAGAATTTAGGACAAGAAAATTTTAAAGCTAAAATTGAATCTGTTTTAGAAAATAGTGATATTGCTCAAAACATCAATGAGGAACCAGTAGTTATCGTAACTGACTCTGTTGATGATAAGATAACTGAGGAGGAGAAAACAAATGGGGATAACTGATAGAGTTATATTAACTTTATACACCTTTTTAATGGCTGTCTTTGCTCTAGTATTAGTATTATGTAGCTTAGGGGTAATTTCTCAAGAATCTATTTTGATGTTTATCTCAAGTATTCCAGGTAGTTGGGAATATGCTGTTGCAGGTGTGATATTTTTATTAGCAAGTATTCGTTTACTATTAGCTGGTATCGGTGCTTTTGGTGTTAATTCCTTCCTGCTTGGTAATCCAGAGTCTGGCAAAGTTTCCATTAGCAAAAAAGCTATTGAGGATTACATTGCTGATATTGCTCAAGAAGTTTATGGTATTTATGGAGTTAAGGTTGTTGCCAAGATGGAAGATAACAATATAAGTGCTCGTATAAATGCATCGATTGAACCAGGTATTAATATTTATGAAACTACCTATGAAATCAAGAACAATGTAAAAGAAACTATTAAAAAAGTTGTAGGTATGGATGTTACAGATATTGAAGTGTTCTTTAAGCAAATTAAAAACACTAACAATTAACTAAAGGGGGCATAAGCACATGTTAAATGATATTCTTCATGATATTTGGAATAATTACCGTGGACGTTTTCTATGTTCTTTATTTGCTCTTTTTATTGGAGCAATGTTTTTAGTTATTGGTATTTGGCAAACATTATTTTTAATTGCTTGCATTATAGTAGGTTTCTTCATTGGTAACAAATTAGATAAAAAAGAAGATTTGCTCGAGTGGTTAGATCGTTTATTACCACCTGGATATCATCGTTAAAAAAAATCAACGGTTTAAAGATCGTTATTAATAATTGAAAGAGGAATGCTATGAGTCGTAGAATTGCTAGAGAAATGGTATTACAAAGTTTGTTTCAAATAGATTTTGCTGAATCAAATGCAGCAGAAGCATTAGAAGTTTCTGTAGAAGAGCAAGGATCTGTAATTGCAGAAAAAGCATTACCTTTTGCAAAAGAAACTCTTGAAGGTATAGTTACGCATATGGATGAAATTGATGCTAAGATTTCTAGTTATGCAATTGATTGGGATCTTAAAAGAATGCCAGGAATCGATCGTAATATTTTGAGAATGGCAGTTTATGAAATGCTTTTTGCATCAGAAAAAACACCTGCAAGTGTTGCTATAAATGAAGCAGTTGAACTTGCAAAAACTTATGGAACAGATGAGTCTAGTAAATTCATCAATGGACTTTTAGGTAAAATGATGCGCGATGAATAAAGAAGTTTATTTAGGTATTGATACTAGTTGTTATACTACATCAGTTTGTTTTATGGATAAATCTGGTGAGATTGTTAGTGAAGCAAGGCGTTTGCTTTCTGTAAAAGAAGGCAGTTGCGGGTTACAACAATCTGAGATGGTATTTCAACACACTAGAAATTTACCGATTTTGATAGAAGAAGCGATTAAAGATAAGTGTTTTCAAATTTTAGGTATTGGTGTATCTGCTAAACCAAGAAATTTGGAGGATTCTTATATGCCAGCATTTCTTGTTGGTAAAGGCTTTGCGGAGTCTCTAGGCGCTATAAACAAAATTCCTATATGGGAAATTAGTCATCAAGAAAATCACTTGGAGGCAGGCGTTTGGTCAGCAAAAGGACCTATTGTAACAAAGTTTTTGATGCTACATGCCTCTGGTGGAACTACTGATTTGTTAGTAGCGACTTTAGATCAAGCAAGTGGTCGTTATGATTTAGTTCAAGTTGGAGGCAGCATAGATTTGCATGCGGGACAATTTATAGATCGCATTGGTGTCGCATTAGGGTTAGGATTTCCGGCAGGACCAGCTCTTGAAAAGCTTGCGCTTGAAAATGATTTAATTGAAGAACTGCCGGTGTCTGTTCGTAAAGGAGAAGTTTCTCTTTCGGGGCCAGCCACAGCAGCATTAAGAAAAATTGAAGCGGGTATCGATGCATCAGCACTTGCTCGTGGAGCAGAAAGAACACTTGCAGAAACATTTATGCGCATGATTCGAAATGTTGCTCAAGTAGAAGACATAAAGGACGTATTATTAGTTGGCGGAGTAGCCTCTAATTCTTACATACGAAAGCATGTTACAGAAAAATTAACTAAAGTAAGAGTGCAAGTCTGGGTGCCAGCTGCAAAGTTTAGTTCTGATAATGCAGTAGGTTGTGCAGCATTTGCTACTCGCAAGGGTGAAGTGAATGGGTGAAGCCGTTTCTTATTCAGTTAGTGAATTAAATAGTTTAATAAAAGACCTTGTTGAAGGTAGCGGTCTCGTAAACAATGTTCAGGTAGTTGGAGAAATTTCTAATTTTAAGAAATATCCATCTGGGCATTGTTATTTTACACTTAAAGATGCTACTGGCATTTTGAAATGCGTGATGTTTCGTTATAGAGCAGTAAATTTAACTGCTATGCCAGAAAATGGCGATACAGTACTTGCAGTTGGTAGAATCGGGGTTTATGAACGTGATGGATTGTACCAATTGTATGTAGATATGCTTATCCCTCAGGGTGTAGGCGATTTAATGAAACAATATGAAAAGCTTAAGGAAAAATTGGGTAAAGAAGGGCTTTTCGATGAAGATAAAAAACAAGAATTACCTTTAAGTCCAGAGACTGTCGGAATTATAACATCTTCTGCAGGAGCTGCGGTAAGAGATATTATTACAGTTATCAGAAGACGTAATATAGGCACAAAGTTACGCTTGTTTCCGGTTAAAGTTCAAGGTGATGGCGCAGCTGAAGAAATCGCTGCAGCAATTGAGTTTATGAATAAACATAAACTAGCAGATGTACTTATTGTTGGTCGCGGTGGCGGCTCAATAGAAGATTTGTGGGCATTTAACGAAGAAGTAGTTGTTCGTGCCATTGGGAAATCTAAGATACCAGTAATTTCTTCAGTAGGTCATGAAGTAGATTTCACTTTAGCAGATTTTGTTGCAGATAAACGTGCAGCAACTCCATCTCAAGCAGCGGAATTTGCTGTAGTAGATGCAAATGTATATATTCGCGATGTGCAAAGATTAACAAGACGCAATAGTAACGCAATATTGCGACTATTAGATGAGAAACAAGCGATTGTTAACAAGCTTGCTAGAGCGAGGGTTTTAAGTAGTCCAGAATTGCTTTTAGAGCCATTAGAACAAAGACTTGATCAGGCTCAAATGCATTTAAATAAAAGTATGACAACTATTTTTTCTGAAAAAGATCATGCCTTTGGCATTTTGATTGCGAAATTAGATTCCTTAAGTCCGTTAACAGTACTAAGTCGTGGTTATAGTGTTACCATGAAAGGTGACGGAAAACGTTTGAAATCTATAGATGATGCAAACTGGGGCGAAGAAATAGTTACTAAATTGCAAGATGGGGATGTTATTTCTGTTGTGCAACATACTGAAAGGCGTGAAAATTATGGCAAATAAAAAAGCTAATACAGATATTAAATTCGAGGAAGCATTAAGCGAACTTGAAAAACAAGTAGAACTTCTAGAAAGTGGAAAACTCTCTTTAGAGGACGCTTTAGAAGCTTTTCAAAAAGGAACTGAATTAAGTAAAGTATGTGTAGAAAAATTAAATGTTACACGTGCTGCTGTTGAGAAAATAGTCGTTGTTGATGAAGACAGCGAAGAATATGAATTCGAAACTTTTGATGATTTGGAGGAAGAAGATGGATTTTAAAAAGTATTATGAAGATAGACAGAAATTAGTTAATACTTTTTTAGAAAAAAGAACTAGCAGAAAAGGTATTTCTAAAGTTGATGAAGCAATGGAATACAGCCTTTTAGCAGGTGGAAAAAGAATTCGTCCTATTATTTTAATGGCGACTGTTGATGCAGTTGGTGGTAATGGATACGATTACTTATCTTTAGCTTGTGGTATTGAAATGATTCATACCTATTCTTTAATTCATGATGATTTACCTTGTATGGACGATGATGACTACCGTAGAGGTAGACTAACTAATCATAAAGTATATGGTGAAGCAATGGCCCTTTTAGCTGGCGATGCACTATTAACACTTGCTTTTGAAGTTATGCTAGAACAAAAAAATGTTGCTCCAACTGTCTTGATCGATTCAGTACGTGAAGTTGCTATGTGTGCTGGTAATTTCGGTATGGTAGGTGGGCAAGTCCTTGATTTAGAATCAGAAGGTAAAACTATTACTCCAGATGAACTTAGAACGCTTCATGCTGGAAAAACTGGAGCGCTATTTATTGCTTCTGTAAGATGTGGTGCATATATGGGCGGGGCATCCGACGATCAACTTTTAGCATTAACTAAATATGCTGATCTTTTAGGGCTAGCATTCCAAATTACAGATGATATTTTAGATGTGACTGGAACAACAGAAGAATTAGGTAAGCCAGTACATAGTGATGAGAAAAATGATAAATCTACTTACGTTTCCCTTTATACCTTAGAAGGCGCGGAAAAATTAGCGGAAAAAACTGTTGCTGAAGCACTTGAATGTTTAGATATGTTTGGTGAAAAGGCAGAGCCACTACGTGAAATAACTAAAATGCTTACAACTCGCAAAAAATAAATTGCATGCGAAAGGGATAAGAAAATGTCTAATATTAGCATTCTTGATAAAGTTAATTATCCAAGTGATTTAAAAATACTGACAATCACTGAGCTTGAGACTTTAGCAGAAGAAATAAGAACATTAATTATTGATGTAGTATCTAAAAATGGTGGACACTTAGCTCCTAACTTAGGTGTAGTAGAGCTTACTATTGCTATGCACAGAATTTTTAATACACCTAAAGATAAGTTTATTTTTGATGTGGGTCATCAAGCCTATGTTCATAAAATATTAACAGGTAGAAAAGATGTTTTTCCTACTTTGCGTAAATATAAAGGATTATCAGGATTTCCTAAACGTGAAGAAAGTGAATATGACGCCTTTGATACTGGGCATTCTAGTACATCTATTTCAGCGGCAACAGGTATGGCTATTGCTAGGGATTTAAAGGGCGAGGATTATAATGTGGTTGCTCTTATTGGTGATGGTTCTATGACCGGTGGTTTAGCTTATGAAGCTTTAAATCATGCTGGTGATTTGAAAAAACCTTTAATAGTTATTCTTAATGATAATGAAATGTCCATTTCTAAAAACGTTGGTGCAATGTCTGAATACTTTTACCAACTTAGAAGTGGTGAAACTTATAATAAATTCAAGAATGATCTTGAAAATTGGTTAAAAGGTAGCGAATATGGAGATGATGTGCTTGCTGCTATTGATAGAGTAAAAATGGGTGTAAAGACGCTTGTTACTCCAGCTGCTATTTTTGAACATTTAGGGTTTAAATATTTCGGACCCATTCAAGGTCATGATATGAATGCGTTACTTGAAGTTCTTGAAACAGCAAAACATCAAGCTACTCCAGTTTTAGTTCATGTAGTGACTAAAAAAGGTAAGGGCTATAAACCAGCAGAAGACAATCCAGATAAATTTCATGGTACTTCACCATTTAATATTGAAACAGGGGTAAAAATAGTAAACCCTGATGCTGCTATTACTTATACAGAAGTATTTAGCAATACAATGCTTGAATTAGCGGCGGACAATGAAAAAATCATTGCAATTACAGCAGCTATGCCAGATGGAACTGGACTCAAGAAATTTTCTGAAATATATCCAAATCGTTTTGTTGATGTTGGTATTGCTGAACAACATGCAGTTACTAGTGCTGCAGGTATGGCGACTCAAGACTTTAAACCATTCGCCGCGATTTATTCAACGTTTTTGCAACGTGCTTATGATTCAGTATTGCATGATGTATGTATTCAAAATCTGCCTGTTACTTTCTGTATCGATAGAGCAGGACTTGTAGGTGATGATGGTAGTACTCATCATGGTGTATTTGATTATTCTTATCTTAGCGGAATTCCTAACATGACAGTGATGGCTCCTAAAGATGAGAATGAATTACGTCATATGCTAAAAACTGCTAGTGAATTTAATGGACCAATTAGTATTAGATATCCGCGTGGCAGTGGAATTGGGGTTGATTGCTCTGAACCTTTACAAAGTTTGCCTATCGGAAAGGCAGAAGTACTTTTAGAAGGTGAAGAATTAGTGATTTGGGCAATTGGGAGTATGGTGAAAACTGCAACGAAGGTTGCAGAGTTACTGAAGCAAGTAGGTATTAATGCAGGTGTTGTAAATATACGTTTTGCCAAACCTTTAGATTTGGAATTATTAGAGAATCATGCTGGTAAATATAGTTATATGGCTGTTTTAGAAGAAGGTGTTGCTAATGGCGGCGTCGGTTCAAATATTATCAAAGAATTAAATAATAAAAATTTACTTAATAAAGTTCATGTATTGCCTTTTGCAATTGAAGATCAATTTGTATCTCAAGGTGACAATGCTTTATTATTAAAGGATTTAGAATTAGATGCTGAAAGTATCGCTAAAAAAATTACTGGAGTTATAAAGTGAAAAAAGAACGCTTAGATGCTTTTCTAACTGCACAAGGTTACTTTGAAACAAGAAGTAAGGCTCAAGGTGCAATTATGGCAGGGCAAATTTTGGTAAATGAACAGAAAATTGATAAGCCAGGTACTCCAGTTGCTCCTGATGCTAAAATTCGTATTATAGGTGAAAAACTTAAATATGTGAGCAGAGGAGGCTTGAAGCTAGAAAAAGCTTTGCAAATTTTTCCGATTAGTGTAGATGGGAAAATTGTAGCTGATATAGGTGCATCTACAGGTGGCTTTACTGATTGTGCTTTGCAAAATGGAGCACAGAAGGTATATGCAGTAGATGTGGGCTATGGCCAGCTAGCTTGGAAATTGCGTAATAATGAACGAGTTATTAATATGGAACGTACTAATGTCCGTAGTTTAGATGAAACTAGTTTAGAAGATGCAATTGATGTTGCGACAATTGATGTTGCTTTCATTTCTCTTGATAAAGTTTTGCCAGCAGTTAAGAAAATTTTGAATCCTAATGGATTTGTTTTAGCTCTCATAAAACCACAATTTGAAGCTGGTAAAGATAAAGTTGGCAAAAAAGGTGTAGTTAGAGAAGCCAAAGTTCATAAAGAAGTAATTAACAATGTTGTTCAATTTGCAGCAACAGAAGGTTTTTCTGCTCAAGGGCTAGATTTTTCACCGATTAAAGGGCCTGAAGGCAATATAGAATATTTGCTATATCTAACAATAGGTACTGAAAGTATTATTGATGAAAACTATATAAATGCTTTGGTAGATAAGTCTCATGAGGATTTAGATTAGAGGAAAATATGATTAATTTAGCTGTATTTCCAAATATGGAAAAAGACAATGTTAAAAACAGTATTAAAGAATTCATTGCTATCTGCAGTGAGTTCGATATTAATGTGCTTTTGCCTAAGACTATTTCAGGTGAATATTGTACAGATGGTTATGATACAAGTTCTTTAGAGGCTATGAAAAATATTGATGTGGCTGTTTCTTTAGGTGGAGATGGAACATTCCTGCAAATGGCTCGTGGAGTAGAAGCTTATGATATACCTGTATTTGGCGTAAACTTAGGTAGATTAGGATTCCTTGCGGAAATTGATTATAAAGATATTCGCGCAGCATTAACGAAATTAGTTAATAAAGAATATGTTTATGATAAGCGTAGTATGTTGCAAGTTAAAATTAATACAACTGCTGGTGTAAAAACCGTATCTGCTTTAAATGACATTGTTGTTTCAAAGGGAGGCACAAGTAGAATTGCTCATCTTGAAGCTTATATTAATGGTAAAAAATCTGGTGTATATGCTGCTGATGGTATTATTGTCGCAACGGCAACGGGATCTACAGCATATTCCTTATCAGCAGGTGGGCCTTTAGTAGAACCAGGGTTAGAAGTTATGATTATCACGCCAATTTCTGCTCACTCTTTAACAGCAAGGCCTTTGGTAATTAAACTTAGCGAAAGTATTGAGTTTAAGGTGCTTGCGCCTAGTGAAAAAATCTATGTGGCTGCAGATGGCATACCAGTAGGTGAGATTCAAACTGAGGGCATGGTTCATATTACAAAAAGTGATCACAATATAAATATTATTAGCCTTACAGGGCGTAGTTATTATGAAACCTGGCAAGAAAAATTAATTCGTGAGAAATGAGGAATTATCATGAAAACCTTTAGACAAGCTAAAATTAAAGAAATCATCGAACGTCACAATATTGAAACTCAAGAAGATTTGGCAATTCAATTGTTGAAAGAAGGTATTGAGGTAACGCAAGCGACTGTATCTAGAGATATCAAAGAAATGATGCTTATTAAGGTGCCTAATGCTGATGGAGGCTATCGTTATGCTTACCCTAAGGAACATGATAGCTTATTGACTCCAGGTCGCTTAGAACGCACTTTACAAGATTCTGTGTTAAATCTTCGTACTAGTGAAAACTTAGTGGTAATGCATACTTTGCCAGGTACAGCTCAAGCGGTGGCTTATGTAATTGACTATATGAAATGGCCTGAAGTATTAGGAACAGTTGCAGGTGATGATACTATTTTTATTGCTATTGATGGCAAAAAAAATACTTCAATCTTTGTTGATCGATTTAAAAATTTTCAATAACAATTAATTTTAAGTAAAGGAAGTAAGAAAATGCTGCAATCTTTGCATGTGCATAATTTTGCTTTAATTGAAGATGCGAAAGTAGATTTTACCCAAGGGTTCAACGTGTTTACAGGTGAAACAGGTGCAGGAAAATCTATTCTAATAGATGCTTTTGGTATGGTTTTAGGAAATCGTGCCTCAAGTGATTATATCCGTAATGGTACGGATAGTTTTTGGGTGCAAGCAATTTTTGATATATCTGCAATGCCAAAAGTTAAAGAACTTCTACAAGTAGAAGGTATTGATGTAGAAGATGAGTTGTTTTTAAAAAGACAAGTAATGGCTAACGGCAAAAGTCAAAATACTATTAATGGGGTACAAGTACCATTAGCTGTATTAAAGTCTTTTGCTGGATATTTGGTAGATATACATGGACAACATGAAAATCAAGCTTTGTTAAAAATTGATTCAGCGATAACTATTTTGGATGCTTTTGGCGGAGTACCTGCCAAAGAAGCTTTGGAAAATTATAGTGTTAGCTATAGTCAGTATTTAACAGCGTTAGAAAAAGTGGAACAACTAAAAGGTCTTGATGGCGACAGAGAGTATCTTTTAGAAAAATTAAATTGGGAAATCAAAGAAATTACCGAGGCTAATATTGTAGATGATGAAGAAGAAGCATTACGAGAAGAAGATAAACGCATTCAAAACAGCGAAAAAATTCTTCAGAGTATTAGTGCTGCATATCAAGGTTTAGATGCGGAAAGAGGAAGCCTTGAGGTTTTAGGAAATGTGAAAACAAATGTAGCAAATGCCACTCGCTATGATGAAAGGTTACAAGTGACTCTAGAAGGTTTGGAGAGCGCTTGGACTATTTTAGAAGATGCAAGACATGAATTGAGCGGATATTTAGAAGATAATTTATATGATGAAGAACGCGTGGCAGAGGTACGTTCTAGACTTGATGTTTATTATAAAATCCATAAAAAATATGGATCAACAATTGAAGATGTTAATGAACATTTGGCTGCAGCGATTCTTAGATGTTCTGAGTTACAAGATTTGGAAGAAAGTCTAATTAAAGCTGAAAAAGATTTATCGGAAAAAGAAGCAGAGATGGATGTTCAAGGGAAAAAGCTAACAGTTATTAGAACTGACAATAGCAAGGTTTTGGCTGAAAAAATTGTTGAACACATGAAAGATTTAGCAATGCCAGAAGGACGTTTTGAAATAGAAGTAAAACAAAAAGAACGCTATGGTTCAACAGGGATTGATGAAGTCCAGTTTTTATTTAGTGCCAATTTAGGTGAAGCTTTATTACCTTTAGCAAAAGTTGCTTCTGGTGGTGAATTAAGTCGTGTGGCTTTAGCTTTAAAGACTGTGTTGATGGATAAGTATAGCATTGGCACAATGGTTTTTGATGAAATAGATACAGGCGTTGGAGGTATCACAGCCCAAAAAATGGCTGAGAAAATAGCTATCCTTTCCAATAAAGGGCAAGTGCTTTGTATAACACATTTACCGCAAATTGCTGCTTTTGCAAACCAACATATTTACATAAAAAAAGAATCTGATGGTGAGCGTACTAAAACTAATTTAGAAATTTTAAGTGATAAAGATCGTGTTAGTGAAATTATGCGTATGACTGTTGGTGAAAATATTAGTGCTTTAGCAGAAGCGAATGCAAAAGAACAATTAGATATTGCTAGTAAGATAAAAAAAGAATTAAAAAATAAGTAGTATTTGACGAGGTTGCTTTTATGAAAAAAATGCATGATCCAACTTTAGATGAAAAATTTGTTGATAGTAAAATAGGCTTTTCTGGTAATCTTTTAAAAGTGAAGGTTGATACAGTTATTTTGCCTAATGGAAATAAAGCTACACGTGAGGTGATAAATCATCCAGGGGCAGTAGCTATTATTCCGATTCTTGAAGATGGTAGTATTGTTTTTGTTAAGCAATTTCGCTATGCTCTCGATACAGTTATGTATGAAATTCCTGCTGGCAAGTTAGATGCTGGCGAAGAGCCTGATATTTGTGCAGCAAGAGAGTTATCTGAAGAGACGGGTTATGAAGCTGGAAATTGGCAATACTTAACTGGTATTGTTACAACACCAGGTTTTACTGATGAAGTAATACACTTATATGTTGCAAGGGATTTGAAAAAATTTGAGCAACATACTGATGCAGATGAATTTATTAATATAGAGATTATTCCAGAAAATAAAGTTAATGAAATGATTATTAATGGAGATATTTTTGACTCAAAAACTTTAGCAGCATTTGCTGTTTATAATTTATTGAAAAAGTAAACTGTTCGGAAAAAACATTAAAAATGTTAAGAGCTTTACACAAATCGGGAAAAAACTTAAATGTTTTTAAGAAAAAATAAAGAAAGTAGGAAAGTTATAGAGGTTTGACGAATTTATTATATATATAATTAAATAAAGAAAGGGATGAAAAGCAATGAAAGAGTATACAGGCGATAAGATTAGAAATGTGGCGATTGTGGGCCATGGTGGAGCGGGAACTACATCTGTAACGGAAGCCTTACTGTATCGAACTGGAGCAATCTCAAGAATGTGTAAGGTAGAAGATGGAGCTACCACCAGTGACTTTGAACCAGAAGAAGTTAAACGTAAAGTATCGGTAAATGCAACTTTAGCACCAGTTGAGTGGCGTGATTCGAAAATTAACTTTATTGATACCCCTGGATTTGCAGATTTCGTAGCAGAAGTAAAAGGAGCCTTTCGTGCGGTAGATAGTGCTCTAATCGTTGTGTGTGCAACTAGCGGCGTGCAAGTTGGTACAGAACAATGTTGGAAATATGCGGAAGAAGCAAATTTACCAAGAATAATTTTTGTTAATAAGATGGATCGTGAAAATGCTGATTTTGACAGTATCTTAAATAATTTACGCTCTAAGTTCGGCAAAAGAGTTCTGCCATTAGAATTGCCTTTAGGAAAAGAGGCAGATTTTAATGGTGTAATTGATTGCGTAAAAATGAAAGCATATAGAGCTAATGGAAATGGTTCTGATGAAATTGATATTCCAGAAGATATGCTAGCTTATGCTCAAGAAATGCATGAAAAAATGGTGGAAGCAGCTGTAGAAGCAGATGATGAAATTATGATGCGTTATCTTGATGGTGAAAAGATTTCTGATGAAGAAATTCAAAGATGTCTTGTTAAAGGGATTCGTCAAGCTATTATTTTCCCAATGATTTGCGGTAGTGCTTATAAAAATATTGGTTTAGGCCGTTGCTTAAATGCAATAGTTGATTATACTTACCCTGGTATATTAAATGACTTTGAAGTTATTAATGTAAAAACTGGCGAAAAAGAAATTCGTGATGCTGGTGCGCCTATGGCAGCATTAGTATTTAAAACTACATCTGATCCTTTCGTAGGAAGATTAAGTTTCTTTAGAGTTTTTTCAGGTGTTGTAAAAGCAGATAGTGTTGTTTATAATGCTAGTCGCGAACAAGATGAGAAAATTGCAAATGTTTTTACCATGAGAGGTAAAACCCAAGAGCCAATGAAAGAAATTGTTGCAGGTGATATTGGTGTTACTACCAAGTTGCAAGTGACATCTACGGGAGATACTTTAAGTGATAGAAACGCACCAGTTCTATTTAATCCAATAGCTTTCCCATTACCTATGTATATGAGAGCAATCTTTGCTAAGAAAAAAGGCGAGGAAGAAAAAATTGCTAACGCTTTAAATAGATTGATGGATGAAGATCCAACTATTATCGTAACTAAAAATGTAGTAACAAAAGAAACTCTTATTAGTGGTATGGGTGACCAACACATAGAGATTATCATGGAACGTATGCAACGTAAATTTGGTGTTGAAGCAGAATTAAAGGCTCCAACTATTGAATATCGTGAAACAATTCGTGGTAAAGCTCATGTTGAAGGCAAGCATAAGAAACAATCAGGCGGTCATGGTCAGTATGGGCATGTAGTTATTGATGTAGAGCCATTACCACCAGGAGAAGGTTTTGAGTTTGTTGATAAAATTTATGGTGGCTCTGTCCCTCGTCAATATATTCCTGCAGTTGAAAAAGGTATGCGTGAGTGCATTGAAACAGGTGTGCTTGCAGGATATCCCGTAGTTGATGTTAAGATAACTTTAGTAGATGGTTCTTACCATTCAGTAGATTCCTCTGAAATGGCATTTAAAATGGCTTCTAGCATTGCTTTCAAAAAAGCGATGGAAGATGCTAAACCAGTACTTTTGGAACCTATTTATAATCTTGATGTAACTGTGGAAGAAGGAATGATGGGTGATGTAATAGGTGATTTAAATGCAAAACGTGGTCGTATTTTAGGAATGGAAAGTATTGGTGATGGCTTAGGTATTGTTAAAGCACAAGCACCATATTCTGAGATTGCTGATTATGCAGTTGATTTAAGGTCTATTACTCAAGGGCAAGGTGCTTTTGAACTTAAGTTTGACCATTATGAAGATGTTCCACCTAAAATGGCAGAGAAGATTATTGCTGAATGAAAAGTTAATTAAAATTAACGAAAAACTTAATAAAAAACGCAGCTTTGCTATATAAAACTGCTTTTTTTTACGTTATAACTAACGGAGTACTTATAGATATTTTTAGTGGTTGCTGTTATTGCAACCAT
>CAMTOO010000027.1 GCA_947074185.1 uncultured Negativicutes bacterium
ATACCTACTTGAATTTTTGAAAATAAGGTAAAAAGATATTAAAGATATACTAATAGTATAACTTAAAATGCCATATAATTACAAGAAAAAAATTAACCCTACTGAATATAGTAGAGGGGTAAATTCAAAATAAAAAAGTAGAGGAAGAGGAAGATTCTTTAAGCTTTTGCTAAAGTTTCGCCAAGTGCTTTGCAAGAGGCTAAACTGTCAGCATCAGGCTCCCCAAGTGACAACAAACCAGGAGAGAGGAGTGTTCCCCCAGACTCGGAAATACGAGATTCCCAATCTGTCATATAAGAACCACCCCAACCATAGGAGCCAAAGAGAACAATATTCTTGTTATGCAAGGAGTTACATAATGATGAAAAGAAGGGATCGAATACTGTTTCTTCTAAAACTTCTGCACCCATGGAAGGACAGCCTAAAGCGATATTATCGTAGCTTGCGATTTCGTTTACATCGGCAGCAGCTACAGGTAAAAGTATTGGTTCATTTCCAGCACTTTTGATACCTTCAGCAACGGCTTCAGCCATCTTTTCGGTATTCCCAGTTCCAGACCAATAAATTACAGGTATTTTTTTCATAATAAAACCTCCTAAGAGTAGATTAAATTTCTTCAGATACAATCTGTTGTAAAGGTATGCCAGCTGCGAATTTATTCACAAAGACATCTCTGCAAAAGTTATATGCAGTAAAAAGCTGATTAGCAATATTTAAATTGCCGTATACTTTCCAATGCCCTATTTTTTTGAAGTTTTGCCCTTTTTGTTCAATGAAACCAACAACGTCTTCCAACGGATAACCTAGGAATAAACCAATTTCATGTGGAAAAGTTTGTTCATCATTAACTCTTTTTGAAAGTTGTTCTATTAAAAGATCTATATCATCGGTATAAGAATAACCGAAAGACGTAAGATATTTTTTGCTGCTAACATCTTGAAAAATATTTTTCATCAAGGTTGGCGAGTAGATGATAATTAAAACTTTTTTATCACAAGCACATAATTCACGAAACACTAAATCGTTATTTGCATAACGTTTGTTATAAATGCTTAAAAGTTCTTTGAAATTTGTATGGAGAACTTTGTTAGAAATAGTGATTATGCTAGAAGGTTTAACCTTTGCTAAAGTTGGAGCGCAATGATAGGCTAACATTTCGTCAAAAAGTTGCAAATAGTTTGCAGAAATGTTCATAGCTCTCCTTTGGTTAGCGATAGCTAACTTAAAACTTTAAAAATAAAGTTACTGGAATTTCAATAACTCTACGGAAAGTATAACATAAAAAAATAAAGTTAGCAATAGCTAACTTGAAAAATTTTTTACAATAACAAAAGATATGGAAAAATATGTGTTACGCAAGGAAAAAACAAAGGTTTTTTGCAGGAAAAAAGAACTTTTTGTCGAAATAAATAGGGTATGAATTTTGCTTTTAATTAAGGCAAAATAATTAGATTTGAGCAGTGTGGCTCAAAACAACAGGAGGAATGTCAAAAATGAAAAAAGCAACGAGTATTTTATTAGCACTCACAGTGGCGTGCGGTGTTGTTCTCACTGGCTGTGGCGGTGGAGAAAAGAAAGCTGATGCTCCAAAAGCTGACAGTAAAAAATTAATCATTTACACATCTATGAAAGAATCTCTAATCAGCGGTATTGTTGAAGGATTCAAAAAAGCTAACCCTGGCGTTGAAGTTGATTATCAATCTGCTGGCGCAGGTAAATTAATGGCGAAAATCGCTGCAGAACGTCAAAGCGGTAAAATCTTAGCTGACGTTATCTGGACTAGTGAAGTTCCTGACTTCTACAACATGAAAAAAGAAGGTATCTTGGAACAATATAAACCATCTGTATTTAGTGAAATCTTAAATCCATTTGAAGATTATGATGGATATTTCACAGCAGCTCGTCTTGGTACTTTAGGTATCGCGATTAACCAAAATAAAATTAAAACTCCACCAACAAAATGGTCTGATCTTTTAAACCCTGAGTATAACAAAGCATTTGGTATTGCAGATCCAGCACTTTCTGGAACTTCTTACATGAGTGTTGCTTTACTCGAAAAACAATTTGGTTGGGAATATTTCGAAAAACTTGCTGCTAACGGCGCAAGAATTGGTAAAGGTTCTGGTCAAGTAATCGATGATACTGCTTCTGGCGAACTTTCTGCTTGTCTTGCAGTTGACTATATTACTAACGATAAAGTTTCTAAAGGTGCAAAAATTGCTCTTTATTACCCAGAAGAATTGTTAATGGCTCCAAGTCCAGTTGCAATCTTCAAAGGTGGCGCAAATGTTGATGTTGCTAAAAAATTCGTTGATTATCTTTTAGGTAAAGAAGCTCAAACTAAAATTGCTGAAGGTGGAACAGTATCTGTACGTCCTGAAATTAAGAGCCCAGAAAAATTTGGTCTCCCAACTCCTGAAGATGCTTTAAAACGTTCTATCAAAATTAATTACCTTGAAATTATGGCTAACAAAGAAGCTACAGTTAAAAAATTCACTGAAATTCTTCAAGGCAAAAAATAATTTTTAATGTGTAACATATTCAGCGGAACGATTTTTCGTCCCGCTGAATTTATGTTATTTATACTAAGAAAGGGTGTCAACTTGATGGATGATATTATTAAAATAGAGAATGTCTCAAAAGCTTACGATAAGCATCAAGTTCTCAATAACCTGGATCTTTCTATAAAGCGTGGGGAATGTTTTACTTTGCTAGGACCATCTGGTTGTGGTAAGACAGTACTGCTTCGATTGATAGCAGGCTTTGAAGTTCCGGAAACAGGTAAAGTTTATATTGATAACACATTAGTTACAGATGCAGACGGTGGAGATATGGTTTCCGCCGATCGTCGAGGACTTGGTATAGTATTCCAAGACTATGCTGTATGGCCACATATGACAGTTTTTGAAAACGTGTCATATCCACTTAAAATCGCAAAAAAACCTAAAGAAGAATTGACCGCTACTACAATGAGAATGATTGAAATGGTTGGTCTTAAGGATTTAGATAAACGTTTGCCTTCAGAACTGTCTGGTGGGCAACAACAACGTGTTGCTCTTGCAAGAGCATTAGTAGCTAATTCTTCTTTAATGCTACTTGACGAACCTCTTTCAAACTTAGATGCTAATTTGCGTGAAGAAATGCGTTTTGAAATCAAAGAATTACAAAGAGAACTTAATGTAACAGTTCTTTACGTAACTCACGACCAAGAAATTGCACTGGCTATCGCTGATAGAGTTGCAGTTATGGATGAAAAAGGTAACATTAGACAAATTGGAACACCTTATGAAATCTTCGAAAGACCAAGTGATCCATTTGTATTTAATTTTATGGGTATTGCTAACTACTTGAGCGTAAGAGAAGAAGGTGGCAAATATCTTGTTGCAAATGGCAACCAAGTAATTCCTTGGAAAAATCCTGAAGGAACAGCAACTTCTTGGGTTGGCGGTTTCCGTCCATCTGATGTAGAGGTTACTCGTGACGGTGAAGGATTAACAGGCGTAATTAAAAGAGCAAGTTTCTTAGGAGCTACAATGCACTATTTAATTGATATTGATGGTGATGAGTTTAATACAAGTATTGAAACTCATGAAGCAGTAGAAAAGAACCTTATATTTGAAGAAGGGGAAACGTGCAAAATTTCCTTCAAAGATCTCTTATGGTTTGATGCGGAAGATCTTAAGGAGGTGACAAAACAATGAGTATAAAACAAAAAGGTAGTTTTGGTGTTGCTCAGATTATTTTGTTTTTGTCAGTCGCGGTTCTCGTAGTTGTAGTTGCCGTACCTGTACTCTTAATATTCTTCAATGCATTCTGGGCTGATGGACAATTCAACATTGAAGACGTTTTAATGGTTTTGAAACAACCAGATACTTATCAAGCACTTATTAATTCACTTATAATTGCAATCGGCACTACTGTTGGCAGTACGATTGTAGGTACATTCTTTGCGTGGCTTGTTACTCGTACAGATTTACCTTATAAAACTTTCATGAAGAGCATGTTCTTAGTACCGTTTATGCTACCTTCTTTCATAGGTGCATTAGCATGGAAAATGCTTCTTTCTCCAAATGCTGGTTTTATTAACCGTTACTGGATGGACACGCTTGGGTTTTCAAGTCCACTTTTTGACATTTATAGTTATTTAGGAATTATGATTGTTGAAGTAATGTATTTGTTCCCATTTGTATTTATTCAAGTATGTGGCGCTTTGGAACGTATGGATCCTACATTAGAAGAATCTGCACGTATTTCTGGTGCTGGTCTTTTGACTATTACAAGAAAAATTACAATTCCACTAGTACTTCCAAGTATCATCTCTGGTGCCCTTTTAGTAATGCTTTACTCAATGGCTCACTTTGGTACAGTAGCGGTATTAGGTATTGAAAATGGTATCTTTAATATCCCTACTTTGATTTATCAAAAGATTCATCAAAGTGCGGGTAGTTTTGAGTCAATAAGAACTGGTACAGTACTATCAACAGTACTTGTTGCTACTGCTGCACTTATTATTTGGCTCCAAGGTAAAATCCTTAGTAAAGGACACTACCAAATCATTGGTGGTAAAAGTTTCCGCCCAATGGAACTAAAACTTAGAGGTTTAAGAACTCCATTGTTCCTTTTCTGCTTAGCTTATATTGGTTTTACAATCGTATTACCAACTATCGTAATCTTCTTAGTTGGTGGTCTTAAAACTTATGGCCTAGCATTTACTTGGGAAAACTTGTCCTTAGATAACTATAAATTCATCTTGTTTGACTATAAAGTTACCAAAGATGCAATCTTTAACAGCTTAAGCCTAGGTCTTGGTTCTGCATTCATTACTATGTTTGCAGGTGTAATGATCTCTTATGTAATTGTTAAAATGCGTGTTAAAGGTAAAGGTATTTTAGAATTCTTAGGAATGTTACCATTCTCTGTTCCTGGTTCTGTAATTGCACTTGGTGTAATTCTTGCTTGGAGTGGTAAATATGGTGTAAATCTCTACAATACTGTATGGATTATTCTTGTAGCGTACATTGCTCGTTACATGGCATTCTCTTTAAGAGCGAATTCCGCGGCATTAGAACAAGTTCATGATTCCTTGATTGAGGCATCTAGATCTTGCGGTGCTACAATGTGGCAATCTTTGAAAGATATTGTAATTCCACTTGTAAAACCTGGTATGCTTGCAGCATTCTTCTTGATTTTCTTACCATCTCTTAGAGAATTAACAGTTTCTATTATGCTTTATTCTCCAACAACAAGAACTATTGGTGTTGCGATTTATACTCTTAATGAAGACGGTGAAACAGTAGTTTCTGCAGCTCTTGCAGGTATTGCGCTTATCCTCATCATTTTAGGTCAAACTATAATTAATCGCTTCACGAAGAAGGAGGGTGCATAATATGTCTTATATTCGTTTAGTTGATGTTACAAAACAATTCGGCAAAGTTACAGCTGTAGATAAGCTTAATCTTGAAATTGAAAAAGGCGAATGTTTTTCTATGTTAGGACCTTCTGGTTGTGGTAAAACTACAACTTTACGTATGGTTGCAGGATTTGAAGATTTATCTGATGGTGAAGTATATGTAGGCGATAACCTTCTTTCTTCTCCTAAGAAAAAATATTATCTTCCACCAGAAAAACGTAACTTTGGTATGGTATTCCAAGCCTTTGCTGTATGGCCACATTTATCTGTATATGAAAATGTAGCATTCCCACTTCGCATTAGAAATGTTGAAGCAGCGGAAATTGATAAAAGAACTACAGAAGCACTTCGTGCGACTAATCTTTTAAAAGAAGCTAATAACAGTCCAGCTAATTTATCTGGTGGTGGTAAGCAACGTGTTGCTTTAGCTAGAGCACTTGCTATTAACCCTGACGTTATGCTTCTTGACGAACCGCTTTCAAGCTTGGATCCACATCTACGTGAAGAAATGCGTTTTGAGATTAAAGATTTACAAAAGAAATATGGCTTCTCTATCATGTATGTAACACATGATCAATCAGAAGCAATGGCTCTTTCTGATAGAATTCTTGTTATGAAATTAGGTGTTGTACAACAAATCGATACACCATTTAATGTTTATAACAATCCAGCTAATAAATTCGTATTTAGCTTCATTGGCTTGTCTAACTTCTTAAATGTTAACGCAGCTAATGGCAAAGCATTTATCGCTGGTTCTGAAGTAGAAATTGCTGGCGCGTTAGCTCCAAAAGCAGAAATTTTAGGTGCAGATGGCTTAACTATTGCTACTCGTCCATCTGAAATTAGCTTTGTAAGCGAAGGCACACCAGATTCTTTGCGCGGCGTAGTTACAAGAAAAGCGTTCCTTGGCGAAATCATCGATTACCAAGTTAAATTTGGTGATCAAGAAATTCGTGTTCAAAAAGGTCGTCGTGATATTGGTCCAGAAGTTGGCGAAAACTGCTCAGTAGCATTCTCAAGACATTTCTGGTATACTGGCGAAGAATAAAAATAAAAAAATAAAAAAAGACTCCTTGAAAAAGGAGTCTTTTTTTATTTTTTGCAGAAGTTCCAGAATTTTTTATGGGCATCTGTTAGTTTTTTTGATTTATCATAAACTAGCAAAATTTTGGTGTAAAATGCTTCTTCCAAGGGTATAATAGCTAATTCATCATGTTCGCTACTTTCTACAATTAGTTTCGGCATGATCGTTATTCCTAAACCATTAGCTACCATTTCTAAAACTAAATTATGCCTTGTATTAGTATATGCAATAGTTGGAGTAATATTTAGCTTTTTAAATTCATCAACTGTAGATGTATATAATTGAGAACGTTCGTCAAGTAAAGCAAAGGTTTCGTCCTTTAATTCTCTTAAGTTGATAGTTTTTTTCTTTGCTAGGCTATGATTCTTAGCGCATACTAAGACCATTTCATCATCGTAGAGAGGCAGAAACTTATATTTTTTATGCATATTACTTCCGAAATCTCTAATGATTCCGAAATCAGCGTTTTCGTCAGCTAATAATTGTAAAATAGTAGTTTGATCTCTTTCAGTATATTCTAAATTGTAATCCAAATTAGCCGATTGAAAACTTACAAATTTTGTCATAATGCCATAAGGTTTAATAGCTACTATAGGGATAGAAGCTATGCGAATGCCTCTTTTTGTAGAAATTGTTCCTAATTGAGTAAGCAGTTCTGTATGTTTCTGTTTAGCTTCAAGAGCAAATGCCAAAAACTCTTCGCCTTCAGGAGTTAATTTTGCACCTGGAAGTTTGCGATTAAAAAGTTCAATACCTAATTCTAATTCTAAAGATTTAATTCTCTTAGATAAGGCGGACTGGGAAACAAATATAGCATCAGCAGCTTTGGCAAAACCGCCATGTTTAACTATAGCCAAAAAATATTCTAGTTGGGTTGAGTTCATATATTCGCCTCCTTTGCTAAGCTTTTTTTTATTATATCGTATTTAAGTTGATATTTCCAGCATTATTCCATTTTGGAATAATGAAAGGAAATTATAGCGTTCGACTTTCATATTAAGCAATGATAATCTTAAATCAGAAAGAGCACCTATGTGTTCCATTGAAGATTAAAGGAGGTCATACAAATGGCAAAAGTTTATCACGACTTAAGATCATTCCTTGAAACCCTTGAAGCAGAGGGTCAATTAGTTCGTATTAAAGAGGAAGTTGATCCAGAACAAATTGGTGCAGCAGGAAGAGCTGCTGCAGATAGCAAAAGTGCACCGGCACTTTTCTTTGAAAAAGTAAAAGGGTATAAATATCCAGTAGTTACTAATGTACATGGTTCTTGGGAAAATCATGCGTTGATGATGGGGATGCCTAAAAACACTCCTGTTAAAGATCAATTCCATGAATTGAATCGTCGCTGGGATTTATATCCAGTAAAGCCAAAAATCTTAGCTCCTAAAGATGCTAAATGTAAAGAAGTTGTTATCGAAAAAGGTATCAATCTTTTTGATGTATTATCTTTATATCGTATTAATGACCAAGATGGTGGTTTCTACATTTCTAAAGCAAGTGTAGTGACAGCAGACCCTGAATTCCCAGATGATTTTGACAAACAAAATGTTGGTACTTACCGCATTCAAGTAAAAGATAAAGATTTAATAGGTATTCAACCATTACCATTCCATGATATTGGTATTCAGTTATCTAAAGCTGAAGCAGAAGGCAAACCATTGCCTGTAGCAATCGCGTTAGGTAACGATCCTATTACTACTTTTATGGCTTCTACTCCAATCATGTATAACCAAAACGAATATGAATTCGTTGGTGCTTTAAATGATGGTGTCCCAGCTGAAATTACTACCGCTGATTTATATCCAAACTTATACATTCCTGCACATGCAGAAGTAATTTTGGAAGGTTATATTAAACCTCGTGTACGTGAAGTTGAAGGTCCATTTGGTGAATTCCCTGGTTCTTATTCTGGTTGTCGTTTACAATGCGAAATCGTAATTGAACGCATTACTCATCGTGAAAATCCTATTTTTGAAAATCTTTATTTAGGATTACCATGGACTGAAATTGATTACTTAATGGCACTTAACACAAGTGTTCCACTTTACAAACAATTGAAAGATTCCTTCCCAGAAATACAAGCTGTTAATGCTATGTATACTCATGGTATTGGAACTATTATTTCCACAAAAGTACGTCTTGGTGGTATGGGAAAAGCTGTTGCAATGAGATTGCTCTCCACTCCACATGGTATGGCATACGCAAAAGTTATTATTGTAGTAGACGAATTTGTTGATCCATTCAACTTAGAACAAGTTATGTGGGCATTAACTACAAGAGTAAGACCAGCAGATCATGTTTCTGTAATCGAAAACTGCCCAGGTATGCCTCTTGACCCATCTTCTGTTCCAGCAGGTATGCATTCTAAACTTATCATAGATGCAACTACACCTGTTGCGCCAGAACCAAATCCTCGTGATGTTGAACTTCTTAAACCTCACGCAGATGCTCCAAAATGGGCTGAATATATTAAAAAATATCAAAATGAACAAAACTAATTATAGAGGAGGTCATTAATTATGAAAGAATGTCCACGTTGCAAAGGTGAAACTAGAATAATGGTAAAATCTCCTGTAGGTGATGCTTGGGAAGTTTATGTATGCAATACATGCTCATATTCTTGGCGTTCAACTGAAACTCCAAACATTTTGCCACAATTTACTTTAAATGATGAAAAAATTGCTAACATGCAAATCATTCCACCAATCCCACCGTTGAAAAAATAATATTTATCAATTTACACTTCCTTAAAATAGCTAGCAAGGGATATTGGGGCCCTTGCTAGCACATAAATGTAAGTCGAGGAGGCAATATAATGGGTAAGAACAAACCGGTAATAGGTCTTATATTAGGTATTTTAGTAGCCATAATAATTAATCTTGTTCATATAGAAGGGCTTAGTGCTCAAGGGCAAATGTGTATGGCTCTAACATTTATGACAGTTATTTTCTGGGGTTTTCAAATCGCGCAACCGGGATATACCTCAGGAATATTTTTAGCCTTATTAGTAATTTTAAACGTAGCTCCTCCAGCAAGGGTATTTGCTCCTTGGTCTGGACCAATAATGTATCTTGTTATAGGGGCATATTTAATAGCTGGAGCGGTGAAGTCGTCAGGGCTAGGCGAACGAATTGCATATAAATTTATTTTAAATTATGTTAATTCGTATAAAAGTATTATTATCTCTATATTCGTATTAACTTTTATTTTAAGTATTTTAATCCCACATCCATGGCCAAGAGCATTCCTTATTATGTCTGTTATGGCTGTAATTATTAAAAGTGGGAATATTCCAAAAGAAGATGCTGCTAAAATTGGTTTTACAGTATTCGCAGCTTCTGTTCCAGTATCTATGATCTTCTTAACTGGGGATAGCGTAATCAATGTGCTTGCAGCACAAGCTACTGGTAAAACAATTGGTTGGGTTGATTGGTTTATTTATATGGGCCCACCAAATATTGTTGCTAGTATTTTAACTTGTATGTTAATCATATTCTTATTCAAACCAAGTCAAGAAGTCAAAATAAATAAAGAAGAAATTAGAGAAAAATTAAATGCTATGGGAAATCTAAGTGGTTTAGAAAAAAGAACTGCTTTCTGGGTTGCTTTAGCGATTGTTCTTTGGGTATTTGATAGTTTCCATGGAATTCATCTAGGTTGGGTTACCCTCATTATAGCAATGGGTATGGCACTTCCTGGTATTGGTGGAATTTTAACTCCAAAAGATTGGGGCGGAGTACCACTACATGTACTTATTTTCTTAACAGCTGCTATGACTATAGGTGGTGTTGGCGGTGCAACAGGCATGAATGAATGGATTGCTAAAACAATTCTTCCTTCTACAGTTCCTGATAATCCATTTATCTTAGCTGCGTTTATTGCTACAGTATCTATTGTCATTCATATGGCATTAGGTAGTGTTATCGCAGTAATGGGTATTGCGATCCCTGCATTGTTACTTTTCACTAAGCCTATGGGCATTGATCCTATAATTCCAGTATTTTTAGTTTATACAGCTATAGGTATTCATTATATCTTGCCTTTCCAACATCTTAATATGTTAGTTGGATTAGGAGATGAAAATGGTATGTACACCCAAAAAGAAGTTATTAGATTGGGTGTTCCTCTAACAATAGTGGTTTACATAATTTGTGTATTAATAGAAGTGCCATATTGGCAAATGCTCGGTATCTTTAAATAATGAAACGGAGGACAAGTGTTATGCGTATCATCGTTGGAATCTCAGGTGCAACAGGAGTTGTTATGGGATATAAACTTTTAGAAATTTTAAATAGAATTCCAAATTGTGAAATACATCTTGTTGTATCAGAAGGTGCTATTAAAAATTTTGAATTAGAAACTAATATTTCGATTGATGACGTCATAGCACTTGCCCATTTTAATCATAGTAATAAAAATCTTGCAGCTGCTATTTCAAGTGGTTCTTTTAAAACAGATGGTATGATTGTATTACCATGTAGTATGAAATCTTTATCTGGTATAGCTAATGGCTATGCAGATAACCTATTAGTTAGAGCTGTAGATGTATGTTTAAAAGAAAATCGTAAGGTTGTACTTGCACCAAGGGAAATGCCTTTAAGCAAGATTCATCTTAGAAATATGTCAACAGCAGCAGATTTAGGTTGTTCTATAATTCCACCTATGCTAACTTTCTATAACAAACCGAATGACTTAAATGATCAAGTTACACATGTTATAGGAAAAATTCTTATGCAATTTGGTATTGATATTAAGGAATTTAAAGCATGGGAAGGAGCTGAGTAGTAATGAAAGTTTTTTCTGTAAAAGCAGGAGAGGGTGTTCATGTAATAGAAGCCACTATTGTTTTTTGTGGTAAAGATATTGCTGTTACCATTGGTGGTGGAGACACCTTCCATATAGGTGCTAGCGCTTTAGCAGTGCCTCGTCCTAGCTTAGCTGATAGCACGGAAATTTCTGCAAGCGCTTCTGTAATTTGCGTAACATCTCATAAAGAAGATGAAATTGCAAGAGAAGCAGCTTTAATTTTGGCGACTAAATTTAATACCAGAGTAAATGTAACTTGTGGTATTCATATAGATGATGCAAAAGTAGAAGATTTAAAACAACTGATGATTAACTACAATGATTTAATAATCAAGGTAGAAAAAGAAATTTCCGCCAATATTTAATTGTTAGGAGATAAATTTATGGGTAAAGAAACGATTTTACCAGATAATGTTTATTTTAAGACAAAAGAAAAAAATGAAGCAGAACTTATTTCACGAGAAGAAATAAAAGATTTTATTCTTTCTACATATGAAAAAAGTTTGGATCCTTCGCGAAAATTATCTTCACCAGGATGGCGATTGGTAGTTTTTAAAGAGGAAGATGGAAATCTTGATGTTGAACTTACAAAAAATGAATGGCTTAGAAAAAATGTGGAATACGTGGGAGTAGATTTTTTGATTGGTGGCATGAGTGATGCTGAGATAAAAGAGAAAATCCTAGCTTATTTTCAAGAAGGAGCCCCTTTTGGACGCGTTGCTATCTATGTGCATTTCCGCTACAATAGACTTTTTGCAAAATACCAAAAAGCTGCTGCAAATGTAAATGAAGTACCTAATGTTCCAGATTTTTTAGAACGCTATATGCCTTCTTTATATATGAAAGTTATAAGTAAAATAAAAGAAGATATTATGGAATCTTTTGATGTTGATTATTGTGTAGACAAAGTAATTAACCATCATTATATCTACAAATAAAAGACTCCTTGAAAAAGGAGTCTTTTATTATTTAAAAAACTATTGACTTGGAGTTAACTTAAAGGGATAAAATGATAATATAAACTGCTTATTAGCAGATGAATTAGAAGGGAGTATTAACATGAAAAAATTGGCTAAAAAAATAGCGTTCATCATGGTGTTAGGTAGTTTTGCTTTAACAGCTTGTGCCGCACCAAGTAATAATGTAACAACAACTACTACGGCAGCACCTGCGTCTGCAACTACACCTGCTAAAAAGGCAGTAGTGTATTTTACAAAAGATATTAGCGCAGCTGGTTTAGAAAAATTGTATCAAAAAATTAATAGTAATATAGATGGAAAGGTTGCTGTTAAAATTCATACAGGTGAACCTAAAGGTCCTAATATTAACCCTCCATCAATGGTTCAACCATTCCAAGCAACAATTCCAAATAGCACTTTAGTTGAAACAAATACTTACTATGGTGGTGGTCGTGATACTACTGCAAAACATATAGAAACTTTAAAAATTAATGGCTGGACTGCTCCTGTAGATATTTTAGATGCAGATGGAACCGTAATGCTTCCGATTAAAGGGGGCAAACATTTTAAAGAAATGTCTGTAGGTAAAAATATTTTAAATTACAATTCTGCAGTGATTTTAACTCATTTTAAAGGTCATACAATGGGCGGATTAGGTGGTTCTATTAAGAACGTATCAATTGGATTTGCAGATGGACAAATTGGTAAAAAGATGCAACATACAGCTCCAAATGGTGGTCAATGGAGTATTACTGGAGCCGCTTTTATGGAAAATATGGTAGAAGCAGCAAAAGCTGTAACTGATCATTTTGGTAATAAAATTGTTTATATGAATGTAATGCGTAATATGTCTGTAGATTGTGACTGTGCTGGTGTTAGCGCAGCTCCTCCTACTGCTCCAAATATTGGAATTTTAGCTTCTACTGATATTGTTGCTATTGATCAAGCATCTGTTGATTTAATAATGGCACTTCCAGAAGCTCAAAGACATGATTTAAAAGAACGTATGGAATCTCGCCAAGGTTTACGTCAACTCTCTTATGGTAATGAAATTGGTCTTGGCACTACTGAGTATGAATTAGTAAGTATAGATTAATAGAAAAAGGTGATGAAGAGTTGAAAAAGGTATTGATAATTTCTTCTAGTCCACGAAAAGGCGGGAATTCAGATGTACTATGTAATGAATTTGCCAAAGGTGCGGTAGAAGCAGGTAATAGTGTAGAACAAGTATTTTTAAAAGATAAAAATATCAACTATTGCATTGGTTGTGGTGCTTGTGTTAGCAATAAAGGTGTTTGTGTTCAAAAAGATGATATGGTGGAGTTAAGGGAAAAAATGCTTGAAGCAGATGCTATAGTTATGGCAACGCCAGTTTATTTCTATTCTATGTGTGGACAGTTAAAAACATTTATTGATCGTAATTGTTTTTTCTATACACAAGTTGAAAATAAGGATTTCTATTTCATAATGACGGCTGCAGAAAATGAGCCTACAACTATGGAAGGGACTTTAAAAGAGTTTGAAGGATATTTAAATTGTGTTGAAAATCCAACTCTTAAAGGGACTATTAGTGCTGGGGGCGTGTGGCAAATAGGAGATGTAAAATCTACTAAATATATGCAAGAAGCTTATGAAATGGGCAAAAGTATTTAATGTTATGTTTAAAAGAGTAGCAATTTTATTGCTACTCTTTTTTATGCCTTAAATGTATTGAACACTACAAGCATACTTGAAAAGCATACAAAATGAAAGTATAATTATTATAGATGGAAGCGAGGTGCTATATGGAAATAAGAGTATTAAAATATTTTTTAACTGTGGCTAGAGAAGAAAACATCACTAAGGCTGCAGAGATATTACATATTACACAACCTACACTAAGTAGGCAGTTAACCCAATTAGAAGAAGAATTGGGTGTAACTTTATTTCATAGAGGATCTCGCAAAATATCTTTAACAAATGAAGGTATTTTATTACGCCGTCGCGCCTCTGAAATAATAGAATTAGTAGATAAGGCAGAGCATGAAATTTTAGAATCTGAAGATAAAATAGAAGGAAAAATTTCTTTTGCCTGTGGCGAGATTACAGCTGTACAAATACTTGTTGATGTTATAAAAGCATTCCAAAAAAAATATCCCTTGGTAACCTATGAACTTCTTACAATTGCAGCAGATGGAGCTCGTGATAATATTGATAGAGGACTAATTGACATAGGGTTATTACTAGAACCTGTTAGTATAGATAAGTATGATTTTATTAGATTAGGTACTACCGAACGCTATATTACTATAATGAGGACAGATGATCCATTAGTTAAACAGGAAGCGATTAAACCAAAAGATTTAGTTGATAAACCTATTATACTTCCAATAAGAGAGAGTGTGTTAGGTGAAATAGCAAGCTGGTTTGGTGATTATTATAAAGATATAAATGTTATTCTTCGAAGTAATATGAGCACAAATGCTAGTATTTTTGCTGAAAAAGGATTAGGATATCCAATTACAATTGAAGGGTCGCAACCTTATTTAGATTCTAACAAAATGGTTATGAGAAGATTGGAACCAGATTTACTTGCTACAACGGTGCTTGCGTGGAAACGTCATCAGCCATATGGCATTGCTACAAACAAGTTTATTGAATTTGCAAAGGAATACTTTAAACAAAAATAATTATGCTTTAAAAGCATAGCAAGGAATAAATATTAAGTATTAGACATAATAGCATATTGAATTTAAAATAAAGGTAACGAAGGATAACTTCATTACCTTTGTTTTTATGTGGAGGTTGTTATGATTAGTTTAAAAGAAAATTGTCCTATGAGTAATCTTGAAAGATCACTGTTATTAGATTTAGACATTGCAAAAATTAAGCAGTTAGAAAATGACGATTGGGATTATGAACGAGTAGATATAGAAAAAGCTTGTTTAGTAAAATTATTTTGCGAATCAGGATTTTCTGAAGATGATATTAAAGAATATTTCTTAACGGGAGTTAATGAAGGCTTTAATTCTGCAGCAAAAATAAAAATGTTGAAAAAGCAAAGGGGAAAGCTTCTAGATATTATACATATTAAACAAAATCTTTTAGACAAACTAGATTATTTGATAGCTAGTTTAAAAGAGAGTAAGTAGTTTTACAGGAGGTATTTATCATGGTTATTAGCGAAATTGCTCAAAAAACAGGATTAACAACAGATACTTTACGTTATTACGAAAAATTAGGCTTAATGCCAGAAATAGCAAGAAATGAAAGTGGCAGACGAGTTTATACAGAATTTCATATTGAATGGATAGGTTTTATCCAAAGTTTGAAATCTGCAGGAATGACACTTGAATCTATTGTAATGTATATGCAGCTAGCTAAAGTTGGTTCGACTACGAAAGAGGAACGTAAGAAGATCATCATGGCTGGACAAAATACACTACTTGAAAAAATGAAATCTATTAAAAAATCTTTGGATATGGCAAGTTATTATCTTGAAAATTATGATGATGTGCTTATTCCACAAACCAATAAATTAATTAATAGTTTATAAAAAAATATATTAGCTAACAACAGCTATAACGGGGGATTTAACAAAAGGTTAATGAATTCGCTATAGCTGTTTTTTTTATACAAAAAAATAAATTTTATTTATGAATTTTAGCTTTAAATTATTGAAGGGAGCGATGCAAACGTAAGGAAATTGTTTAGTGAAGAAGGTTAGATTAGAGAAAATATAAAAACAAATTAATTGAGAAAAAGGAGACTTATTATGAAAAAAAATTTATTGACTATATTAGCAGCAACAATGATTATGGGAGTTTCAGCAACATCTTTTGCAGCACCACAAATGGTACTTGAAATGGTTGGTGACGGTGATGGTGCAAAACCTACTTGGGTAGATAAAAACGCAGGATCACAAAAACTTTCTGTAGCAAATTCTGATATGGTACTTGAAATGGTTGGACAAGGAGATGGCGCAAAACCTACTTGGGTTTCTAAGTCTACAAATACAACTTCTGGTTATTATGACAACCCGACTATGACACTTGAAATGGTTGGCGATGGCGATGGTGAAAAACCTACCTGGGTAGCTAAAAAATAATATTCATTAAAAGAATAAAATAATATTAAGGAGGAAGTGCAATGAAAAAAACATTAGTATTTGTTATGGCAATGGCGCTTGGTGTAACAGCATCATCCTATGCGGCAAATCCGTTTTCAGATGTTCCTTCTGGGCATTGGGCTTATGATAGTATTGAAAGGCTCGCTGCTGCAGGAATTGTAGACGGATATGGAGATGGGACATATCGTGGAGGTCAATTAATGACTCGTTACGAAATGGCGCAAATCGTAGCAAAAGCATTGGCGAAGGGGGCGAATGTTGACCGTTTAGCTTCTGAATTTGCAAAAGAATTAGATTCACTTGGTGTAAGAGTTGCTAATTTAGAAAAAAATGCAGACAATGTAAAAATTACAGGTCAAGTTCGTTATTCTTATCGCGATGTTGGAGGGGATGTAAGAAAAGGAAGTCAATCTCGTTTACGTACGCGTTTAATGCTTTCAGGCGCAGTAAATGATGATTGGAGATATGTTGCTCGTTTAGAGAATAATCAATATTTTCATGATTCTTTTAACCCATCTAGAGATAGCTCTGGAGAAGAAGACACCAACTTTAACTGGGCATATGTAGATGGTAGACTTGGTGGTACTAAGGTAACTGCTGGTCGTCAAAACTTTGTTATCGCAGATACTATAGATACAAGAGGCGATGGTATTAAAGTTTCTTATGGGAAAAACATCAAACTAGCAGGGTGGTTCCTTAAAGCTGCTAGTGATAGAGGTGTAAACTACAACAATGAAATGGCATCTGGAGATAAAGCATACATTTTAGATGTAGGTACAAAATTTGGTGAAACAGATGCAAATCTTCGATACTATAAAACTAATATCGAGGGAGACAATAGTTATGCATATGGTGGCAGGCAAATTTACGAATTAGTTGCTACCGCACCTATTGCGAAAGATTTAAAAATTAATGGCGCCTATTACAAAGGCGCTGAAATTGATAACCACGATGGAGATAAAAATGGTTATTTAGTAGGCGTAGCTTATAAAGGCGCAAGAGCTGCTAATGTAGGATCTTGGGGTATTTACGGTAAATACTCTGATAGACCTTTAGCTACTTATATCCAACCTACTGTATTAGCAGCAGGACATGCAACTTATCCTACTAGCCCATATGGCATAGCTGGAGATGGTTATAAAGGCTATGAAATTGGTGCTAATTATACAGTAGCTAAAAATATGGTTGGTGCAGTAAAATATACCGACTTCAAACAACGTGAAGATGGTGATGCAAAAGCAAAAACCATCTGGTCTGAGTTAGTAGTAACTTTTTAAAATTATATAAATTACAATGATTTGCCAGTCATTGCAATACTAAAGAAAAAACACCTCGCTATTATAGCGAGGTGTTTTGTTTTTAATTATTAACTATCTTTCTGTCCGTATTTATCCCAAAATTCGTCTGGCAAAATAGGTTTAGAGAAGAAATAGCCTTGTATGAAATCACATTGACATTCTTTTAGAAGTTCGACTTCATCTGCTGTTTCTACACCTTCAGCAATGATTTTTGCATCTAAACTATGAGATAAATCAATAATACTTTTTATGGTGTAATAAGATTGTTGATTAAGGAAATCAGTTACGAAAGATCTGTCTAGTTTAATATATGTAACTGGGACAAATGACAAATATTTTAGTGAGGAGTTTTCCATAGCAAAATCATCAAGGGCTATTAGAAGTCCTAAACTATGCCATTTGTTAAGAATATTAGTTACAAGAGGTGTCTTTTTCAAGAAGATGGTTTCAGTTATTTCTAGAACAATTTTGTTTGGCGGAATTTTATATTCGTCTAAAAGTTCCTCTAGATAGTCCGTAAAAGTTGGGTCTAAAATTTGTTTAGAAGAGAAGTTTATAGACATTGTAATATCTAAGCCTTTAGCTCTCCACTCAGCTAACTGTTTGATTGCCATTTTAGTAACTAGGCGCCCTATTTCTTGAATCAAGCCGGTAAATTCAGCAACTTTTATTAAGTGGCTGGTATTAACATTAACGTCTTTAACACGCAACAATGCTTCGACACCTTTCATTGAGCCATCTTTCAAAAAGATTTGCGGTTGATATACCAAGTAAATTTTATCATTTGTTAAAGCGTCATTAAGTATTTCTGCAATGTTATTTTTGAGAGAATTACCTGCAAGGAAACTTTCATCGAAAAGAGCATAGTTTCCATTGTTGTCTTTTTTAGTTTGATACATTGCAATATCTGACATAACAAGTAGATCTGAAGGAGTTTCTGCATCCATAGGATAACGAGAGACACCAAAGGTAGCAGTTAAGTAAAAAGATTTATTTTCGATAATTATAGGATGTTTTAGAAAAGCTTTGACTTCATTTATAATTTTTTCTAAAACACTTATTTCTGTATCTTTTATTAGAATTGCAAACTGATCCCCTCCAAAACGTGCTACAAATACATTGTCGTTAAGTAATTCCTCGTGGAACAATAATTGGAATCTGCTAGCAATAGTTGTTAAAAATTGATCTCCGTAATGATGACCAAAGTTGTCGTTTATTTGTTTGAAATTATCCAAGTCCATCATAATAAGTGAACATGGAATGGATCTTTCAATGTAGTGAGAACAACGGTCAAAAAGTGCAGATCTATTTGCTAGTTTAGTTAATGAATCAGTATATGCAATGCTATGGATGGTTGCTTCTTTTAATTGTAATTCATTATTGTTTTCTATTAAGCGATCATTCATAGCTTGAATTTTAGCATTATTTTTCTTGAGTGCTATAAAGTATATTAAGAATCCGAACATAATAACTAAGAGAAGAGCTATAAGTACTATATTCCAATTATAAGTTAGATATTCTGCTAATGTAGGCTTGTATAAATCTCTAGTAGCATAACTGGAGATGATACTATTTATATGATTAGAAGAAATTCTGCTTATGGCAGTATTAATTGCGGCAAGTAATACTGGTGGAATATCCTTTTTACCAGATGCAATATATACGTTTAGGTGAACATTATCTGTTGGGAAAATCATAACATCTTCATATTTAGGATTTTTAAAAAGATATGACCAAATAGGGGCGATGTTTGCAATAGCATCAATGTCACCTTTTTTTAGAGCTGTTAACATTGAATCTTGATCACGAAATGAAAGTATACTAGCATTTGGAAACTGTTTATAGAATATATGTTCTAAGCCATAACAACTTTCGCTAACACCTATCCTTAAAGTGCTAGTATAACTTGGCGCCTGATTTTTCATAACACCGAGGCTTGCTGAAGCTTTTAAAATAGGATTGGAACCGAGTAAACCGAATTTTGCGATACAGTCATTAAATACAGGCATAATTAAGTCGTACTTATTTTCTTTTAAAGCATTATTGAGAAAATCTTTTTCTGGTAGTGGATAATATTCGAAAACAATATCATTTTCTCTAGCTACTTCAGCTAATATGTCGATAAAGATGCCTTGGGGACTATTTGTTTCCTTATCAAACCAAGCTATAGGAATTCTAGCTTCAGGGATAGCAACTTTAAATACTTTATTATTTTTAAAGTAGTCAAGCTCTTCTTGTGAATATTGATTTTGCGTATATTCCGGAAGATAGTTTTTTTGTAAATCTGTAAAAAAAGAAGGGTTTTCTATAACAATGTCAGCTACAGTTTGATTAAGTTTTTCCATTAATACAGGATTATTTTTATTAGTTATAAAGAAAAATTCACTAGGTGAAAATATGTCTAGAACTTTATCTGTTTTTTGCAAACTATATCTGCCAGTAACCATTGCTTGTATGTTTCCGTTCGCAATTGCTTGCCTCATACTAGCTACAGAATCAAATTGGAAAAGTTCTGCTTTTGGATAAGTGGTTTTTACATGGATTGCATCTAAGCCACTTTTTCCATAGTCTCCCATATAACCTATTTTTAAGGGATTGATCTTATTTGTATCCAAAAAGTTAACGTCTAGGTCTTTTGGTGCTATCAAGGATGAATAATATAGTCCTATAGAAAGATCGCTAAATAAAAAATCTTGAGTTCGGTTTTCTGTTCTAATAACAGAAGTTACCATATCGACATTTCCAAGACTAAGAGCTTCAAGAGCTTCGTCAGGAGATTTTGTTGGAATAAAGTTTATTTTAAAATTGCCTCTAAGAGCTACTTGTTTTAGAAATTCAACATCATAGCCTTCTAGCTTTCCAAATCGATTTTCCTCAAAACGATTTTGGCGTGGCCAGTAGCCAACGCGAAGTGTTTCGAGGGAATTATTTTTAAATGCATTGGTAGCCTGTGCTGCAGGCATAAAATTGCACCATAAGAGCATTATAAACAATATAAGTAAGCTTATCATTTTACAGGAAAAATTATTTGTTCGTGAAATTTTCATAGAAATACATTTCCTCTTACTTTCATGCTAAATTTAATCGTTCGTTTAAGATATTATTATTTTAACATAAAAAAACTAAATAACAGTAAAATACCGTTATTTAGCATTGAATTTCACAATAATTTCAGAATTATTTAGCAGCTCTTCTGGTTTAGTATCACTAAATATAGTTATAGTTTTATTATCTAGGTCTTTAATTGTGCCAGTAAATGGCTTATTTAAACTTTTGGCTGTAATGGTAACAGGAGCTCCGATTCTTGCTGCTTCTTTTAGGGTTGGAGTAAGATTAATTTGCGCTGTTAGATCATTTAAAGATTGAATAATAATAACGGTATCCCCTTTAGCAACTACATCTCCAGTTTTAGAAGCAATTTCTGTTATTATTCCTGTAGTAGGGCAGATGCCTTCATTACTTTCTTGAATAGCTTGCGCACCCTCTGCTGTGGTTTTTGCATTAGCAATATTAGCCTCAAGTTCCTTAATAGCTTCTGGTGTTTTCTTGCGTTGAAGATTAGCTAAATGTGATCTTGTTGCTTCTAAATTTCCTTGCGCAGCATTACGCTGAGCAACAAAAGTATCTAATTTATTTTTAGGTAATCCCCCTATATTGTAGAGGTTTAACATTTTATCATAAGTTTGTTGTGCTGCTTTAAAGTTCTCTTCTGCACCAGCAACAGAACTGCTTGCTGCACTTATTGAACGATCGATATTACCGCTTTGAATATTGTCTAGCTCTGCTTCTAAACGTGCCAAATTAGAGTTAGCAACATTTACTTCGGTATCTGCGTCTAAATCTTCAATGGCAAAGAGAGGCTGTCCTTTGCGAATGCGTTCTCCTTTTTCCGCAATAATGCCAAGAAGTTTACCAGCTTTTGGAGCAACAACATTATAAGTAGGAATGCGTATTCTAGCAGTAGCTGAAATATCTGCAACTTCTTTATCGCTATTGCAACCAAGGGTAAATAGGCTGATTATTAAGATTATTAAAAAGTTTAGTGATTTTAGTTTCATTACAAATCCTTATAGTTTTAGAGGAATATTTAAATAAAGAGATAATCTGCTTAAGAACAAATTTGCTATATAACCAGTTAAAATTCCTGTTGGTATAGCCAAGAGTAAAAACATAGAAATAATATTTAGAGGTGCGAAAATATTCATAATAACAGAGGCCATAAGAACTTGACCGATGTTATGAGCAATGGCACCAATTATACTTACACCATAAATAGAAAATAAGGAAGTTTTTTTAACTAGATACATTAATATCAGGGATAATAAACTTCCCGCAAAGCCTATTAAAAATCCAGAACTGCCTAGTCCGATAAATAATATGCCAACTAATAATACTCGGCCTAAAAGGACTGTTAAAGCATCTTTAAAGGTAAATAGGTAGAGAACAGTTAGAGTTATTATATTTGCAAGTCCTAAGCGAATATAGCCAAATTGGGTTGGTAATGGTAACCAGCTTTCTACAATTCGCAAAATGGAAGCAAGTGCGATGAATAGTGCTAAAAGCACTAACTTTCTGTTAGCGGACAATTCCATCGATGTCACCTGCTCTCTTACTGTTAATACTTAAAGAAATTTTTTCTGGTACACACACGATAAACTCTCCGTCATTACTAATAACTCCGCTTTTAACGCAGATTTTATCAGGGCAAGGAGAGTTAAGAATTCTAATATTTTTACCATCTACCTCTAGAAGCATATTACCATTTATAGTAGGGATGGTCAGTGCTTAACCGCATAAAGTAGATATACTAGGCGTAGTAGTCTGAGGGAGATTATTGATGTCGGAGCTGGTAATCTTTCCACTATGGTTGATAGTAAATGCTGATCCGCTGTCTGCAAAGATATATGTAGACCTATATTCTGTTCTCCAATCCAAAACGAGGATGATTAGTTGAATGCAAGCGTGTGTTTTCACTGAGACGCTCAATTTGATGATACATGGATTTGGTTTT
>CAMTOO010000028.1 GCA_947074185.1 uncultured Negativicutes bacterium
CGAACTCTACACCAGGACGTACACTCTTTCCCTACACGACGCTCTTCCGATCTGTAAAAGCACGCGACCTTGTTTATCACAAACACCTTCAGTTGCACCAGAGAAGAAAAAGCGTTTTAATTCACGAGCATTTTTCATCGCTAGTGGTAAGGAATTTAGTTTTTCTTCAAAAGCTTTCCAGTGATCTTTGTCATAAACAAAAAGACAACCATCTAAACCTTTGCAAACATAAAATACTTTCCCTAATGAATCACGTAGCTTAGCAGGCATAAAAAGACGGCCTTTATCATCAATAGCATGTTGAAACTCGCCCATTAACATATTTTTCCGCCTCCTTTTCTTTGCTCCACTTTTCACCACTTTTCACCATTATAAACCTATTTTTTTCTTTTTGCAAGCATTTTTTACATTTTTTTTACAACTTTTTCGTTTTTTATTTCTTTAATATGTTTTACTTTTTTTCACCTCGTGTTATAATCATTTATATTTCAATTAGTGAGGTGAAAAAATGGATACTGTAACTAAAGATACTGGCATTATCGAAATCGTACAAAATCATCCAGAAGTTATGGAAGTTTTTGCTAAATACGGACTTGGTTGTGTAGGTTGTATGGCAGCACAATTCGAAAGCATTTCCCAAGGTGCAGCAGCACACGGAATCGATGTTGAAGCATTACTTGCAGACATGAACAAATGCATTGTTGAACATGCTAAGGCATAAAAAATAAACCTAAGTTAGAAATTCTAACTTAGGTTTTTTATTTATTTTATTCTACTTTTCCTTGTCCATGCAGATAGTCAAGAAGTTGTCTCGCTATACGTCCATTGCGACCTGTATGAGACATTTCCCATTTCAATGCTGCACTTTTTAATTCTTCTTCAGTAATTTCAAGACCTTCTGCTGCTGCCATTTTATTAAGCATATAGAGATATTCTTTTTGATCCATGGAATCAAAATATAATTTAATGCCAAAACGATCTGCTAAAGAAATCTTTTCATTGATGCTATCTCTACTATGAAGTTCGTTCATATTTTGATCTTGCCATACTTCTTTTACGATGTTACGTCTATTAGAAGTTGCATAGAACAGTACATTATTAGGACGTACTTCAAGCCCACCATCTAAAACTGATTTTAAATGTTTATATTCTACTTCGAATTCTTCAAAAGATAAGTCATCTAAGATTACAAGGAAGTGCTTACCCCAGTTGCTTAGAACACTTAAGATTTTTGGTAATTGAATAAAGTCATGACGTGCTACTTCAACTAAACGTAAGCCTTGATCATAAAATTGATTGGATAACGCTTTAATAGAAGATGATTTACCTGTACCTCTATCACCAAATAAAAGTACATTGTTAGCTGGTTTACCTTCCAAGAAAGCTTGTGTATTTGAAATAAGCTCGCTTTTTTGATATTCATAACCATAAATTTTATCAAAACTCATATCAGAATTATTTTTTGTACCAATGAGACAAGCATTTTCGCCATCCCAACGGAATGCCATATGCTCTAACATTAAGCCGTAACCATAATTTGCATAGTAAGAGCAAAGTTCATCTACCACTTCTTTAACTGAACCTGCTCCATCTACAAATAGTTTCACTAAAATGCTTCTGCCTGGAATGAAATGCGGATTAGTTGCTACATATTCACTAAAAAGTGTATGTCCGCCATATTCAGTCGCAATTTTGCTAATGAAAGTTCTTAGTATTTCTACATCAGAAGCTACTGCTGCTTTTAAGCCTTCTCCAACTTTTCCTCTATGTTTTTCAGACATAGCCGGAAATACATTTTTTTGATAAGCAATAAGATACAAAACATATTCAACTGGTACGTTGCCTGTTAATCCTAATGCTTCTGCTTTTTCTAGCAACTTGCTACTAAGCTCTGCGTCAGACATTTCCACAAGTCCGCCTAAGCCTTGTACAACTTCATCCTCTAAAAGATTACGGTATACTATTAAACTATTTAATCGAGTACTGGTTCCCATAACATTCTCCTCTACTGGAACTTTTTTGCTAATTCTTTAAAACTTATTTTAAGCAGCGGATGCACTTCTTCAGGTGCAATTTCTGCTAAAGGTAGCATTACAAAATCTCTGTTTGTCATATCGGGATGTGGCAAAACAAGTTTTTCTGTATCTAAAACTTCGTCTTTATACAAAAGCAAATCTAAATCAATGTTACGTTCACCCCAGTGGCGAAGACGCTTTCTACCCATTTCTAACTCAATGGTTAGTAGTTCTTCTAAAAGTTCTAAAGGGTTTAAAGTAGTTTCAACTTCTATAACCGAATTAACAAAATCTGGCTGATCAGTAACACCATAAGGTTTTGTTCTTAATAAAGACGATTTGTTCTTAATCTTAATACCATGCTCTTCTAGCTTTTTATAAGCCGTTAGAATATTCTCTTCTTTATTTTCTAGATTACTACCTAAAGCAATATAAATATTGTTCATATCAGCCTCTAATAGCTTCTAACATGCGAGCTAAACGGAAATTTTCTTTTACATCATGAACTCTTACTAATTGCACTCTTGCATTTACTGCTTGAGCAGTTGTTGCCAAAGTTCCTTCTAAGCGTTCTTCTGCTGGTAAATCTCCTAATACTGCCCCAATAGTACTTTTTCTAGAAGCAGCTAAAAGTACTGGATAACCAAAGCCTGTAAAGCTAACTAGATTACGCATTAATTCTAAGTTTTGGTTAACATCTTTTGCAAAACCAATGCCTGGATCTAAGATAATTTTATCTTTGCTAACGCCTTTTTCTTCTAATAATGCTGCGCGTTCTAAAAGATAGACAAGAACTTCTTGTGTTACGTTTTCATACTCACACTTGGTTTGCATGTCTTTTGGAGTGCCACGCATATGCATCAAAATAATAGGTACTTTAGTGCTAGCAACTAAATCTACCATTTCTGGATCAGCTTCCACTGCACTAATGTCGTTAATAATATCTGCACCTGCATCAATAGCAGCTTTTGCAGTAGCGGCTCTATAAGTATCTACCGAAATTATAGTATTTGGGTAGGCTTTTTTTATTTCACTAATAACTGGAATTATTCTCTTTTGTTCTGCTTCAGCAGTTACTGCTTCAGAACCTGGGCGTGTTGATTCTCCGCCTATATCTAATATTTCTGCGCCTTCATGAAGCATTGCTTCAACAGCACTCATTAAATTATTGTTACCAAGATTACGAGACTCTCCATAAAAAGAATCTGGCGTAATATTTAAAATTCCCATAATACCAAGATTAGCATAATCTAAAATGCGACCATCTGCTAAAACTGTTTGTGGCTTTTCAATAGCTAACATACTTGTTAGTTCTTCGATTATTTTAGATAACCCAAAATAATTCATTTTAGCAATCTTGTAAAGCAAAATATTATAATGCTTTCTATTACCTAGTAAAATTGCATCTTCTCGATCAGTAGCACAAGTTAAAGCACTAGCAGGAATTGCACAATCTCCGCCAGCAGCTAACATCTCTTGCTTAATAATATTTAATGCAGGAGTACGCACGGAAACTAATTTAATAGGAATTATTTCAGACTTTCCTGTTAAAATTTCCACACTATCTTTATGAATTTTTAAGTTAGCAAGTTCTTCTTGCAAAGAGTCTTTCGCTACTTTATAAAGCATTTTCTCACTCCCAATCTTTCTCTACACAAGCATAAGCACTGTGATTATGGATGCTTTCAATACTTTCTACTATAACTCTATACCATTTAATGCGACTATCTTTTTCTAATAATAATGCTATTTCACGCACTGCATCTTCTACAAAACGCGGATTGTTATAAGCTTGTTCCGTAACAAACTTTTCATCAGGACGTTTAAGAAGTCCATAAACTGGTGCACTAGCGCCAAGGTCTGCTATATTAGCAATTTCTTCAATCCAAACCATTTCACTCATCACAATTTCAATTTTAGCGATAGCTCTTTGGTTATGCGCGCCATATTCACTAATTTCTTTAGAACATGGACACAAGGTTTGAATAGGTACTTCTACACACATCTTAAGAGAAAACTCTGTATCTTTTTCTGCTACAAGCACGCAGTCTAAATCCATCAAAGACTTTAATTCAGAAACTGGCGCTATCTTTGTAATGAAATACGGAAAGCGCAATTCTAAATAAGCCTTTTGCGCCTGCAAATGGCTTTTCAACCCATCTAAAACTGTTTCTAAAGCGTCTAAAGAAAGAGAATTACCTAATTCTTGCATACACTCTACAAAACGGCTCATGTGAGTTCCGCGTAAATCATGAGGCAAATCTACTGCCATATTGATTTCCGCTACTGTATTTTGCTCGCCATGTTCTTTGTCTAGCAAAGTAAGTGGCCAACGTAACTTTTTAATTCCAACATGTTTTAAAGGAATATTTCTTATATCTTTTTCAGATTGGACGTCTTTCAAAATAGTTCTCCTTATTCAAACTCGCCTCTATATACACAACCGCTGGTTTTGGTTTCCCAAACTTCTACTTCTACTAATTTATAATTAGGAGTTGTAAGCTCTTCAACTAATTGTTTCCACACCCACATGGAAATACATTCAGCAGAAGGATTTGGAATAATATCGTTAATCAAAGCGTGATCTAATTGATTAAGAATACGATCTTTAACAAGGTTTTTAAGTTTGATAAAATCAATAACCATACCTTCATGATCCGGCTTACCATCAACCTTAACAACTAGTTTATATGTATGTCCATGAAGTTTTTCACATTTACCATTGTATTCAGGCAAATAGTGAGCTGCATCAAATTCAAACTCTTTAATAATAATCATATTTCCTCCTACACTTTAAGCCCAGCAAAATCTTTTTGTTGTCTTAAAGCTTCATAAGCAACTACTGCTACTGCGTTAGAAAGATTTAGAGAACGCACATCGTTTAACATTGGTATGCGCACACAACCCTCTTCATAATCGGTATGAACAAAATCTGGCAAACCTGCTGTTTCTTTCCCAAAGAAAAGAACACTGTCCATATCATATTCTACATCTGTATAAGATTTGTGACCATGGGTAGTAAGGAAAAATTTCTTGTGGTCTTTAAATTTTTCTAATACTTCTTGAATGCTGTCATAGTAATAAATGTCTAGCAAATGCCAATAATCTAACCCTGCTCTTTTTAAAGCTTTGTCATCCACAGAAAAACCTAATGGTCTTATTAAATGTAAGCTACAACCAGTGCAAGCACATAATCTTGCAATATTACCAGTATTGCCTGGAATTTCCGGTTCAAATAATACTATGTTCATTCTAACGGCCCCCAAATTTTTTAATTACGCTTCATTGCCACGTACACGTTCAACAGGTTCAGTAGATAAATTCTTTTCTGCACCTTCTTCTATTGCTTTATCTATAACGCTAGTAGTTTCTGGTGTTTCAACTTCTTTTTTATTACGCTTCTTTTCTGCACGTTCTGCTTTAATAATATCTCTAAAGGATACATCTTTGTTTTCTTGTTCTAACATGCGTTGTTGCACATCAAATATTTTTTCTGAGTAATTAGATCCCATTGCCCAGGTACCATTTAGGCCTGACCAATTATGAATAAATCCTCGTTCTTTTCTTATATTAAAAGCTGTTTGGTATCTTGGGTTTACAATTGCTGTTTTAGGCTTTTTACCACCATAAGCTAAAAGATGTTGAATGTGAGCTCTAGCACCAATTCGTGCTGTTTTAAAACTTGCACCTTTTACACCACCACCTGTTGCAGCCAGTCCACAGAAGTTATTTTGTGTATGTTTTACATCGCCACCATACTTAAAAAAACCTGTTTCCACTAAAGCCTGAGAAAATGCTAGGTCAGCTCTTACACCTTCTTTACCCGCTTCTTCCCAATATATTTTAACTATTTCATCAATACTACAAGTTAATCTTGGATTTGGATTAGAAGCTTTTAGTAATGCTACTGCTTGACTTTGAGACGCCAAAGAATCACCAAAAATTGTTACTGTTTTGTAATTATTTGGTAACTTAAAGTTTCCAGTCGACTTACTAGAAGATTTTGTAGTTGCAGTTTTTTTAGGTAAAGTAATCTTTTTTAAATCTACTTTCTTTTTTTGTGCATCTACATCTGTTGCGTTAAACATGAAGTTTAAAACTAATGCACTTAAAAATAATACACCTATTTTTTTGAAATTCATGGGTTCTTACCTTTCAGTTATTTTTATACTGCTTTATCACTAAATTGTACCCTATAATACCCCTTTATGTAAAGTTTATTTGTGTTGATAAATATGTTAAAATAATAAGGTATCTATAATAATTTAATTAAAAGGAGATGATGAAATGAGTGCAAAATTTAAATTTATTCACCATGCCTGCTTCACAGTTACTAAAAACAACGAAACCTTAATTTGTGATCCATTTTTAGACGGAAATCCTGAAGGTGTTACCTACAAGGATTTAAAAGTAAATTATATTTTTATTTCTCATGCACATGGAGATCACTTAGGAGATGCTTTCGCTCTTGCAAAGCAATGTGACGCTCTTATTATAACCACTGCTGAAATTGCTTATAAAGCGGAAGCAGAGGGTTGTAAAGCTCACCCAATGCATCTTGGCGGAACTTATACTTTCCCATTTGGCAAAGTTAGAGTAACACCTGCTTTCCATGGTTCAGGTATCGAAGGCGGACATGCTTGTGGATTTGTAATTGATTTCTATGGAACCAAGTTCTATTTTGCTGGGGATACTTCTATCTATGGAGATATGTCTATGCTCCAAGAGTTAGATCCATTCACTTATGCTATTATCCCTATTGGCGGTAATTTTACTATGGATCCAAACGATGCTGCCCTTGCAGCTAAAATGCTTAAAGCAAAATATGTAATCCCTATTCACTACAACACTTGGCCAATAATTGCTCAAGACCCTATTCCTTTTAAAGAAAAAGTAGAAGCTACTACTTCTAGCAAATGTATTCTCGTAAACCCTGGCGATACTTTAGACTGGGAATAATTAAATAAAACTAAAAGTGCTAACTAGAAATGTCTAGTTAGCACTTTTTATTTTTTCTAAAATTAGTTTTGCTGGAACTACTAGTTGCTTTAATGCTTCTAGATTGCTATTTTTTTGACCACGTAATTTCGATTCATCAAGTTCGTTATACTTCAAAACAAGTTCGTCGCCTTCAGTAAATTCTAAATCTTTCACCGCTCTGGCAATTTTATTAAAATATACTCTGCTTTGAACTAGTTCTCCCATTGCTGGATGAAACGGACCTGCAATAATATTGCCCTCTTTACATAATTCCTCGTCAGGTTGAAGTCCTACGCGAATAACATTAATGCTTGCATTGGTAAATACTTCATAAGCATAGGCTGCCTGCTCTACCGCTACCTCTAAACTTAAAGGGCTAAATTCTCCAGTTTTAAAACTTGCTTCTAGTGGAGTGTCTTTTATTACAAGTAATGGATATATTCTTACTAAGTCCGGATTTAACGTCAAGACTTTTTCTACTGTTAGCTGTAAGGACTCAAAACTTTGTTTAGGCATGCCTACCATAATTTGAATACCGATGTTAAAGTTGTGTTCTTTAATCAATTGTACGGCATTTATTACATCCTCAGCCACATGCCCCCTAGCAGTTGCTTGAAGCACTTCATCATCTAACGATTGAACACCTAATTCAATTGTTTTAACATTATGACTTTTAAGCATTTCTAGATTTTCTCTAGTTATAGCATCCGGACGTGTTGATAAACGAACACTACCAATAATACCTGCTTTAAAAGCTTCATCTACAGGTTTAAAGAGTTCTTCTTGCAAGAAAAGAGGCAAAGCGGTAAAAGAGCCACCATAAAAGGCGGCTTCATTATCCCTGCTTGGTTTTATCCATTGCAAATATTTATTAAGTTGACGTTTCACATCCTCGATACTAGCTTCCTTTTGACCACTAATTGCTTTTTGATTACAAAAAACACATTGGTGGGGACAACCAGCATGAGGAATAAAAATTGGAATTACTGCCATTTATTTTACCTGACCACTTTGTAATGCTAGTAATGCTTTATGTGCAGCATGTTGTTCTGCTTCTTTTTTTGTACGACCAGTACCTACACCTATCTCTCTATCACCTAAACACACGTTAGCAGTGAAAGTAAGATTATGTTCTGGACCTTCTGTATCAACGATATTATAAATCACAGCTGTTGAATAGTCTTGTTGAACAAATTCTTGCAACAAACTTTTATAATCGCCAATAAAGATTTTTCCAGTACAAATATCATTTATTGTAGGCTCTAAAAGATTCAATACATATTTTTGTGCTGCTTCAAAACCTTGATCAATATAGTAAGCACCTAAAACTGCTTCAAAAGCATCTGCTAATAAAGCAACACGATTACGACCGCCAGTGATTTCTTCACCATGACCTAAGTTCGCATATTGACCTAGTTTGATTTCTCCTGCGCATTTAGCTAAAGAAGCTTCGCAAACTACTTGAGCTCTTAGTTTGGTTAATTTACCTTCATCAAATTTAGGAAAATTAATAAACATATACCCACTAACAATAATGCTTAAAACAGAATCCCCTAAGAATTCTAGTCTTTCATTATGTTCATTACTAGAAGTAGTTTGATGCTCATGAGCATAAGAAGTATGTGTCAAAGCTAAATCAAGCAAAGACATATTATCCATCTTAATGCCTAAAGATGTACATAACTCTTCTAATTGTTCAATTCGTTCGGGAGTTAATTTTCGTTCTTTATTCTTCATATTTTTTAAAGGCTATTGTTGCATTATGACCGCCAAAACCAAAATTGTTAGAAAGAGCTACTTTAACGTCTGCCTTTCTTGCGGTATTTGGAACATAATCCAAATCTAGACCTTCCTCAGTATCAACATCTTCATAGTTAATAGTTGGAGGAATAATTCCATTTTCAATAGTAAGTACAGTTGCAACAGCTTCTATACCACCAGCAGCACCGAGTAAATGTCCGGTCATAGATTTATTAGAGCTAATAGCAATTTTATATGCATGATCTCCAAAAATTGTTTTTGCTGCAAGAGTTTCATTTAAATCATTTCTATGTGTAGAAGTACCATGTGCGTTAATGTAATCTACATCTTCTGGTTGTAATCCAGCATCTACAATAGCTGCTTTCATACATTCAGCAGGCATTACACCACTTGGATCTGGAGCTGTAATATGATATGCATCACAATTCGTACCAAAACCAACTAGTTCAGCATAAATATGAGCACCACGTGCTTTTGCATGTTCTAATTCTTCTAAAACAATAAGGCCTGCACCTTCACCCATAACAAAACCATCACGTTTTTTATCAAATGGGCAAGAAGCTTTTTCAGGATGATCGTTATTAGTTGAAAGAGCTTTCATGTTTGCGAAACCTGCTACAGCAATTGGAGAAATAGCCGCTTCTGTACCACCAGCGATCATTACATCTGCATCGCCATATTGAATAGTACGTAATGCATCACCAATACAGTTATTACCTGATGCACAAGCAGTAACAATTGCAGTATTAGGACCTTTAAAACCTAATGCAATACCAATTTGGCCTGCAGGCATATTAGGAATTTGCATAGGAATGAAGAATGGGCTAATTTTACTATGTCCTTTTTCTCCATATTTTAAAGATTGTTCTAAGAATGTATGAATACCACCAATACCGCTACCAACACATACGCCGCAACGAACTGGATTTATTTTTTCTAAGTCAAGTTTTGCATCATCAGCAGCAAGTTTTGCAGCAGCAACTGCAAATTGAGTTACTCTATCCATACGCTTGCCTTCTTTTTTATCGCCATAATTGCCAAAGTCAAAATCTTTTACTTCCCCTGCAATTCTTACAGGGAATTCAGTAGCATCAAATTGTGTGATTAAACCTACACCAGATTTGCCTGCAATTAAGTTATTCCAAAATTCATCTTTACCAATACCAATAGGTGTTACCGCACCAAGACCTGTAACTACTACTCTTTTTTTCATAATTCACCTCAATAAATTTTTTAGCTTATAAGCTAGCAACTTCTTCCTTGATTCTCCTAAAAATTTCCTTAACAGGCAAAATTTCTTTGATTTTCCACATATTCGCGCCAGTAAATACTAGACCTGTTTCTACATCACCTTGTTGTGCACGTGTTAATGCACGAATGATACAGAAGCTACGTGAACAGTGTTTAAGACATGCATCACAAGTTTCAGGTTTTGGGGCTTTTCCTTCTAACGATAATTTTGCAAAAGGATTTAATATTGCTCTGCCCTTGTAACCTACAGGACTATCTATTTGGACTACATCATCTTTTGTCATTTTTAAGTAAAACTCTTTTAACTCTGGGGCGCCATTTGATTCTTCACTAGCTGCAAATCTACTTCCCATTTGCACGCCGCTAGCACCTAGCTCTAATAACTCTACTATATCTTTGCCTGTGATAGCACCACCTGCTGCAATAACAGGAATATCTACAGCAGCCACAATCTCAGGTAGAATCTCCTTGATTGATTGTTGTGTGCCTAAGTGTCCGCCTGCTTCGGTGCCTTCAACAATAACTGCCGCTGCACCTAACTTTTCGGAAATTTTAGCTAGTTTCACAGAAGAAACTATTGGCACTACTGCCACGCCATACTCTTTCCCAACAGCAAAAATATCTCTTGAAAATCCAGCACCTGCTACAATCAAATCTATCTTTTCTTCTGCAGCAGTAGTTATTAAACTTTTAAACTCTCTTGCAGCAACCATTGCATTGATACCAATGATTCCTTTGCCTTCAGAAAGTTTGCGTGCTAAACGAATCTCTGATCTAAGTTCGTTTAATTCTAGCCCAGAAGCTGCAATAAGACCTACTCCACCTTCTTTAGCTACTGCACCTGCTAATGCAGACATAGACAATCTAATTGCCATGCCACCTTGTATTATAGGCAACTCCGCTATTAAGTTTCCGATTTTTAATACTGGTAATTTCAACAAATATCCCTCTTTTCAGGAAATAGCAACCGCCATAAGGAAGCTTATTGCTTCCCTATGCGTATTGCAATAAAATTATTTTTCTTCATCTAACATTTTTACTGCGTCAGCAACAGTACGGATTTTTTCTGCTTTTTCATCAGGGATTTCAACGTCGAATTCTTCTTCGAAAGCCATGATTAATTCTACGATATCAAGGGAATCTGCGCCCAAGTCATCGATGAAAGCAGATTCCATTTTTACTTCATCAGCGTCAACGCTAAGTTGTTCAACTGTAATGTCTCTTACTTTATCAAAAGTGCTCATTCACGATTCACCTCCTTCCAAAAATATAAATTACTTACCTTATTACATTACCATACCACCGTTAACATGTAAAGTTTGACCGGTTATATAGGCAGCATCGTCTGAAACTAAAAACGCTACTGCTTTCGCAATATCCTTAGGCTCGCCTAGGCGTGCTTGCGGGATAGATGCTTCTAAACTAGCAACAACTTTTTCTGGTAAAACAGCTGTCATATCTGTTTGAATAAAACCAGGTGCTACTACATTAGCTGTAATACCACGAGATGCTACTTCTTTTGCTACAGATTTTGTAAAACCTACGCAACCTGCTTTTGCTGCCGCATAATTTGATTGTCCTGCGTTACCCATTTCTCCAACAACAGAACTAATGTTAACGATGCGACCACTTCTTGCTTTCATCATATGTTTGATAGCTGCTTTTGTGCAACTGAATAAACTTTTTAGGTTAGTAGTTAATACAGCATCCCAATCTTCTTCGCTCATACGCATAAGAAGTCCATCTTTAGTTATACCTGCATTATTTACTAAGATATCAATTTTGCCAAGTTCTTCAACTACTTGATCTACCATAGCTGTACAAGCTTCTGTACTTGCTACGTCAGCTTGGATCATGATAGCTTTACGCCCCATACCTTTAATTTCTGCAACAACTTCTTCAGCAGCTGCAACATTGCCAGCATAGTTTACTGCAACATCTGCACCTTGTGCCGCAAGTTCTAAAGCAATAGCTTTACCGATGCCTCTAGAAGCACCTGTTACCAAAGCAACTTTTCCTTCTAACTTCATTTTAGTTATCCTCCTTAAAATAAGCAAGTACTTTTTCTAAACTTTCAACACTATCAATGTTTAATGTTTCTTTTTCTTTGTTTATTTTTTTAGTGAATCCTGTTAATACTTTGCCAGGACCTACTTCTACAAATAATTCCACGCCATCTGCTACCATGTTTTCAATTGTAGTTTCCCACAATACTGGCATTGCAGCTTGTTTTATTAAAGACTCTCTGATTTCATCGCCTTTTTCAATAGGTTTTGCTGTGATATTTGCATATACAGGAAGATTTGTATCATTAACTTCGATTCCTGCTAGAACTTCACCTAATCTTACAGAAGCTGGTTTCATTAAAGAGCTATGGAACGGTGCACTAACTGGCAAGAGAATTGTTCTTTTAGCGCCACCTTCTTTTAATGCTTCCATTGCTTTATTTACACCACCAGTAGAACCTGCAATAACAACTTGTCCTGGGCAGTTAAAATTAACTGCTTGTACAGCTTCGCCGGATTCTGCTTCTACTTTTTGGCAAATTTCGATAATTTTATCGTTGTCCATACCGATTACTGCTGCCATTGTGCCTTCGCCTACTGGAACAGCTTCTTGCATGAATTGACCACGTTTACGAACAATGCGAACTGCATCTTCGAATTTTAAAGCACCAGCTAAAACAAGTGCGGAATATTCACCTAAACTATGACCAGCAGCTACATTGCAAGTAATACCATGTTCTTTAAGAACAGCTGCACATGCAACGCTTGCAGTTAAAATCGCTGGTTGAGTGTTAAAAGTTAAACGTAATTGATCTTCTGGTCCATTAAAGCACATATCGCTTATAGAAAAGCCTAACGCTTCATCTGCTGCATCAAATACTTGCTTAACAACTGGATATTGATCATAAAGATCTTTACACATACCTACTGTTTGAGAACCTTGTCCTGGAAAAACAAATGCTACTTTCTTACTCATAATACACCGACCTTTCAAGTCATTTATTCTATCTGTAAGTTATTTAGACCATTTCATTGCGATTGATGCCCAAGTTAAACCTGCACCAAAGCCAACCATTAATACATTATCGCCTTTTTTCAACTTGCCAGCAGCTTGTGCTTCAGCAAGAGCTAACGGAATACAACCTGCGGAAATATTTCCATACTTTTCTACATTAACCCACACTTTATCCATTGGCATGTGAAGTCTTTTTGCTGCAGAATGAATTATACGAATATTTGCTTGATGTGGTACTAATAGATCAATATCATCTAAAGTCCAACCAGCTTTTTGAAGAACTTTTTTAGATGTTTCACCCATTATTTTAACGGCGAACTTAAATACTTCAGTACCGTCCATATGGATAAAATGTCCACGTTCATCAATAGTTTCATGGCTAGCTTGACGACGACTACCACCAGCAGGTTGCACTAAACTTTGTGCGCCACTACCATCAGAGCCTAAATCAATTCCTAATACGCCATAACCATCTTCTACTTGACCAATAACAGCTGCACCTGCACCATCACCGAATAATACACAAGTATTTCTATCTTCCCAATTCATAATACGTGATAAAGTTTCTGAACCAATAACTAATGCCTTTTTATAAAGACCTGATTGAATCATTTGGCTTGCAACTGCATAACCATAAACAAAACCACTGCAACCAGCTGATAAATCAAATGCTGCTGCTTTTGTAGCACCTAAAGCATTTTGTACAATACATGCAGTTGATGGAAACGCATGATCTGGAGAAGCTGTTGCTACGATAATCAAGTCAAGTTCATCAGGATTAACATTAGCGTCCTTTAAAGCTTCAATCCCTGCTAACAAAGCTAAGTCAGATGTAGCTTGTTCTGGAGCAGCTATTCTTCTATTTTCAATACCAGTTCTTTCAATAATCCATTCATTGGAAGTTTCTACAATTTTTTCTAAATCAAAATTTGTTAAATTTTTCTCAGGTAAATATCCACCTACACCTAAAATTCCAACTGAAATCATATTCATACCTCATCAATCATTATTTTTTGACTTGCCACTTTTTTTCCAATTTGAGTTACTACTTCTTCATCTATACATTTTATTGCTACGCCTATTGCGTTTTTTATAGCTTTTGCTTTTGAACTACCGTGACAAATAATAAATGGAGCTCGAACACCTAAAAGCAAAGCGCCACCATATTCCGCAGCATCTAAACGTTTCTTTAAAGTTTTTAAAGCTGGTGTTATTAAAAAACCACCTACCTTTGCCATAATACCACCACTAAGAATTGCTTCTTTAATGAGAGTCATTATTGCGCTCGCTAACCCTTCAGCAAACTTTAAAACTACATTTCCTACAAAGCCATCGCAGACTACAACGTCTACGGTACCTTTATTGATATCGCGACCTTCTACATTACCGATAAAGTTTATGCCTTTAGCTTCTTTTAATAAAGGATAAGTTGCTAATGCTTGCTCATTACCTTTTGTTTCTTCTTCACCGATATTTAAAAGTCCAACACGTGGATTTTTCATATTAAACATGGTTTCTGCATATACAGATCCCATAATAGCACTCTGTACCATATGTTCTGGTTTAGCATCTACTTTTGCACCACTATCCAAAACAACTGTTGTTCCTGTTAAACTAGGAATCGGTGTTGCAATTGACGGTCTTTCAATTCCTTTGATACGTCCTAAACACAACAGTGCTGCTGCAACTGCTGCTCCGGTACTACCAGAAGAAACTAGAGCATCACACTCTTTGTTTCTAAGTAACCCTGAAGCTACTACTATAGAAGCATCTTTTTTTGTTTTAACTGCAATCGCAGGATGTTCATGCATACCAATTACTTCTGTTGCAGCATGAACAGTTAATCGTCCATCGTTATCTGCGCCATATTCTTTTAATAAATTTCTGATAGTTTTTTCTTCACCAACTAAAACTACTTGGCAATCAAACTCTCTAACGGCTTGTACAGCACCTAAAACTAATTCTTTAGGACCGTAATCTGTTCCCATTACATCTAATGCAATTTTCACTTTTATTACTTCCTTTCTTTAGGCAATGATACAATTATAAATTTTGCTCGAAAAACTTCTTCATTATCGAGATTATTACGGATTATAACATGGATAAAATATTTATCATCTCTTTTTTTAGTAACAACAGCTTTCGCAACAAGGATTGCTCCTGCATAAACAGGAACTTTATATTTAACATTGCCTACGCCTGTAAGAGCGATTTCCGCATCTACAACAGCAAGCGCTAAGGTATCTGCCATAGCAAACATGTAATGACCACGTGCTACGCCAGTCTTTTCGAGAACCATATCAGAAGTAATTGTTAAAGTAGAAATACCTACCTTATTCAACTCTAAATCAATGAGTTCACCTACAATATCCTTTTTATCAATAGCTTTCAGCTTTGTTTGGGCATGTTCAGCCATCAACCTTGTTCTCTCACGAAGTTCAGGTATCCCTAAGATTGTACGATCTAAGCGAATTGTTTGAATGCTTACATCCAAACTTTTTGCTAATTGTTCGTCTGTTAAAAACGGATTTTTAACAAGCATCTTAGGCAGCTTCTTGTGCCTTATTAACTTATTTGACGAATTCATTTTATCACCCGATTTTAGTACCTAGTCATAATATCTACCAATATTATAATTGCTATTACGTAAAAAGGCAAGTAGTAAACATAAATATTTTAATCGTTTATTTAAAGATTGTTTTTAGGTAATAAAAAAGACTCCGAAACTAATGTTTCGGAGTCTTGTATTGCAATTATTCACCTACTGCAATAACTTGTTTTCCATTGTAGTATCCACAGTCAGGACAAACACGATGTGGCATTTTCTTTTCATGACATTGTGGGCATTCTACTAAACCTGGAACTGTAAGTTTCCAATTAGCACGTCTAGAATCACGACGAGCTTTGGTTAATTTTCTCTTTGGTACTGCCATTGACGATACACCTCCTAAAGCGACTTAACGTTTATTTAATCTTTGATGAACTGCTTTAATGCCGATAGCCTTGGATCAATTGTGAATGTATCACATCCGCAGTCTTTGATATTTCTATCACAACCACATACAGGACACAATCCCAAACAATCTTCTCTGCACAACACGCTTAGAGGTTCTGCAAGAAGCAGGCTTTCGCGGAGTGGCTCTGTTATATCAACAATATCCGACTCGTAAACATAAGCATCATTTTCAACATTTTCAGTGCCTTTTAGATAAAACTTTTCTAAAACTTCAGCTTCCGTAGTTCCTTGTAAGTCCTTTAAACAACGACCACAAGTCCTATCTACCTCTGCTGATAATTTAGCTTTCAGTAAAAGAACATCTCCTACATTAGAGATATCACCTTCTACATGAATCGGCCCTTTAATTTTAATTTCTTCAGAACTTAATCCCAGTTCTTCAGGCTTCAAATCATAAAGAAACGCTTTTTTATCTACTAGACTTTTTTTGATTTCTGCGACATTTAATTTAATCATATTTCACCAATCGTTACAATTATATCTATCGATATAGTCTTTGTCAAGCAAAAACTATAACTTAATTATTCTTCTACAAATATTAAAGGTATCACGCGCTATTACAAGTTCTTCATTTGTTGGAATTACAAATATTTTTACTCTTGCACGAGGCACACTAATTTCTTTACGTTCACCACGTGTTTTATTTAGCTCTGGATCAATACGTGTCCCCAAGTATTCTAATCCATTACAAATTTTATCACGCATAAATGGTGAATTTTCACCTAAGCCTGCTGTAAAGATAATTCCGTCAACACCGCCCATTGCAGCTACATAGCCACCGATGTATTTTTTTACTTTATAAGCAAATACATCTATTGCTAATTGAGAACGTTCATCCCCGCGATTTGCAGCAGCTTCTAAATCTCTAAAATCACTAGATAATCCAGAGATACCTAAGATACCACTACGACGGTTAAGATAATCATCAATTTGTTGAGCATTCATATTTTCTTTTTCCATTAAAAACGGAATAATTGCTGGATCAATCTCTCCTGACCGCGTACCCATAATCAAGCCTTCAAGTGGAGTATAGCCCATACTTGTATCAATAGATTTACCATATTTAATAGCTGCTATACTTGCACCATTTCCAAGATGGCAACTTATAAAACGTAAATCCGTCATATGTTCATCCATCATTTCTGCTGCTGTTTGTGCAACATATTTATGAGAAGTTCCATGGAAACCATAACGTCTCAAGCCGTATTTCACATACATTTCATAAGGCAATCCATATAAATACGCTACTTTAGGCATGGTTTGATGAAAAGCTGTATCAAAAACAGCAACTTGTGGTACACCTGGCATAAGTTTCATACATGCTTCTATACCATATAAGTTTGGAGGATTATGCAAAGGCGCAATTTCACAACAAGCTTTAATTCCATTTAAAACAACTTCTGTAATTAACACAGAATCACTAAAACGTTCACCGCCGTGAACAACCCTGTGACCTACAGCATCAATTTCATCCAGTTTTTTAATAACTCCATACTCTTCATGAGTCAATGCATCTAGAGCCATCTTGATTCCTACATTATGGTCAGGTATTACTGCTTCAATATCCACAGTAAATTTATCAGCAGGCGTATGACTTAATTTGGCGCCATCCATACCGATACGTTCGATAAGCCCCTTAGCCATAACTGCTTCGCCTTCCATATTAATCAATTGATATTTAATTGATGAACTTCCACAATTTGCGACAAAAATAATCATTTAGATATTCCTCCGTAAATTTACATATTAACTCACTTACTATATAATGTAATATATATTATCCTTATTATTATACAACATTTTTCATAATTCTTCTATACATGCAAATAAAACATTGAGGTGACTAATGAAAAACAAGGCTATTGGTATAGTTGCAGAATATAATCCGTTTCACAACGGACATGCCTACCAAATACAACAAGCAAAAAAACTACATAAAGATGCACCTATTATGGTAGTAATGAGCGGTAACTTTGTCCAAAGAGGTGAAATTGCACTTCTAGATAAATGGTCTCGTGCAGAGCTAGCAATTTTAGGTGGTGCGGATTTAGTTTTAGAATTACCAACTGCCTACTGTGTTCGTAGCGCAGATTACTTTGCTTATGGTGCTGTAAAAACTTTACTTGCAACTGGCATGTTAGGAACTCTTGCTTTTGGAGTAGAAAACAAATCAGCGATAGATGAAAATAAACTTGCGAAATTTTTAAATACTACTAAAGCAAAAAAAGAATTTCAGGAATTAATGCAAACAAATAATTTATCATATGCTGCCGCTTGGGAAAAGGTTGCGGAAAACTATCTACCAGGAGCAGAAAATTGTTTAAGAGGTGCGAATAACATCTTAGGTTTTAGTTATAGAAAAGTTTTACTCCAAAGTAAAAGCACTGCTACCATATTCCCCATTGAACGAATTGGCGCAGATCATAATGACCAAACCTTAAAAAAAGATTTTAGTTCTGCTTCTTCTATTAGAAAAACCCTTCTAAAAGAAAATGAGCTAAGAAAAATAAAAAATGTAGTTCCAGCTAATATCTTTAAAGTCCTAGCTAAACAAGATTTAACGCTCGCAACTAAAACTTTGTCTGAGCTATTTGCTTATGCAACGCTAGATGCAACACCTGAAGATATTTACAATAGTTCAAATGCTAGTCTAGGTCTTTGTACTCGCTTGCTTAACCAAAAAAAATATCTTTCGGATGAACTAGATGTTTATACAAACAAAATAGTTACCAAGAGATATTCAGAGGCTGGGATAAATAGATTAATCCTACAAGTTTTACTTAAAGAAAAACGTAATTTTTGGCGCAAAACACAAGAACCTGCATATATTAGAGTACTCGCTTTCAATAGCAAAGGACGCATGCTCTTAAAAGAAATGAAAAATACAGCGACACTTCCTATTATTAATAAATTAGGACGCTTAAAAGAACATGAACATTCAGTTAATTACAACAAGCTTTTGAAACTTGATTTAAAAGCAACAGATCTTTACTATCTATTAAAAAACAAACCTGGTTTAACAGGCCAAGACTTTTTAACATCACCTTTATATCTATAAAAAAGCTCCTTGCTTAAGCAAGGAGCTTTACTTTTTTTATTCTTCGTCCATCTCTTCAACGTTTTCGTCAGAGAGTTCAGCATCAATTGCTGGTGTTATAGGAACTTCTAAATTTTTACGTTCTGCAGAGATTCTATTATAGTTATCACCTAACGCATCTAATGCAGATTGCATATTTGTAGATAGATAGCCGAGCATATCTTCTGCATATTGCAATGCTTCTGTTTTAACAGTACTACCATAAACATCAGCTTCAGATTTAACTTCGTCTCTATAACGCAATGCTTCTGTACGAACTTCGTCAGCAAAGCTTTCAGCTTGTTTAACGATTTCTTCTTCACGCATAATGCGTTCAGCTTCACCATTAGCCATAGTTAAGATTCTATCTGCTTCTGCTTTTGCTTGTTCAACAATAGCTTCTGCTTCTTCACGCGCATTGGAAACAATGGTTTTTTGTTCTTCTAAAACTTGACTAGCACTCTTAACTTCTTTTGGAATAGCATCCTTCAAGTCGTCTAAAACGCCAGCTAAATCACTTTCTTCGATAATGATTTTGTCGGTCAATGGAATTCTATTTGATTCTGAAATAAGAGTATACATTTCTTCGAAAATACGATCTAAAGTTACGTTGGTACCTTTTCTATCTAGCATGAATTTCAACCTCTTTCCCTATTTTTTGATTTTTTTAAAATGTTCTTTAATATTAGCTTCTACACATGTAGGTACTAACCCTTTTATTGAGCCACCAAAAGTTGCTAATTCGCGAACTCCTGATGAGCTAATAAATGAATAGTTAGCATTTGTCATAATGAAAACAGTTTCTAGTTTATCATTAATGTTTTTAATTAATAATGCACGTTGGAACTCGTATTCAAAATCTGAAAAAGCGCGCAACCCTCTTACGATAAAAGGTGCTTTTTCTTTTTCACAAAATTCGTTTAATAAACCTGTAAAACAAGTCACTTTTACATTTGGAATATGTTTTGTTGCAACTTTAAGCATTTCAAAACGTTTTTCCATTGTAAAAATAGATTTTTCTTTAATAGGGTTATAAAATACACTGATAATTATTTCATCAAACATTTGATTTACACGTTCCAATATATCTATATGTCCAGTAGTAACTGGATAAAAACTACCAGGGCATACTCATCTACTGACTCTCTAGCAACTCCAACATGTATCTTCTAAATTCAATTGCTACTTAATATTATCTGTTCATTTTCATTTACCTTTATATAATACTAAAAAATTATGGTTTTGTAAAATTTTTTAAGTTTTTTCTTGATATTTTACAATCAATTAATCAATCTAATAAAAGTTATTCTAGTTTGTCCATATTTTTCTTATCTAAATATTTCATAATTTGCTTCTAAAGTACCTCTTATATCTTCTTTTATAGAATGTTCTTCTCTTAATTTTTCTGTATTTTTTATAATTTTTTTTCCAGCTTGCTTTTTTATTTTTTCTTGAACT
>CAMTOO010000029.1 GCA_947074185.1 uncultured Negativicutes bacterium
TAATGAAACTAATCGTTCTAAAAACCGTCGTGTAGAAATTTACGAACACAAATAACATTAAAAGTAGTGGCTTAACGGCTGCTACTTTTTTCTTGCCAAAAGTCGAAAAGTCAAATATAATATAAGTATAGAATTAAATGTGCAAGGTAGGTGGTAAAATGAAAAATATAGCAGATATAATTGAAAGTTTTATAATAGAAGAAATGTTGCAAGGCCGAGACAATTCAGTTTTAGTTCAACGTAATGAATTAGCTACTAGATTAGACTGCGCACCGTCTCAAATTAGTTATGTATTAAATACACGTTTTACTTTTGAACGTGGCTATATGGTTGAGTCTAGGCGTGGTAGTGGGGGCTTTGTTAAAATTTTACGTGTAGAACCAGAACAGGTAAAAAAACAGGAACATATTCCAAGTATTAATGAAATTTTGGAGTATTGGTTAGCTCATAGGATGATAACTATTCGTGAAGCAAAACTTTTGAGTTATATGCTTGGTATTTTAAATAATTCAGAAGAGGAAAAACGTGAAGTATTACAAAGAGCCATGGAAGCAATGACATCTAGGAAATAGAGGTGATTTTATGTTATGTCAAAGATGCGGTGAACGTGAAGCAGTAGTACAAGTTGTAGTTGCTAATCCACCAGATAAACAAGTGCAAATGTGGCTTTGTGAGAAATGCGCAAAAGCATTAGCGCCACACAAGATGAAAACAACAGATTTATCGGATATAAAAGACTTTATAGAAGGATTATTTCAACCTTTCGAAGGCATAGAAAATATAGGTATTCCAGAATCTATTTATACAGATGAGGCAAGCAAAGTAGTAGAGGCTGCAAAGAAAAATGCTCATTCTAGACAATATAAAACTATCGGAACAGAACATTTATTATGGGCGATCTTAAATAATCAAGATTGTGCTGCAGCAAAAATATTAGTAGAGAATAATGTTACTCTTGCCGCGCTTAAAATGGAATTGGAAAGTTGGATGAATTTTGGCACAGAGGTTGTTAAACCTACTGGCTTTTCTCGTCGTGCTCAAGAAGTTATTGAGCATGCGAAAAAACATGCCAAATTTGAAAGAATGTGTAAAGTAGGGACGGAACATATTCTCTTAGGATTAATTCGCGAGGAAGAAGGAGTGGCCGCAAGGGTTTTAACTCGCTTCCAAATAACTGAAGAAAGAATAATGAATGTACTTAATCATTTGCATTTTGATGGCGAAAATTTACCAGAAGGAAATATATTACAAGAAGATGCAGATAAATTAGAGTTGCAAGAAACACAAGCTAAAGCCTTAAAACTATTAGAAGGATTTGGCAGAAATCTTAATGAGTATGCTTTAGCAGGAAAAATTGATCCTGTAGTAGGCAGAGATGCAGAAATCGAACATTTGATGCAAGTCTTATGTCGCCGCAGCAAAAATAATCCTGTTTTGATAGGTGAAGCAGGTGTAGGGAAAACAGCTGTAGCAGAAGGGCTAGCGCAAAAAATAGCAGAAAAAGAAGTGCCTAGTTTCTTACAAGATAAAATAATTTTCTCTTTAGAATTAGGGTATGTTGTGGCTGGTGCAAAGTATCGCGGCGAGCTTGAAGAACGCCTCTGCGATATCATTGATGCTGTGAAAGATAGCAAAGATATAATTTTATTTATTGATGAATTGCAAATGATCATGAATGCTACTGAAGGTATGATGAGTATTGCTAATATTCTAAAACCTGCTTTAGCAAGAGGTGAACTACATGTTATTGGCGCAACTACTACAGAGGATTATCGTCGTAGTATTGAAAAAGATGCAGCCATGGAACGTAGGTTTCATCCGATTATGATCAAGGCACCGACTGATAAAGAAACATTAATTATTTTAGAAAAATTAAGAAGTAGATTTGAAGATTTTCATAATGTGAAAATTGCAGATGATACTCTTGCAGCTGCTATTAAACTATCTGATAGATACTTAAATGATCGCAATTTACCTGACAAAGCAATTGATTTATTGGATGAAGCTTGCTCAGCAGTTAAGATGAAAAATGCTGATACAAATGATAAGGCGGAAGTTACTGTACCAATGATTGAAAAAATTATTTCTCAATGGACAGATATACCTTTAGAAAGATTAACTAGTATTGAGTCAGCGAACTTACTGAAATTAGAAAGCACTCTTCATAATCGTATTGTTGGACAAACTGGAGCTGTCGAAGTAGTTGCTAAAGCTATTAGAAGAGCTCGTGTGGGCTTAAAAGATAAAAATAGACCAGTTGGTTCCTTCTTGTTTTTAGGACCAACAGGTGTAGGTAAAACGGAACTTGCAAAAGCAATTGCTGAAAATCTTTTTGGCGATGAGCGTTCGATAATTCGCTTTGACATGAGTGAATTTATGGAAAAACACACAGTGTCTAGACTTATTGGTGCACCTCCGGGTTATGTAGGTTATGAAGAAGGTGGAAAACTTACTTCTGCTGTAAAAAGAAGGCCTTATGCAGTAGTACTCTTAGATGAAATTGAAAAAGCACATGCAGACGTATTTAATATCCTCTTGCAAATAATGGAAGACGGACGCCTTACTGATGGGCAAGGCAAGACAGTCGATTTTAGAAATGTTGTGCTTATTATGACAAGTAATGCTGGTGTAGAAAAATTTGCATCTGGCGGCGCTTTAGGGTTTAAAAATTCTGATGCGGCATACCTTCAAAGTAATAAAGAAAAAGTTTTAGAAGAAATTAAAAAAGTATTTAGACCAGAATTTTTGAATCGTTTAGATGAAAGTATTGTATTTGATACTTTATCTAAAAAAGAATTAGCAGAAATTGTAGATAAACTTTTAGGTGAGCTAGAAGAACGTCTTGCTGATACAGGGCTAAAATTAGAAGCGTCTATGAAGGCTAGAGCAAAATTGTTAGAAGTTGGAATGGATCCTACTTATGGTGCGCGTCCTTTACGTCGTGCTTTGCGTAAGCATGTTGAGGATATAATCGCAGATAAATATTTAGATGGCACTTTTGCTAAAGGTGATTTAATGATTTTAGATGTTGATGATAATAATGAATTTGTTATCGCAAAAAAAATAAATGAAAACATCCTGGTACATGTAGATGTTAGAGGCGAGGTAGTTGATGGCTAAAGCAAAAAATAAAACTAATTTTGTGTGTCAGGCTTGTGGGTATACAACAGTTACCTGGATGGGTAAATGTCCTAACTGCGAAGCTTGGGATAGTTTTATGGAAGAATTAGATGGGCCATCTAAAAAGCAAAGTTATCTTTCTTTTATGGATAGCAGCAAACCTAAAACTGTAAAAAGTGTTGCGACAGAAAAGGTAGCACGCCTTGAAACTGGTATTTCAGAATTTGATAGAGTACTAGGTGGTGGTATTGTACCAGGTAGTTTGATTTTATTAGGCGGCGATCCTGGTATTGGTAAATCTACTATGCTATTAGATGTTGCAATGAGATTTAGCCAAAAAGATGTAGATGTATTATATATATCTGGAGAAGAGTCTGAATCACAAACTGCTATGAGAGCTAGTAGATTAGGGAATTGTACTGATAAACTACTTATTATGACAGCCACAGATTTGGATAGTATTTTATTGCAAGCAACAGAAATAAAACCAGCATTATTAGTGATTGATTCAATTCAAACTATGTATAGCAGTGAGTTGCAAACAGCAGCAGGTAGTGTTGGCCAAGTTAGAGAATGTACTGCAAAGCTTTTGAAATTTGCAAAAAGTACAGGTGTAGCAGTGCTAATTATTGGGCACGTAACTAAAGATGGTAATATTGCTGGGCCTAGATTGCTAGAACATATGGTAGATGTGGTATTACAATTTGAAGGTGAACGTTCATATACATTTAGAGTATTACGTGCTTTAAAAAACAGATTTGGTTCTACAAGTGAAAGTGGAATATTTTCTATGGAAGAGGGAGGATTAGTTGAAATAACAAATCCTGCAGGCTTATTTTTAGAAGAACGCGAAAATCATGTAACTGGTTCTGTAGTATGTGGATCTTTAGAAGGTAATAGACCACTTATGGTAGAGTTTCAAGCTTTAGTAGCACGAACACCTTATGGTATGCCTAAACGCACCGCTGTAGGTTTTGACTATAACAGGGTAGGTATGTTGTTAGCTATCCTAGAAAGAAAGCTCAAACTTGATTTTGGTAGCTTTGACGCATATGTTAATGTGGTTGGGGGGATAAAGGTAACAGAAACCGCTGCTGATTTAGCAGTAATGGCTGCATTAGTATCTAGTTATAAAAATAAACCTATCCCAAAAGATGTTATGGTTTTTGGTGAAGTTGGTCTTACAGGGGAAATAAGACGAGTTATGGCTCCTGAAAAGCGTATTGCTGATGCAGTAAAGCTTGGCTTCACTAAAATAATCGTTCCAGCTGGTAATCTTAAAATTAAAGAAACTAAGGCAAAAATCGTACAAGTTAGGACTGTTGAAGAAGCATTTAGTAAAATTTTTGATTAATAAATATTAATTTTATTGACACAATACTATAGTTATGATAAAATGAAAAAATTTGACTTTCAACACTAAAAATGCTATTATTTAAGGGTAGATAGTAGTTTGTTTTGGAGGTGAAAGGATGTTTTCGATAGGGGATAGAGTTGTTTATCCTATGCATGGTGCTGGTGTTGTTGAAGCAATTGAACAACGTGAGTTCGATTCGCGTACTGCGGATTATTTAGTGTTGGTAATGTTTCTTGGCAACATGAAAGTACGAGTTCCCGTTGAAAGCATAGAGAAGGTTGGTATAAGATCTGTTTGTGAAAATAAAGTTTTAAAACAAATTACAAAAGTTTTAAAAGAGCGACCAGATACTAATCTTCGTAGCATAACTTGGAATAGACGTTTTAATATTTATGTTGAAAAAATGAAAAGTGGTAATGTGCTTGAGTTGGCAGAGGTAATTAGAATACTGACGGTTCAAGATGGTGAGAAAAAACTTTCTACCGGTGAAAAACGTTTACTTACTACTGCTCGTCAAATATTAGCTAGCGAAATTATGCTTATTAAAGAAAGTGATTTAGTTGAAGCTGAAAACTGGATTGATAAGTACTTAAAATAAATGCTCGAAGTTTGTTTACAAACTAAGAGCATTTTTTGTAGTTTTTACTAGTTTTATATTGTTAAAATATGGTGATTTGTAGTACAATAATAAGATAGAAAAAATTATTGAAAGGGGGTGAAAAATGATGTTGCACAGAGCATTTAGATTGATTGTAGCCATTATTTTTGCAGTAACCGGACTCATACTTGCAGAGTACTTGTTGCCACAAGTACCTGATATTTTTGGATTTGACTTTCATAACAATAGCTTTTTTGATATAGCTATGGCGACGATCATCTCAGGTGTTATTGGGATTGTGATTTTTGGTGGACTTGGCTGGATACTTTCTCCTATGTTAGAAAAGTATCTAATGCAGTTTTCTGATGGATTAACCTCTATATTAAGTAAAGTTCCAACTAGTGATATTTTAATTATGGTTTTTGGTATCGGGATAGGCTTAATATTAGCTAATCTTCTCGGAGGACCATTTTCAAGATTACCTATCATTGGGCCATATATTCCTTTAATACTAAGTTTAATATTCTCTATAGTTGGTGCAAAAGTTGCTCTTCGTAAGCATAAGGATTTAGTAGATTTTTTCAATAGAATTCCAAACATTAAAAATACTACTGTATTAGGTTCTAAAGGTAATGAAGCTAGTGCTAATACAATTTGTAAAAGTAAAGTTTTAGATACTAGTGTAATTATTGATGGTAGAATAGTTGATATTATTAGAGCAGGTTTTTTAGAAGGAGCCATTGTTATTCCGCATTTTGTTTTAGATGAATTACAAAGGTTGTCTGATTCTGCTGATAATTTAAAACGTGCTAAAGGGCGTAGAGGTTTAGACTTAATTAAAGAAATCCAACAAGAGGATTTAAAAATAGTTATAGATGATACTGATTACGAAGATATTTCAGAAGTTGATAGTAAACTTGTTAAGTTAGCTCAAAAAATAAATGGCTTAGTAGTAACTAACGATTTTAATCTTAACAAAGTTGCTGAAATTCAAGGGATTAGAGTACTTAATATTAATGATTTAGCAAATGCTGTAAAGCCACTTGTTACTGCAGGTGAAGAAATGAAGGCGTTCTTGGTGAAAGAAGGAAAAGAAGCTGGTCAAGCAGTTGCGTATCTTGATGATGGGACTATGATCGTAGTTGAAGGTGGACGCAAAGCAGTAGGAGAAACTGTAGATATTTCAGTAACTTCAGTATTACAAACTTCTGCAGGTAGAATGATTTTTGCAAAAGTTATCTAAGAGGTATTGCAATGGAAAAAATTATTACAATAGTTCCAGCTGCTGGTGCTGGTAAGCGCCTAGGCTTAGACAAAAACAAGGCCTTTGCTAAAATAAAAGATGTTCCCCTAATAGTACATTGTTTAAAGATGCTAAAAGAGACTAAACTTGTAAAAGAAGTAATAGTGGTCGTAGCAAAAGGGGAAATTGAAGAAGCAGAACAAACTTTTATCAAACATCAAAGTTTTTTGAAAGGTTTGAACTGGAGATTGGTTGAAGGCGGTAAAGAACGACAAGATTCAGTGCGTAATGCATTAGAATCAATTGAAGATGATGGTGGTTACATAGCTGTGCATGATGGCGCAAGACCTTTTGCAGGCAGAATGATTTTTGAAAGCGTTTTAAAAAAAGCATTAAAAACTGGTGCTGCAATTGCTGCAGTACCAGTTAAAGATACAATTAAAGTTATTGATGCTAAAGATAATGTAGTTTCCACTCCTAAAAGAGAGACACTACGTGCTATTCAAACCCCACAAATCTTTAAAATAAGTCTTTTAAAGAAAGCTTATAAATATCTCGAAGAAAATGATATTACAGTTACAGATGATGCATCTTTAGTAGAGGCCTTAGGCACAAAAGTGTCTGTGGTAGAAGGTAGTTATAGCAATATTAAAATAACGACTCCAGAAGATGTTATTCTAGCTGAAAAAATTATTGAGAAACAGGAGCTTATCTAATGCAATTTAGAATAGGTATAGGTTTTGATGTGCACAAATTAGTGCCTGATCGCAAATTAATATTATGTGGCATTGAAGTACCTTATGAAAAAGGATTATTAGGGCATAGTGATGCAGATGTAGCGCTACATGCAATAATGGATGCTTTATTAGGTGCTGCAGCTTTAGGGGATATAGGAAAACATTTTCCTGATACAGCAGCAGAATTTAAAGATGCTGATAGCCGTAAATTGTTAAAAGAAGTGTTAAATCTTTTGGCTAAAGATAATTGGGAAGTTAATAATGTAGATGTTACAATTATGGCTCAAGCACCTAAACTTGCAGGTTATATTCCGCAGATGTTAGAGTGTTTAGCAAAAGATTTAAATGTTTCAATAAATAATGTAAATATAAAAGCCACTACTACAGAAAAATTAGGTTTTGTAGGTCGTGGCGAAGGTATGGCTGCAGAAGCAGTAGCAAGTTTAATAAAAAATAATTAGTATATATTTGGAGGTAGTAGTAAGATGTCAAAACAAATTAAAGTGAGATTTGCACCAAGCCCAACAGGCCCATTTCATATTGGAGGAGCTCGCTCTGCACTTTTCAATTGGTTATTCGCTCGTAAAGTAGGTGGTAAATTTGTTCTTCGTATCGAGGATACAGATTTGGAACGTTCTACTAGAGAGTCAGAAGAAAACATTAAAAAAGCATTAAAGTGGTTAGGTATGGATTGGGATGAAGGTATTGATGTAGGTGGCGACAATGGTCCTTACAGACAAACTGAACGTCTTGATATTTATAATAAATATACCGAAAAACTTATTGCTGATGGACATGCTTACTACTGTTACTGTACTGATGAAGAGTTAGAAGCAGAAAGACAAGCACTTATTGCAGATAGCAAAATGCCAAGATATATGGGTAAATGTCGCGATTTAACATCAGAACAAATTGAACAATATAAAGCAGAAGGCAGAAAACCAACTGTACGTTTCCGTGTTCCTGCTGACAAACAAATCGTAGTTAATGACTTAGTTCGCGGTGATGTAGTATTTGAATCCAATGGCATTGGTGATTATGTAATCGTAAAATCTGATGGTATTCCAACATATAACTATGCAGTAGTTATCGATGATTCAACTATGGAAATTACTCATGTAATCCGTGCTGAAGAACATTTATCAAACACTCCAAGACAATGCTTAATTTATGATGCACTTGGTTTTGAAAGACCAATCTTTGGACATATTTCCCTAATCTTAGGTAAAGATCACACTAAAATGTCAAAAAGACATGGTGCAACTTCTGTAGATCAATATAGACAATTAGGTTATTTACCAGAAGGCTTAAATAATTTCCTTGCGCTTTTAGGGTGGTCTCCAAGTGGTGAACAAGAATTATTCACTATTGAAGAATTAATTCAAGAATTCTCTATGGATCATGTTGCTAAAAATCCAGCAGTTTTTGACGTAGATAAATTAAACTGGATTAATCAACAATATATGCGTAAATTATCTGCTGAAGAATTTTTCGAAACAGCTAAACCTCATATGATTGAAGCTGGATATATGACTGGCGATGAAACTGGTGAAAAATTAGAATGGCTTAAATCAGTAGTTGCAACAGCTAAAGAACATATTTCCTATGGTGCTCAAATTCCAGCAGCAGTTGCTATGTATTTTAGTGATGATTTTGGATTTGAAAATGATGAAGCAGCAGCTGTATTAAAAGAAGAATCTGTTCCTACAGTAATGAATATGCTTTTTGCTGAATTACATGCTTTGGAAGTTTTAGATGGTCCGGCAGTAAAAGCTACTTTCAAAAAGATTCAAAAAGAAACAGGTTTGGGTGGCAAAAATGTATTTATGCCAATACGTGTTGCTTTAACAGGAAATCAACATGGTCCAGAACTTGCAGAAATGATTCCTATTCTCGGAATTGAAAGAAGTATAAATCGTATCAAAGCTAGCCTTGAAAAATCAGGTGTAAGCTTATAAGGAGTTTGAAATGGCTATTAAAGTTTATAATACGTTAACGAAACAAAAAGAAGATTTTAAACCAATTGAAGAGGGTAAAGTAAAAATTTATGTATGTGGTGTTACGCCTTATAATCATCCACATATTGGTAATGCTAGACCATTTGTAACTTGGGATGTGATTAGAAGATTTTTAGAACATGAAGGTTATGATGTACTTCATGTGCAAAATTTTACTGATGTTGATGATAAGATTATCAACACAGCAAATGAAGAAGGTGTAAAATGGAGTGATGTTTGCGGACGTTATATTGAATCTTATTTTGAAGTTATGGATAAGCTTAAAATAAAACGTGCTCATATTTATCCTCGTGTATCTGATCATATTGAAGATATTATCAAAACTGTAGAAACTTTAATCGAGCGCGGTTTTGCTTATGAAGTAGATGGAGATGTATATTATAGTGTAGAAAAATTCCCGCATTATGGTGAACTTTCTGGACGTAATTTAGAAGATATGATGGCTGGTGCTCGTGTAGATGTAAATGATCGAAAGCAAAACCCTATGGACTTTGCTTTATGGAAAGCAGCCAAACCAGGCGAGCCTGCTTGGAAATCTCCTTGGGGTGAAGGTCGCCCAGGTTGGCATATTGAATGTACAACTATGAGTATGAAGTATCTTGGTGAAACTTTTGATTTCCATGGTGGTGGTAGCGATTTAATATTCCCACATCATGAAAACGAAATTGCTCAATCGGAAGGTTGCACTGGTTGCCATCCTTTCGTTCATTATTGGTTACATAATGGCTTTATTACTGTTAATGAAGAAAAAATGTCTAAATCCTTAGGTAATTTCTTCATGGTAATTGATATTTTAGAACACTACGAACCAGAAACTTTACGTTTCTTTATTCTTTCTACTCACTATCGTAGTCCACTAGATTTTAGTGACGAACGCTTAAAAGAAGCAGAAAAAAGTCTTGCTCGTTTAAAAACAGCGCAAGAAAACTTAGCTCTTTTAGGTGAAATGATGGGGGACGCAGCAACAGAAGAAAGCAATATCGTCGCTAATAATGTTGCTACTCTTAGAAATGAATTTTTGGCAGCAATGCGTGATGATTTCAATACATCTTTAGCAATTAGCCATATGTTTGCTTTAGCTAAAGAAATAAATGTTTACTATACAGACGTTACTAGTTCAGGTAAGCGTCCAGATGGTAAATTAATAGATCAAATTAATGAAGTATTTACAGAAATGGCATCTATTATTGGTGTCTTAGAAATGTCTGAAGATGATGCTATTGCTGATTCTAGTTTGGACAACCAATTAATGGATATCATCATTGGTTTACGCCAAGACATTCGTGCTAATAAAAATTATGCACAAGCAGATGCTTTAAGAGATCAATTAACAAATATTGGTATAGTATTAGAGGATACTCCGCAAGGCGTAAGGTGGAAAAAATAGTGAAATTTGAACATTATCAAATGCTAAAAAAACAAGCCTTAGAAGCTTGTGAAGCTGAAAAAATTGAATATCCAAAAGTTAAGGAAATTAATCCAGTGCTTTTGGCGTTGATAGGAGATGCGGTCTTTTCTTTATACATTAGAACAAGACTTTTACCAGTATCTTCTCATGTTCGAATTGTGCATGAAATGGCTTCAAAAGCAGTATCTGCTGTAATGCAAGCTAAAGTTATGCATGAGTTAGAAGGAACTTTTACAGAAGAGGAAGAGGTTATTATTAGACGTGGTCGTAATACCAAATCTATTGTTCCTAAAAGTGCTTCTGTAAGTGAATACAGATTATCTACCGCATTTGAAACGTTATTAGGTTGGCTTTTATTAAGTGATAAAGAAGAACGTCTTGAAGAAATTATGGAAAAGGCGTTTAAAATACTAGCTACTGAATTAAAGAAGAGGTGAGAATATGCAAGTAAAATTATTAAGACACACTGTAGACCCAGAAAAAACAGTGGCTATGAGTGCTAGATTATGTTATTCCCCTATTGGCGCGGCTCAACTAGAAGAAAAAATGACTGATGAGCAAGCAGCTAAATTAGTACGTAAACTTGTATCTATGGGACATTTTTCAACCTTGGAACATGTTACATTTACTTTTGCTATTGAAGGCGTATCAAGAGTATTAACTCATCAATTAGTACGTCACCGTATGGCTTCTTATTCACAACAATCTCAACGGTATGTTAAAGAACACGACTTTGAAGTGATTACGCCACCTTCTATTGCTGCAAGACCAGAAGCAAAAGAAAAGTTTGAAAAACTTATGGCTGATATTCAAGGTTTATATAATGAATTTACTGAAGAATATGGTGTGTTAGCAGAAGATGCACGTTATATGCTTCCTAATGCTGCAGAAACTAAAATTGTATGTACTTTTAATGTACGTTCTTTAATGAATTTCTTTAGTTTACGTTGCTGCACTCGTGCGCAATGGGAAATTCGTAAATTAGCAGAACTTATGTTAGCAGAATGCAAGCAAGTTGCCCCAGTATTGTTTGAAAATGCAGGGCCAACTTGTGTTAGTGAAGGTGTTTGTCACGAAGGAGAAATGACTTGTGGCCGTTTAGAAGCTATTTTAGCTGCAAAAGCTAAATCATAGGAGAATTTATGAATGATGAAATGATTGCTGGTCGTAATGCGATTTTAGAAGCATTACGTAGCGAACGTTCTTTAAACAAAATATATGTTCAAGATGGAATAAAAGGTGGTAGTATTGGTGAGATTATTAATGCTGCTAAAAATAAAAATGTTCCTGTTGAATATGTAAAACAAGAGAAAATAGATAAATTAGTTCCTAATTTTAGGCATCAAGGAGTTGCTGCACTAGCAGCTCCGATTGCTTTTAGTACCCTTGAAGATGTACTAGCTAAAGCAAAAGCCAAAAATGAGGAACCATTTTTAATTTTATTAGATGAGTTGCAAGATCCGCAAAATGTTGGCGCTTTAATTCGTACAGCAGATGCTGCAGGTGTACATGGTGTGCTTGTTTCTAAAAGACGTAGTTGTCCTTTAAATGCAGTTGTGGCAAAAATTTCTGCAGGTGCTATTGAATATGTGCCTGTAGTTCAAATCGGAAATATTGCTCAAACTATTGATAAATTAAAAGATATGGGAATGTGGATTATCGGCGCAGATATGGGCGGAGAAACTCATTATAAAGCTAATCTTACTGGAGCAGTTGTGCTAGTAATTGGTGCAGAAGGCAAAGGTATAGGCAGATTAGTTAAAGAAAAATGTGACTTAGTAGTTAGTATACCTATGCAAGGAGGAGTATCTTCTTTAAATGCTTCTGCTGCAGGTGCAGTACTTATGTATGAAATTGTGCGACAACGCAATTTGTTGGAGAAATAAATGAGTAAAGATTACTTTTTAGTTGATGGATATAATGTTATAAATAGTTGGCAAGAATTCAATGAAATTCGTGAAGAAAATTTGGAACATGCAAGAGAATTGCTAGTGCATTATGTTGCTGAATATGTTGCATTTCACGGGTTGAAAGAGATTCTTGTTTTTGATGCTATGGAAGTAAAAGGTAATTGTGAGATTGAAAAACGTGTTGGACTGGAAATTGTTTTCACAGCAGAAGGCGAAACAGCAGATACTTGGATTGAACGAAGAACTTACGAACTTATTAAAGCTAAAGAAAAAGTTTTTGTTGTAACTAGTGATTATGCGCAACAAAATAATATCTTAACATCTGGGGGTTATAGAGTATCCTCTAGAGAATTTAAAGAAAATTATAAACGAACCAAAAAACTTATTACTGAAAAAATTGATGAAAAAACTAGTAGTTTAGGGCGAAATGAAATTAGTGCGAGATTAAAAGGTGATATTTTAACGCATTTTGAAGAGTTTAGACGCAAATAGTCCCTAAAATAGTGGTAAATATTGACTAAAAGTGCCTGAAAGTGTATAATTAAAGCACTTTAAATACAAAAAAGGAGGGTGAAGATGGAAGCGGAAGAAATAAGAGATCCCTATGCTGAATTTTCTGATATGACAGATGAAGAAATCGTTGAAAAAGCTAAGTCTGCAGAAAACGTCGTAGCCCAAGAATATTTACTACATAAATATAGAAATTTTGTGCGCGGTAAGGCGAGAAGTTATTTTCTCATTGGTGCTGAGCGTGAAGATATAATTCAAGAAGGTATGATTGGTTTATATAAGGCGATTAGGGACTTTAAAAGTGATAAGCAATCTTCTTTTAGAGCCTTTGCAGAACTTTGCGTAACACGTCAAATTATTACGGCAATAAAGACTGCTACAAGACAAAAACATATCCCTTTAAACTCATACATATCTTTAAATAAACCTATTTATGAAGAAGATTCAGACAGAACTCTTTTAGATATAATTTCAGGTGGCAGCAAGATAGCAAACCCTGAAGATTTAGTTATAAAAAGAGAAGAGTTTGCAGATATCGAAAATAAAATGAATGACATTCTAAGTGATCTAGAATGGGATGTTTTCATGAGTTATTTAGATGGTAAATCTTACCAAGAGATTTCAGCAGAGCTAAATCGTCATATTAAGTCGATTGATAATGCTTTGCAACGTGTTAAGCGTAAAGTAGAAAAATATAAAGAAACTTGTGGCGATGATACGGATATTCAAATGATTTATAATAGTCTTTTGTCTGTTGATCCTAAGAATAGATTTACTAAAAAAGATAAGTGAAATTTAACAAATTGAAACATATGTAACACCATTTTTTGAAATGAATGGTGTTATTTTTTTATTAAAGGATTTCGGCGGGGAATAGCGAATATAAAAAGTATTAGATATATTATCGGTTAATATTATTAGAAATAAAATCTATCTAGGAGGAATCAGTATGAGCCAAATTGAAGACTTTATCAAAATAGTAGAAAGTGCAAAACTAGGTGAAAATGGTTTGATTTTTGTAACAGGAAAACCTGGTAGTGGAAAAAGCAAAGTGTTAAGAGAAGCTGCTCACGAAAAGCATTGGCAATATGTTGATGCAAGAGAACTTATTAGTGAAGAGTTTTTGGCTATACCACAAAACGAACGCCAAAATAGCGCACCTCAATTAATGGGAGACATTCTTAAAGGATATGATTCAGAAGTAATTCTATTGGACAGAGTGCAAACTTTATTTGTACCTGTATTCCGTTTAGAAGTAGATGCTTTGTTAGAAAAATTAAGTGAAAGATTTATTATTGTAGTAGCATGGCCAGGTTACCAAGAAGCTGACAAACTTTGTTATGATAAGTTTGACGGTTCAGAATCCATTCGTATACCAGTTTCCGACCATACAATCTGGAACGTAGAATAGGAGATTATATGGCAAAAGGAACTTTAGCAGTATTAACAGGTGGTGGCGATTGCCCAGGTCTTAACGCAGTTATTAGAGGCGTAGTAAAAAGTGCTTTGAAAAATGGATATGATATTTACGGTATCCAAAACGGGTTTAATGGTCTAATTAATGATCAAATGAAGTTAATGACCTACGAAGATATTTCCGGAATCTTACCAAGAGGTGGTACTGTTCTAGGAACTACAAATAGAGATAATCCATTTAAATTTGCTGTAGAAGAAGATGGAAAATTTGTTTATTATGACAAACGTGATACAGTAGTTGAAAACCTTAAAAAACATGGTATAGAAGCTTTAATTGTTATAGGTGGAGATGGTAGTCTTAACATTGCAGCAGAACTTTCTTTAGAATGCGGAGTAAATGTTATAGGCGTGCCAAAGACTATTGATAATGATCTTCCTTGTACAGAGCGTACATTTGGTTTTGATACTGCTATGGAAGTAGCGACAGAAGCTGTTGATCGCTTGCATACAACTGCAGAATCTCATCATAGAGTAATGGCTCTAGAAGTCATGGGACGTTATGCAGGCTGGATTGCACTGCATTCAGGTATTGCAGGTGGTGCAGATGTAATACTACTACCTGAAATACCATATAATATTGATGCAGTAATTGCTAAAATAAGAGAACGTATTTCTCATGGTAAATTATTTAGCATTATCGTAGTTGCAGAAGGCGCAAAACCAATAGGTGGAGAACTTTCTGTGGCAAGAATGGTTGAAGGAAGTTTTGAACCTATAAGACTCGGTGGTGTAGGTGCAAAAATAGTAGATGAAATTGAAGCTAAAACAGGTATTGAATCTAGATGTACAGTTCTAGGGTATTTGCAAAGAGGCGGTTCACCAACGCCTTTTGATAGAGTTTTATCAACAAGATATGGTGTTGCTGCAGTAGAAGCATGTATTAATAAAAATTATAATGTAATGGTTTCTTTACATCATGATGAAATATTAACTGTGCCTATTGGCAAGGCAGCAGAAAAAGTAAGATTAGTCCCAAGCGATAGCTCTATTATTAGAGCAGCAAGACAAATAGGTATTTCTTTCGGTGACGAAGAATAATAAGATAACCGCTACTAGTATTTAGTAGCGGTTAAATTTTTTTGTTTGCAGAAATAAAATAAAAGTATATAATAGAAAAGGTTATATATTAAAGATCGTTTTTTGGAGGACTTAATATTAATGGATATAAATTTAATAGCAGTAATAGTTGGTATAGTGGAAGGGCTAACAGAGTTTGTACCTGTATCTTCTACTGGACACATGATTATAGTAGGTAATTTATTAGGGTTTGAAGGACGCTTAGCAGATGTGTTTGACGTATTCATTCAACTAGGTGCAATTCTTTCCGTGATAGTTATTTATAAAGATAGGTTTGAAAGATTTTTAACTAAAGATGGTTGGGATGTAAATAAAGGTTTTAGCGCTTGGCATGTAGCAGCTGGTATCGTGCCAGTAATGCTTTTAGGATACGTTTTGCATGGATACATTAAAGCATATCTATTCTCGCCTTTCACAGTAGCTATAGGGCTTATTGGCGGATCAATCTTAATGCTTGCTGCTGAACATACTATGGGTAAGAAAAATGATGAATTAATTTCTGATGTAGATAAAATTTCCTTAAAAGATGCAACAAAAATAGGTGCATTTCAAATTTTCGCGATGTGGCCAGGGTTTTCGCGTTCAGGTTCAACTTTAGCAGGTAGCTTATTTACTGGGGTAAATAGAGATGCAGGCGCGCAATATTCCTTTGTTATTGCAGTACCATTAATGATGGTTGCGTGTCTTTATGATTTGATGAAAAATTGGGCATATCTTTCTAGTGATGATATTAAAATTTTAGCAATAGGATTTATAGTTTCTGCCATAGTTGCATATTTTACTGTGGTCTGGTTTTTGAAATTTTTACATAAATATAATTTGGCGGCATTCGCTTATTATCGCATTCTTTTAGCATTTTTAACTTTATGGTATTTTTATTTATAAAAAAACTGTTGACAAGAAATTTTTAATAGTGTAATATTGTTTTTGTTATCAAACATATGCTGGCATAGCTCAATTGGTAGAGCAGCTGACTTGTAATCAGCAGGTTGTGGGTTCAATTCCTATTGCCAGCTCCAAAATGGAGAGGTTCCCGAGTGGCTAAAGGGAGCAGACTGTAAATCTGCCGCGTTTCGCTTCGCTGGTTCGAATCCAGCCCTCTCCACCACAAATCGCGGGGTGGAGCAGTTGGTAGCTCGTCGGGCTCATAACCCGAAGGTCGTAGGTTCAAGTCCTGCCCCCGCAACCAACATACGCGCTGGTGTAGCTCAGTCGGCAGAGCGTATCCTTGGTAAGGATAAGGTCACCAGTTCAATCCTGGTCATCAGCTCCAAACATCAAGACGGCGGCGTAGCTCAGTTGGCTAGAGCATGCGGTTCATACCCGCAGTGTCCGCGGTTCGAATCCGTGCGCCGCCACCATACTATAGAATCAAGCCTCGAATGAGGTTTTTTTTATTATATTTTCAATTTTAGAGAAATCAAAAAGCAGGATTTTTCTATATATTAGAGAATATATTTATAGAAACTGGTAAAGTTTGCAAAAAAATCTTAGAAACAGAACTTGGAGGAAAAATGAATGGCAAAGCAACATTTTGAAAGAAACAAACCACATGCTAACATTGGTACTATC
>CAMTOO010000030.1 GCA_947074185.1 uncultured Negativicutes bacterium
TTTTTAGAAGAAACAGAAATAAGTGAAATATTATTACTGCCAGATAAGAGTCCTCTTGGTTTGAGAGATCAAGCAGTATTAGAACTTTTATATGCAACTGGTTGTCGTGTTTCAGAGTTAGTAGATTTAACAATTGGTAATGTTGATTTGGGAAGTCTTTTTGTACTATTACATGGTAAAGGTAATAAAGATCGTATTTTGCCTATTGGAAACACTTGCAAAAATGCTTTTTTAGATTATTACGCAGGTTCTAGACAAGTTCTTATGCAAAAATACAATGTAAAAGAGCATGAAAAAGTATTTATAAATAATCGTGGAGGTGCTTTAACAGATCGTAGTGTTAGGCGTATTATTGACAAGTATGTACGAATGCTTGCAATTCAAAAAAATGTTACGCCTCATACTATAAGGCATACTTTCGCGACCCATTTATTAGACCATGGTGCAGATTTAAGAGTTGTCCAAGAATTGTTAGGTCATGCTAATTTATCTACAACTCAAATATATACACATGTAACAACGGAGAGGATTACAAATGTATATAAGAAGAATTTCCCACGTGCTTAGAAAATGAGGAGGGAATGAATATGAAATTATTAGAAAAAGTAAGAAAAATGACTAAAGTTTTGCAAAAGGAAAAGTTGGATTATAATGCGTTAGCTAGAGTTTTGGGAGAGGTAGTAGGAGCAAATATTTATATAGTTACTGAAACCGGTAAAATTGCAGGCTATTCACTAAATGCTGAATTTGAGTGCGATCGTGTAATCAATAATATAATTAGTAAGATGGAGTTTCATAAATTGAATACTGATTATATGAATAGCTTAGATGAAGTTGACGAAAATTTTCCGTATGCTACGGTTAGATGCGTTCTAGATAATAAAAAATGTGCTTATCCAGATAAAGTAAGTTGTCTTGCTCCTCTTTTTGCTAACGGCGAAAGAGTGGGAACTTTGGTTGCAGGAAGATATAATGAAACTTTTTCAAATGACGATTTAACTTTATTGGAATATGCAGCGACTATTGCGGGGTTGCATATATTAACAGAAAAATCAGCTAAGCTTGAAGATGAGGTTAGAGCGAAAGCTATGGTGCAAATTGCTTTTTCGAGCCTTTCTTTTTCTGAATGGGAAGCTATTGTTAATGTATTAGCTGAGTTAAAAGGTGACGAAGGAATTTTAATTACATCGAAAATTGCTGATAAAGCAGGTATAACACGTTCTGTTGTAGTCAATGCAATGCGTAAATTTGAAAGCGCAGGACTAATAGATACCAAGTCTTTAGGAATGAAAGGTACTTATATAAAAGTAAAAAATAAACATATTTTTGATGAAATAAAAAAATAATAAGATAATTAGCAATGATTATTATTGAAACAAATGTTACATTAATAATTATTGCTTTTTTATTTGCTTTTAAAATATAATAATAAGTGTGATTTACACGAAAATTGTAGGATGGAAGGATGAGGAATATGAAAAAAATTCTAGCTTTATGTATGGTGGTAATGGCTTTAGTTGGTTGTGTAGCAGCATCTGCTGCACCAAAAGGCAAACTAGAGCAAGTTATTAAAAGAGGGGAATTGTTAGTAGGTACTACTGGTGATTACAAACCTATGTCTTATCTTGATAAAGAAACAGGAAAGTATGAAGGATTTGACACTGAAGCAGTAACATTACTTGCTGATGCACTTGGAGTAAAAGTTAAGTTTGTACCAACAACTTGGCCTAATTTAACAAAAGATACCATGGACGGTAAATTTGATGTCGCTATGTGTGGAATCACAAGAACTTTTGCAAGACAAAAGTTAATGGATCTTTCTCATGGATATTTAAAATTTGGTAAAACTGTTTTAGTTAGCAAAGCTAATGCAGGTAGATTTACTTCTTTAGAAGCTATTGATCAACCAGGTGTACGCGTTATGGTTAATCCAGGTGGCACCAATGAAAAATTTGCTAGAGAAAACTTGAAAAATGTTACTATTTTAGTACATCAACAAAATGCTGAAATACCAGCTCTTATTGGTGAAGGTAAAGCAGATGTAATGATTACTGAAACTATGGAAGCACGTCGTTATGTTCGTGATAATGCTAAATTGGCAGCACCATTAGTAGATGAACCTTTTACAAAAAACAATTTTGGACTTTTAATGAAAAAAGGTGATCAAGAATTCTTGAATTTCGTTAATATGTGGATGGAAGAAATGGAATTCAATGGAACATTTGAAAAATTGGAAAATAAATACATTAAATAAAAAAGAAGCCTTAGGGCTTCTTTTTTATTTGAAATTTTTACTTGCTTTCCGATTTGTAGTGTGATAATATAGGTGAAATATTTTAAAGACGGAAGGGGTAAGATTATGCGTAAAGATAAGTTTGGAAAAGAAGGTTTAACTTTTGATGATGTGCTTTTAGTACCAGCAGAATCTAAAGTGTTGCCACGTGATGTTGATGTTTCTACTTTTTTAACAAAGAATATCAAACTTAATATGCCTTTGATAAGTTCCGGTATGGATACAGTTACAGAAGCTAAAATGGCGATTGCTATTGCTCGCGAAGGTGGTATTGGCGTTATTCATAAAAACTTAACTATTGAAGAACAAGCGGAAGAGGTTCAAAGAGTTAAGCGATCTGAACATGGAATTATTGTAGATCCAGTATACTTAGGTCCTAATAATGTTATTGGTGATGCTGTTAAAATGATGGAGCATTATCATATTTCAGGTGTTCCTATTTGTGATGAAAAAGGTAAACTTCTCGGTATTATAACCAACAGAGATTTGCGTTTTGAAACTAATGTAAAAAAACCTTTAAAAGAAAGTATGACTAGTGAAGGTTTAATTACTGCTCCTGTAGGAACTTCTTTAGAAAAAGCAAAATCTATTCTAAGCAAACATCGCATTGAAAAATTACCTTTGGTTGATAAGAGCGGAAAATTAAAAGGTTTAATTACTATTAGCGATATTGAAAAGGCAAAACTATATCCAAATGCTAATAAAGACGCAGATGGCCGTTTACGTGTTGCTGCAGCGGTTGGTGTTGGTGCAGATATGATGGAAAGAGCAAAAGCACTTGTTGCTGCGCGTATCGATGTACTTGTAATTGATACAGCACATGGACATTCACATGGCGTTTTAACATCAGTAAAAAAATTACGTAAGGCTTTCCCTAAATTAGAGATTATTGCAGGTAATGTAGCTACTGGTGAAGCTACTGAAGCCTTGATTAAATGTGGAGTAAATGCGGTGAAAGTTGGTATTGGACCAGGTTCTATTTGTACTACTCGTGTTGTAGCTGGTATAGGTGTTCCTCAGATTACAGCAATTAACGATTGTGCAAAAGTTGCACGAAAATATGGAGTACCAATTATTGCAGATGGTGGTATAAAATATTCTGGCGACATTGCAAAAGCTATTGCAGCTGGTGCTAATGTTGTTATGATAGGTGGTCTATTAGCGGGAACTGAAGAGTCACCTGGTGAAACTATAATTTATCAAGGTAGATCTTATAAAGTATATAGAGGTATGGGGTCACTAGGAGCTATGGAAAAAGGCTCAAAAGATCGTTACTTCCAAGAAAATGAACAAAAATTAGTGCCAGAAGGAATTGAAGGACGTGTACCGTTTAAAGGAAGTGCTTCTGATACGCTTTACCAATTAATAGGTGGATTAAGAGCTGGTATGGGTTATTGCGGCGCTGAAAATATTGAGGCAATGATTACTAAAACTCAATTTATAAAAATGTCTGGTGCTGGTCTAAAAGAAAGTCATCCTCATGATGTAATCATTACAAAAGAAGCACCAAATTATAGTCTGTGATTTTTTTGAAAACCCCTTTCGAAGGGGTTTTTATTTATTTACAAATAAGATAAAATTAAATATGGAGTGTAAGGGAGGAATACGTTATGCAATTAAATGTTACAACAGATTATGCCATCAGAATAGTCCTATATTTAGCTCAAGAAAATAAGATATCAACTTCTATTGAAATTTCGGATGCCATGAGAATTCCTTCAAAGGATGTATTAAATATTGCAAGAAAATTAGTAGCAGCTGATATAATAAAACGTAAAGTTGGTGCATCAGGAGGTTTTTCTTTAAACAAACCTGCTAAAGATATTACCGTTTTTGATGTTATTAATACTTTAGAGCCTACAATGAACATAAATCGTTGTTTATATGACGACGAATATTGTAGTCGCTTTGCAACAAAGAAATGTCCCCTTAGAAAATTTTATGTAAAGTTACAAAAAAATGTAGAAGAAAATCTAAAGTCTACTACTATTGGTGATTTATTGAAAAAATAGTGTTGTTATAAGGAGATAAAAATGCAAGAAGCAGTTTTGTATAGTGTAAATAATGGTATTGCTACAATTACATTAAATCGCCCAGAAAGTTTAAACTCTATGAATGGAGCATTAATTTCTGGGTTACATAAAAATTTGAGTAAAGCAGCTGATGATCCTGCAGTTAAAGTAGTTATTCTTACTGGTGCTGGAAAAGCATTTTGTGCTGGTGGTGATTTAAGTTTTCTAGAAACGATAACAGAGAATAGTGAAAAACAAAATTTCATTGCATCTGTTGGTAATGTTGCTAAGAGAATTACTAGTATACCTAAACCTTTCATTGCAAAGGTTAATGGTGTTGCAGCTGGTGCTGGTTTTAACTTAATGTTAGCTTGTGATCTTGTCTATGTTGTAGATACAGCAAAATTTGCTCAAAGTTTCGCAAAAGTTGGTTTAGTTCCTGATTGCGGGGGATTGTATTTTTTACCAAAATCAATAGGGCTTGCTAAGGCAAAAGAACTTATGTTTACTGGTGATTTAATAGATGCTGCTGAAGCTGATAAATTAGGGCTTGTAAATAAAGTTTATGATACTGCTTCAATTGATGAGGCTGTTGAGAAAATGGCAACTCGTCTTGCAAATTCTGCACCAATTGCTATAAGTCTTATTAAAAAGTATATTAATCAAGAACCAACTTTAGATGATGCTCTTTTAACAGAAACGGTTGCACAACCGTTTTGTATGAGTACTGAAGATTTTAAAGAAGGCGTAACAGCTTTCAAAGAAAAACGTGCTCCAAAATTTCATGGTAAGTAATTTAATATTTTGATAAAACAAACGAAAGAATACAATCTTTCGTTTATTTTTTTCTTGAAATACTGTATAATAGATTAGTATATGAAATTGGAGGTTACTATGTTAGAATTTGATTCTATGTTATTTAGAGTACCAGCTCTTTTGATAGCTCTTTCGTTGCATGAATACGCACATGCGGCTACAGCAGATGCTTTGGGTGATCCTACACCACGCTATATGGGTAGGCTTACTGCAAATCCTTTAGCTCATTTAGATTTGTTGGGCACTATGATGTTGGTGTTTGTAGGATTTGGTTGGGCAAAACCTGTAGAAGTTAATCCTATGAATTTTTCAGATAGAAGGACAGGTATGATGAAAGTTGCTGTTGCAGGACCGGCAGCAAATTTATTAATTTGTTTCTTAGCAACTTTAATTATGGTTATTATGGCAAAAACAGGAATACTTTCTCCTGGTGTAAGAACTTTTTTGATGTGGACACAACTTTATAATGTTTGGTTTGCATTCTTTAATTTAATACCAATACCGCCACTTGATGGTTCAAAAGTTTTAGCTGGATTTTTAACACCTAAAGCATCTTATGAATATAACAATATTGTTGGACGATATGGGTTTTATATTTTAATAGCTTTAGTATTTACAGGTGTAGTTGGCTGGATTGTTAATCCATTAGCGACAGCATATATGCAAGTTGTGAATGGTCTTTTAGGAATGATATTTTTTTAAAAAAGTTGAAGATAGAAGGGGAGTATAAACGTGTCTAAAGGTAGAATATTTAGTGGAATGCAACCATCTGGTAGATTTCATTTAGGAAATTATATGGGAGCACTAGAAAATTGGATTAAATTACAAAATGATTATGAATGCTTTTTCTCCATTGTAGATTTACATGCCTTAACTAGTTCTTATGATGATACTAGCAAATTGCAAGATAATATTATGGAGATGGCAATAGATTGGCTTAGTGCAGGTCTTGATCCTGAAAAAAATGTAATTTTTGTTCAATCTCATGTAAAAGAACATGCAGAGTTAGCATTACTTTTAGGTATGAGTACACCTTTATCTTGGCTTGAGCGCGTTCCGACCTACAAAGATAAAATTGCTAATCTTGGCAGTCAAGGCAAAGATATGTATACCTATGGATTTTTAGGTTATCCAGTACTTATGGCAGCAGATATTATGCTCTATAAAGCTACTTGTGTACCAGTTGGTGAAGACCAAACAGCACATTTAGAATTAACGAGAGAAATCGTAAGACGTTTTAATTATTTATATAAAAAAGATGTATTTCCTGAGCCTGAAGCAGTTTATTCAAAGGCAAAAGTATTGCCAGGTATTGATGGACGTAAAATGAGTAAATCATATGGTAATACAATTCCTTTTGGTGCAAGTCCAGAAGAAATGATGGAACGCATTAGAATGATGACCACGGACCCAGCTAGAATCAAAAAAGATGATCCTGGCAATCCAGATATTTGTATTGTTTATGCTTTCCAAAAAGTATTTAATACAGAAGAAGTTGTAGATATCGAAGCTAAATGCCGTGCAGGTGAAATTGGCTGCGTACAATGTAAGAAAATATTAGCAGAGAAAATGAATTATATGCTTGCTGATATTCACACTAAACGTGAAGAATTAAAGCAAAAACCAGGATATATTAAAGAAGTTCTTGAGTTCGGGGCACAAAGAGCTCAAGTAGAAGCAAGTAAAAATATGGTGGAAATTAAAGAAGCAATGAATGTTCTTTAGGAAAGGAAGTTAGATGTCTAATTTATCTATAAAAGTAGAGAATTTTGAAGGGCCTTTAGACCTTCTTATTCATTTAATTGAAAAAGATAAAATTGATATCTATGATATTCCTATTGTTTCTATTACAGAACAATACATTGCTTATTTAAAAGGCATGCAGGAGTTTGATATAGAAGTTGCTAGCGAATTTTTAGTTATGGCAGCAATGCTTTTGCAAATCAAATCACGTATGTTATTACCAAAGCAAGCAAATGTTAGCGATGAGGAAGAAGTAGATCCTAGACAATTGCTTGTAGAAATGCTTGTAGAATATCGTAAAGTCAAAGAGCAAGCAAAGTTACTATCTGAAATGAAAGTAGTTGCTGATAAAGTTTATACTAGAAAACCACAAATGGCTGGTTATGTTAATAAACATCTAAAGACTTATGAAGCAGATGCTTTGATTGACGCAGTAATTACACTTTTAACTGCTAATGGTCCAACTACAGCATATGTGGAACGACAAGAATATAATGTTCAAAACAAGATGAATGAGATAGTTACTTATTTATCAAGGCACAAAGAAGGTGTTAGCTTCTCTAAAGTATTTGTTAAATCAGGTTCTTTAAGTGAGAAAGTGGCATCCTTTTTAGCAGTTTTGGAATTATTGAAATTACGAGTGCTAATGATAAATCAATCAGAACCATTTGCACCTATATATTTATTTTTAAGACAGGGAGGTGAAGAGAGTGCTTCGTAATAAAAAAGTAGGAGAATTAGAGGCACTGTTATTTGCGTCTGGCGAACCAATAAGTGTTGCAGATATTGCAGCAGTATTAGAAGTTTCTAACCCTGTTGTTTGGGAATTAATAAGCGAACTAGGTGAAAGATATAAAGCTGATGAGTTTGGAATTGAACTGCGAGAAGTAGCTGGTGGATTTCAGTTATGTACTAAAGAAATTTATCAAGAAACTATGCAAAAACTCATAAAGACACAAGAATTAAGAATAACCAATGCAGCAATGGAAACGCTTGCTATAATTGCTTTTAAACAACCAGTAACTAGAGGTGAAATGGAAGCAATAAGAGGTGTTAAAGTTGATGGTGTGGTAAATACATTATTAGATTATGGATTAATCACAGAAGTTGGTCGTAAAGATACTATCGGAAAGCCGATTTTATATGGAACAACTGAAGTATTCCTTCAAACTTTTGGGATTAATTCTTTAAAAGATTTACCAGAATTCCCAGAGGGATTATTAGAAGAGGAAGATGAAATCGAACAAATTTCTCTTTTGACTGAAGAAATTTATAATGAAAATGAATAGAGGTAACTAATGGAAGAACGTTTGCAGAAAGTTCTAGCTGCCGCTGGAGTGGCATCTAGGCGTGAAGCAGAAAAATATATTTTAGCTGGCAGAGTTAAAGTTAATGGAAAAACAGTTAAGGAATTAGGTGTAAAAGTTGGACCTAAGGCCTTTATTTTGGTTGATAATAAGCCTATTAAACGTGAAAGTAAGATTTATCTTTTGTTTAACAAGCCTCGTGGTGTAGTTACTACGATGAATGATCCACAAGGGCGTAAGACCATTACTGATTATCTTAAAGATATTAAAGAACGAGTATTTCCAGTTGGAAGATTGGACTACAATACAGAAGGTCTTTTGCTATTAACAAATGATGGTGACTTAGCACAAAAGCTTATGCACCCAAGTCATGAAGTTAATAAAACTTATGAAGTAATAGTGCCAGGTATTGTTCCACAGGAAAAGCTAGATTTATTGCGTATTGGCGTAAAACTAGAAGATGGTGTTACTGCTCCTGCAGTTGTTACATTAAACAACTATGATTATGCTAAAAATTTAACTTCTTTTGATATTGTTATTCACGAAGGTAAGAATAGACAAGTTCGTAGAATGTGTGATTTTATTGGATATCATGTACGTTCACTAAAAAGAACTAAACTAGAAACTTTGACTTTAACAGGAATAAAAAGAGGCAGTTATAGAGAATTAGATGATTTAGAAATAAAAAGATTGCTTAAGGTGGCTGGTCTTGATGAATAGAGTAGTTATAATCGGTGCTGGCGCGGCAGGACTTATAGCAGGTATTGCGGCAGCAGGAAATGGTGCGGAAACTACAATAATTGAAAAAATGCGTAATCCTGGCAAAAAAATGCTGATTACCGGAAAAGGACGTTGCAATATTACGAACAGTGCTGATATTTCTGAGTTCATAAAGAACATTCCAGGAAATGGGCGCTTTTTGAATAGTGCTTTAAGACAGTTCACTAATGAAGATATAATTTTTCTTTTAGAAAATAATGGTGTTCAAACTAAAGTTGAAAGAGGAAATAGAGTTTTTCCTGTATCTGACAAAGCAAAAGACGTGGTAGATGCTTTAGTGAGAGCTTTTGAAAATTTGGGAGGAAAACTTGTTTTAGATACTAGAGTAGCAGATATCATAGTTAAAGATGGCATGGTTACCGGAGTGAAAACAAGTAAAGGTAATATCGTAGCAGCTGAAGCTGTTATTGTAGCAACTGGTGGTGCATCTTATCCTGGAACAGGATCTGATGGCAAGTTTTGCCCTATAATTGAAAAATTAGGACATAGCATAGTTGCTTTAAAACCATCTTTAGTTCCGCTAGAAATTGAAGAAGGTTTTGTTGAAAACTTACAAGGATTAGCTTTAAAAAATGTAACAGCAACAATTTTAAGTGATGGTAAGAAGGTTGCCTCAGAGTTTGGGGAAATGTTATTTACGCATTTTGGAGTATCTGGCCCAATTGTTTTATCTTTAAGCCAAGTAGTGGCTAAAGAGATAGCAGAAGGTAGACATAATTTAGAATTAGTTATAGATTTTAAACCAGCATTAACTGAAGAAAAACTAGATGCTCGTATTCAACGCGATTTTAAAGAATACAGTCGCAAACAAGTCTTGAATGGAATAAAAGATTTACTTCCGCAAAGATTATTACCAATCATTTGTGATAATGCTTACCTTGATCAAGATAAATTTGTAAACCAAGTATCTAAAGAAGAACGTTTGAATTTAGTAAAAGCCTTGAAACATTTTTCGTTACCAATCGTAGGAACTAGACCTTTAGCAGAAGCAATTGTTACTGCAGGGGGAGTTAACTTAAAAGAGATTGACCCTAAAACAATGCAATCTAAATTAATAGAAGGTTTGTATTTTGCAGGGGAAGTAATGGATGTTGATGGATATACAGGTGGATATAATTTGCAAGCAGCTTATAGTAGTGGTTATGTAGCAGGCTCTGCTGCTGGGCTAGGAAAAGGTGAATAAGTTGGATAAAACTTTTACATTAGCAATTGATGGTCCTGCAGGTGCAGGAAAAAGCACAATTGCAAAAATGGTAGCTGAAAAATTAAAATATACATATATTGATACTGGTGCAATGTATAGAGCTGTTACCTTTGCTTATTTAAGTTCAGGGAATCCATTTTCTGAGGACTTAGTTGGCGAGATAGCAGAAACTATAAATATTTCATTTCAAGAAAAAGCTGGTATAAATCATGTTTTTATTGATGGTAGAGATGTTACTAATGAAATCAGAAATGCTGAAGTAACCGGAAATGTATCTAAAATATCATCTATTCCTATGGTGCGTGATGCTTTGGTTAATCAACAGCGTCGTATGGGAAGTGAAGTTAACGTTGTTATGGATGGTAGAGATATTGGCACAGTTGTATTTCCTAATGCCGACTTAAAAGTTTTTTTAACTGCAAGTGTTGAAGAAAGAGCACAACGAAGATATAAAGAACTTGTTGCTAAAGGTGAGAAAGTAGAATTAGCAAAATTACAAGAAGAGATTTCTATGCGTGATAAAATGGATAGCGAAAGAAAAGTTGCGCCATTAAAATGTGCAGAGAATGCGGTCTTTTTAGATTCTTCTAATATGAACATACAAGAAGTAGTTGATTATATTTTAAAATTGGTTAAGGAACATAAATAATATGATTTATGATTTTGTTAAATTATTATTTAAAATTGCATTAAAGTTGATGCTTAGATTAGAGGTTCGGGGAGCAGAGAACGTTCCGCTTTCAGGACCTGTTGTATTAGCATCTAATCATTTAAGTTTATGGGATCCGCCTGTATTAGGATCTGCTTCACCAAGAAGAAGTAGGTTTATGGCTAAATCAGAATTGTTTTTCCCTATTTTTGGGACAATCATTTCTTGGTTAGGTGCTTTTCCTGTTAAACGTGGCGGCGCTGACAGAGGTGCTATAAAATATGGAATTGATATTTTGAAAAATGGTGGTACTTTAGCAGTTTTTCCAGAGGGAACAAGAAGTAAAGATGGTTTGCTTGGAAATCCAGAACCAGGTGCTATGATGATGGGGATTAAGGCAAATGCTACTATTATCCCTACATACATCTATGGAACTGATATGAAAAGGCATAGTAATTGGTATCCTAAAGTAATTGTTACCTTCGGGAAACCGTTAGAGTTTGATAGAACAATGACAACTAATAAAGAAGATTTAATAGAAATGTCTGCAAAATGGAAGCAAGAGGTAGAAAATTTATCAAGGATGGTAAAAGTTTAATGGAAATAATTTTTGCTAAAACTTATGGATTTTGCTATGGTGTAAAACGAGCAGTTGAGATAGCAGAAGAAGTAGCAGGTACCGAAAATGATATTTTTACATATGGTCCTTTGATTCATAATCCTCAATTTGTAGAAGAACTAGCAAGAAAAGGTGTTTCTTGCAAAGAGGATTTAAATGATTATCATAAAGGTGACACAGTAATTATAAGATCTCATGGTGTTGGGCCAGAGGTTTATGATAAAATAAAAGAGTTAGATTTAAAGTTGATAGATGCTACCTGTCCAAATGTAAAAATGGCACAAGAAAAAGCACGCCAAGCGGATGAAGATGGATTTTTACCGATTATAATTGGAGAAAAAAATCATCCGGAAGTAAAAAGTATTTTGGCTTGGGCAGGAAAAAAGGCAATAGTTGTAGAATGTAATAAAGATATTCATTTTATAAAAAAAGCAGAAAAGTATGCTATAATAATTCAAACGACCTTTGAATTAAGCAAGTTTGAAGAACTATTAAAAGAGATTCAAACTGTACATCCTGGTGAATACAGGGTTGAACGTACAATTTGCTTGGCTACGGCGCAGAGGCAAAAAGCTGCAATAGAATTAGCGCAGAAGGTTGATGCAGTTGTAGTTGTTGGTGGTAAAAATAGTGCTAATACTAGGCACTTATATGATTTAGTAAAAGAATACACAAAAATTGCCTATCACATTGAAACGGCAAACGAATTAAAAAAAGAAATGTTTGTTGGATGTGAAAAAATAGGCGTTACGGCAGGAGCTTCAACTCCTAACCGTATAATTAAGGAGGCTGTCAAAGCGATGGAAAACATGGAAATGAATGAATTTGAAAAGATGCTTGATGAAAGTTTGGAAGGAGTAGAAGTTTATCCTGGCAAACTTGTTAAAGGTGTCGTAATCATGAAAGATAGAGAAGGAGCTTACGTTGATTTTGGGTACATGCGTGAAGGCATGATTGCTTGGGGTGAATGGGCAGGTGTTGCTAATAAAGATATTTCTGCTGAAAATGTACAATTAGGCGACGAAGTAGAAGCAGTTGTTGTTCCTAGCTCATCTAAAGAAGAGTTTATTCGTTTGTCACGAGTTAGAGCAGAACGTGAAGCTGCATGGAAAGATGTTGCAGAACTTGCAGAAGGCGAAAAACGTCCTTGTACTGTACAAGTACTTCGTGTTATTAAACCACGTAGTAAAGATAGAGACAGAAAACCAACAGTTGTTGGTTTAGGTGTTGCCGTTGAAGGTGTTGAAGGATTTATGCCTGCATCTCACATTGAATTAAGTCGTATTGAAGATTTTTCTGTATATGTTGGTAAAGAATTAGAAGCAGAAATTATCGAAGTTAATCTTCCTAAAAAACGTATTGTTGTTTCTAGAAGAGATATCTTAAAAGGTGAAAAACAAGCACGTTATGAAGAAAAAGGCGCTCGTATGGCAGCAGCGAAAGAAGCACGTGCTGCTAAAGAAGAAGCGGCTTATAACTCTGTAACTGAAGGTGAAATTTACGATGGTAAAGTTACTAAAGTTGCTGATTTTGGCTTGTTTGTAGAAATTGGTGATGGTCTTGTAGGTTTAGTTCATAACACAGAACTTTCTTATGATCGTCAAGCAAAAGCAAGTGATGTTGCAAAAGAAGGCGATACTGTAAAAGTACGCGTTAATAAAATTGATAGAGAAAATCGCCGCGTATCTTTAAGCATTAAGGCAACTATGGAAGATCCTTGGATTAAAGCTGCAGAACAATTTGCTGAAGGAGCAATCATTGAAGGAAAAATTGAAAAATTATTCCCATTTGGTGCAATTGTAAAATTAAGCGATAATGTTGAAGGTATGATTCATATTTCTGAAATCAAACCTGAACGTGTAGAAAAAATCGAAGAAGTTCTTACTGTTGGTGATACAGTAAAAGCTAAAATTATTAAAAAAGATGTAGGTCAAAGAAAAATTTCTTTATCTATCTCAAAATTGGTAGAAGATAATTAAAAAGCTGAATACCAAGAATATATGGATAAATCTAATGATTCTTTCAAAAACGATGAAATTAAGGAACAATTAGAAAACTTATAATATGAGTAGGGAAAAAAGAAAGTTAGATCATATTAAATATGCGTTAGAAATCAGTGATAGGAATACCGAGTTAGGCTTTGAAGATGTAAAATTTTTACATAATTGCTTGTCTCCTGTAAATCCAGAAACTGTTTCTATATATACTGAAGTAGCTGGTATAAAATTAGCGACACCTATTTTTATAGATGCAATAACAGGCGGAACAGATAATGTTACAACTGTTAATCGCAAGTTGGCTAAGGTTGCAGCTGCGACAGGATTGGCCATGGCAGTTGGGTCCCAATACGGAACAGTCAAAAATAAATTATCAACGAAAAGTTATACGGTTGTGAGAGACGTTAACCCAGATGGTATTTTATTTGCGAACGTTAACGCATTGGCGACACCACAGCATGCCAATGAAGCTGTTGAAATGATTAATGCAGCTGCTTTAGAAATACATTTAAATGTAGCTCAAGAACTTTTAATGAACGAAGGCGATAAAGATTTTAAAGCTATTGTTAAGAATTTGAAAGTTTTGCAAGATGCTATAACTGTACCTATTATTATTAAAGAAACAGGTTGCGGAATGGCGCGAGAACAAGTAGAAGAATTAATGAGCCTAGGCTTTAATTGTTTTAATGTTGCTGGAGTTGGTGGAACGAGTTTTCCTGCTATTGAAGGAAAACGTTCAAAGTGTAAAAGACACGAAAAGTTCGCTGACTGGGGAATTCCAACAGAATGGTCTTTAATAGATATTAATCATTTAAAAAAAGATGGTGCAAACATTATTGCATCAGGTGGAATTCGTGATGGAATGCAAACTGCTAAAGCATTAGCTTTAGGTGCAAATGCCATATCAATGGCAGGCAATGTTTTAAAAGATGTACAAAAAGATGTCAATAAAGCGATAGCTAATATTAACGACCAGATTGATGATTTAAAAGACATTATGGTATTAACTGGATGTAAGAAAGTTAGTGATTTGAAAAAAGTACCACTTGTTTTTACAGGTGATACAGTAAATTTTATAATGAGTCGTGGTTATGATGTAGCTAAAATTTCAAATAAAAGAAAATAACACCCTCGAACAAATTTGTTCGAAGGTGTTTTTTATTGTAGTAATAATAGTTTTTGTATTTCTGTTTGTTCAGGTGTTGCATAGTAGGTTTTTTGATTGGTGTAAATAACAAAACCAGGTTTAGAGCCACTAGGTTTTTTCACATATTTTCGTTCTGTGCAATCTACGGGTACATTGCTTCCTGTAGAGGCTTTACTAAAATGTGCAGCTAAGTGTATTGCTGCATCTATTGCCTCGCTTTCAGGGGCGTTTAATGAGGTCTTTACAACAACATGACTACCAGGAATATCTTTTACATGAAACCAAAGATCATTTTTAGCTGCTAGGCTAAAAGTTACATAATCGTTTTGCTTATTATTTTTTCCAATAAAGATAGATGTATTATTTGAAAATTTGATATGAAGCGGAGTAGATTTTTGGGAAGAAGCAGCTTTCTTTTTGTTTAACGGTGCTACTAGACCAAAATCGACTAACTCTTGTTTGATTTCAGTAATTTCTTCTTTTGTTGAAGCAGTGTCTAAGCTGTTCTCAATAGTTTTTAAATATTCTATTGCATCAGCTGTTTCTTCTAATTGTTGAACAACTTCTTTTTGAGCTCTTTTGTATTTATTATATTTCTTATAGTAATTTTGAGCATTTTCATTAGGAGAAAGAAGCGGCGAAAGTGCGATGGTTATTGGAGTATTATCATAAATATTAATAAGTTCGCAACTTGAGACGCCAGTCTTGATTTGATATAAATTGGCCATTAAAGTATCTGCGATAATGCGTTCAGTTTCAGCATTATTAGCTTTTGTTAAGTCAGTATTAAGGACCTGGAGTTTCTTTTCTAAGCGCACTATCTCATTAGTACTTAATTTTTTTAATAGTTCTTGATCTTCTAATTGTATTGGATTTAAACTAACTGCAAAGTTTATAGCCTCATTTAAATCTGTAAATACTTGATAAGTAAAATTCGGCTCATGATAAAATATTGTATATGGAAAAATAGTTTTGCATCTGTTTTGCTTGCTAATTACTACGGTAAATTTATTATTATTTATAATATCGTTTTGAATTTTCGGAAGAGAATTTTTTAAATGGGTAAATGACTTTTCAAGAGTATTTTCTTCTTGTAAATCAAGATTTTCTTCAAAAAGTAATTGTTTTGCAGAGTCTTTACCAATACCAGTGGTTGCTGAAACAAGCATATTTACAGGGCTTTTTATGTCTTGATGCCTAAAAGACTCTAAAATGACGTCAGCATTCTTTTCTAAAATAGGAACACCGTTTTGTGGTGGTGGTGCAATATATTCTGCTAAAGGTTTGATAGAGCGAAAACTGTTTTGTGTTATGTTTATATGTTTAAGACTATCAATAATTATATTGTTTTCTAAGAGAAGAAGATTAGAATTTTTGCCAGTTAATTCAAAAATTAATTTTTTTGTTATTATTTTATTATTATTACCTAGCAAGTCGATTTCAAATTCGATAATACGATCTAAATCCACTTGATTAATTTTAGAGATTCTACCATTTTCTAAATGCTTTCGTAATAACATGCAAAAAGCAGGTGGAATATCTAAGTTTTTTGGAATGTCATTAGGAATATATAAAACTGGAGAATCACCATTCATATTTGCAAAAAGAGTATATGTGGAATTATTTTTCCGCAAAACAAATAAAACACCATTTTTATTTGGCATTGATATTTTCACTATTTTACTGTTTAGAAGCTTATCATTAAGATATTCTGATAAGCAATGAAGTGTAATTCCTTCTAAGTTCATTTGTATGCTCCGATAGCTTTAAATTCCTTGCGTATAAGCGGTAAATAAGTTATAATATTAAAACATAGTTTGTATACTATATTGAATAGTATACAACATATTATTCCTAAATGGAATGAGGAGATAACGATGAAGATATTTTTATTAGTTTTAACAATGCTAACAATTTCTTTTAATGCTTTTGCATTAGAGAAACTAGATGAAATTGCTATTAAGTCAGCAATGGATTATGGTATTGTCGCAAGTACTAAAAACTTGGGGAGCGAGGAATTTCTACGTCCATGGAGTGTGGAAGAACGAAATAAGCAAAATCCTTATAGATATAATGAAAGTGTAATTATATATACTCCATATTTACTTGTTGCGTTAGAAGCAAAAAATAAACATTCTGCTAAACAAGATTTTTTCATTAAAGATGCAAAAAAATTTGTTGCTGAATACGATGCTATTACTGTTGTAGGAGCTGTTGTTAACACTCCAGTATCGGTGAAGCCATCTTCTTTTGAAGTATCTTTGCTACACGGTAAGGTAAAGATTGAACCATATCACACTGATTTTCTTACAACCAGACAACTTACTATTCCTGATAGTGATACAAACGATCTTGACACGTTAAAAAA
>CAMTOO010000031.1 GCA_947074185.1 uncultured Negativicutes bacterium
TGATACCTCGTCTTATTTGTATGTTCTTTCAATATCTATTGTATCTAGCCAAATTTTACCAGATGAAGACTGACGTTCCAAATCGCTAACTACTACTTTACGGAAGTAGATCTTTTTACCACCGCTATAATAACTGCTACCAGAGTGAATTACATATGGTTTGTTATTATACATACCTAAATAAATCATAATATGGTAATTTCCTAGGTTAATTGTAGAACCAGGAGCTAAAGTTTTTAAGTAATCTAATCTTTGGGCACGAGTTAGTGGTACTAAGTTTTTGCCTACACCAGCAGAACGTTTTTGTTCATCTGCATTACGTGGCAAAATTACGCCCATAGTTCTATAGACATTATTTACCAAGGAAGAGCAATCTACACTATTAAGTAGTCCACCCCAACCATAAACATCTCCTAATGGTTTAAAAGCTAAACGGATTACGTTATTACTTGTATATGGTAAATAACCATCGTTTAAACTACCTGTTTTAGTAATGGTAGCAGTTTTTTCTTCTAAACGTCCAGCACTATTTCTTGTAGGAGTGATAATAGTATAATTATTGCCATTAGCACTAGTATAAAGAATTTTAGCGCCTTGCTGATGAAATACTGTTCTCCCTGCTGCTGAAAGATTATAGTTTTTAGCAGTAACTACTAGGAATTTAGCTGGATCAACATATTTGAGCCAAGTTTTACGATCTGTAAGAGCAACATCGTATTTGGAAATCCAACCACGATAGTTGTAAGTTTGTACATAGTAAAACTGGTCGTTTTTCGATATATTGTAAATCACTACTGGTTCAGATGGTTCAACAGTAGTTTCTTGCAAGTCATCGTAATAAACATCGCTTAGTGAAGAGAACATTCCTTCGCCGGTTGGTAAATTTCTAAGATTTGTTCTTTTTACTGCTACAGCGTATAAAATATTCTTTCTTTGACGTAAACCTTCTACATTGGTTAGATCTCTAAGTAATTTTTTGTAAGCTGGTGACGCTACTTGTTTTTTTACATAAGAAGTGCCATTTAAAACACTGTAATCAGTCATTGTTTTCTCATAACTTGCAGGAGAAAATGTTTCTGGTAATAAGGATAAATCAACCACTGTTGAATTTTTAACTTTCACACCTTTATTAAAGGTTTTTATTTGTGCGGCAGTTAATATTACTTTATCCCCATCATTATTTCGTTTGGTCCAAAAGTCTGCTTTAAGTAAGTTTGCATCTGTAGTGATACCAGCAAATGCGATATTAGTTATAAAACATAAAACTAGTAATAAAATTTTAGACATGTTTTATTGAGCTCCTATTCGTATTTTTATATACATTAAATAATTCTTTATTTATAGGAAATATCCTGCAAAATTAGTAAAAAGAACACCTTGTGAGATATATTCCACAAGGTGTTTTACTATTATTTAATCAAATTATTTTCTTTTAACACTGCTACAAGTTTTTCTTTAGCATCACTACTCATAGGAGTTAAAGGCAATCTTGTTTCACCAGCATTAATACCAGTAACCATTGTTACCGCCGCTTTAACTGGAATAGGATTAGTTTCTATAAAGAGCACATCAGCTACTGGAGCCATGATAGCATGTAAATCCGCAGCTTCTTTTACTTTACCTTCTTCATAAGCTTTAATAATATTTTGTAGCATTGGTGCTGCAATGTTTCCTAATACAGAAATAATACCTTGTGCACCTACAGATAAGAACGGTAAAGTTTGTCCGTCATCACCACTATAAATAGTTACTTCTTTTGGTAATAAACGGTAAAGTTCTGCTGCTTGAGTTACACTACCAGCAGATTCTTTTACAGCAACAACATTTTTAAATTCTTTAGTAATGCGAGCAAGAGTTGCAGGCATAATATTAGAAGCAGTACGTCCTGGCACATTATAAGCAATAATTGGCAATTTTGTTGCTTTTGCTATTGCTGCAAAATGTTGGTAGAAACCTTCTTGAGTTGGTTTGTTATAATATGGACCAACTATTAAGAGCCCGTCAATGCCTGTTGCTTCAGCTTCTTTTGTAAATTCAATAGAAGCCATTGTATTGTTTGAACCAGTACCACCAATTACTGGAACTTTTTTATTAATTCTTTTCACTACCACGCGGAACAATTCTAGTTTTTCTTCGTTAGACATAGTAGCTGCTTCACCAGTTGAACCTGCTACTACAAGTCCATCACTACCATTATTAATGAGCCATTCAGCAAAATCTGCTGCTGCTTCATAATTAACAGAACCATCGTTATTAAAAGGTGTAACCATTGCAGTTAATACACGTCCGAAATATGGATTATTCATATGAAAATCTCCTTTATAATTTAAATGCTTTGTGAAGAGCTACTACAGCATCTGTAACATGTTCTTCACTAATAATTGCACTGATAGTAGTATCAGAGTCAACTGTTTGTAAAATTGCGATATTAGCATCATTTAATGAAGCTACAAAGTTAGCCATAACACCAGGAACGCCTCGCATTCCACCACCTACAACTGAAACCTTTGCACACTTTTCGTTAAAGTGATAATCAAAGTCTGTTTCTGTAAGTACTTGTTGAGTTTTCGCAAAATCATTTTCATAGACTGCAAATAGAGCTGTTTCTTCTGAAAGATTCAAACAACCTACGCTTATTCCAGCATCAGCAAGATCTTCAAATAACTTACGTCCGCTAGCGAAATCATTTTTATCTAAAACTACTTTAAATTGAGTAAGATTAGTTAGGTGTGTCACCCCACTAGCAATTTTGTGTTCATTAATATTTTCACCAGTAGCTTCTGAATCACCATTTGCGTTAGTGATAAGCGTTCCAGGAGCATCACTAAATGTTGATTTTACAACCAACGGTATATTTTGAGCCATAGCGATTTCAACTGCTCTAGGATGGATTACCTTAGCGCCTTGATGTGCCATCTGACAAACTTCTCCATAAGAGATTTGTTTTAATATTGAAGCTTCTTTTACAAGTCTTGGATCAGCTGTCATAATCCCATCTACATCAGTATAAATTTCAACTAAATCAGCTTTAAGCGCTGCACCTAAGGCTGCTGCTGTGGTATCACTACCACCACGACCTAAGGTTGTAAATTTACCATTATTTTCTGTAGTTCCTTGGAAACCACAAACAATTGGTATAACGCCTGATTCTAAAATGCGAAGTAAATAGGTAGTGTCTATTTTCTTAATGCGTGCTGCTCCAAAAGTAGAATCTGTAATAATACCAGCTTGTCCGCCAGTTAAGGCCATTGCATTAAAACCACATTTTTGCAAAGTTGCAGCCATAACACAAGAGGAAATCATTTCACCACAGCACATCATAACATCTAATTCACGTACATTTACTGAAAGATTAGCTTCTTTTAATAAATTTATTAGAGAATCTGTAGCATAAGGATCGCCATTACGTCCCATTGCAGATACTACAACTACAGGAGCAAAACCGCTACGAATTGCTTTTTGAACCTTTTCTTTAACAGCTAGTCTTGCTTCCGGTGTGGCTACAGATGTGCCACCAAATTTTTGAACTATAATTTTCATCTATTTTTATTCACCTATTCTTTAATATTAAATCCAACCGTTTTTAATCATAACTTCAGCAATTTGAAGTGTATTTAATGCAGCGCCTTTACGAATTTGATCACCTACTACCCAGAAATTGAATGTATTAGGATTAGATTCATCTCTACGTAAACGACCTACATAGCAATCATCTAAGTCGGAAGTATATAAAGGCATTGGATAAATTTGTTCTTGAGGATTATCTTGTAAAGTTACGCCTGGGAATGCTGCTAATGCTTTTTGCATTGCTTCAAGCTCTAAATCTTTTTCAAATTCAACATTTACAGATTCAGAGTGACTACGATATACAGGTACACGAACTGTAGTAGCAGTAATACGCATATCATCATCGCTCATGATTTTTTTAGTTTCGTTAATCATTTTCATTTCTTCTTTACTATAAAGATTATCCATGAAAACATCTATTTGCGGAATCAAGTTAAAAGCAATTGGATAATGCTTTGGTTGACTTGAAGAAGGAAGAATATTAGCAATCATTTCTTTACCTTCGCTATGGTCTTTAACTTGTGCATCTAATTCGTCAATGCCTTCTTTACCAGCGCCAGAAACAGCTTGGTAAGTAGAAACTACTACACGTTTAATTTTAGCTAAATCATAAAGAGGTTTTAATGCCATTACCATAATAATAGTGGAACAATTAGGATTAGCAATAATTCCTTTGTGCCCTAAAATTGCTTCTGGATTAACTTCAGGTACTACAAGAGGTACTTCTGGATCCATACGGAATGCGCTAGAGTTATCGATAACGATAGCACCTGCATCTACTGCATATGGAGCAAATTCCTTAGAAATAGACCCGCCTGCAAATAATGCGATATCAATTCCTGCAAAAGAATCTTTAGTTGCTTCTTGAACAGTATAAGTTTTACCCATAAAATCAATAGTTTTACCAGCACTACGACTAGAAGCTAAAAGTCTTAGTTCATCAAATGGGAAGTTTCTTTCTTCAATCAGTTTCAAAAATTCGGCACCTACAGCGCCAGTTGCTCCTAAAATTGCTACATTATACTTTTTCATGATAATACCCTCCTCTTTACTCTATATTATTAATCTAAAACTTGATCAAGTCCATAAATAACTCCTTGACGAGTTATAATTTGACGACATGCCAGCATAACGCCTGGCATGTAACATTCTCTGCTTACTGGATCTGTACTTATTTTTAAGGTTTCACCTTGATTACCAAAAATTACTTCTTGAGACGCTACATAACCTGGTAAACGTACACTATGAATCTTCATACCTTCATAGTCTGCACCACGAGCACCTGGCATAGTTTCTTTCTCTTCTGGATGTCCTTGTTTCATTTCTTTACGTACAGCAGCTATTTTTTGTGCTGTAAGAATTGCTGTACCACTTGGCGCATCAAGTTTCTTATCATGATGCAGCTCAATGATTTCTACATTAGGAAAATATTTAGCTGCTTCACAAGCAAACTTTATCATCATAATTGCTCCTAAAGAGAAATTTGGTACGATTAAGCAAGCCGTATTGTTAGAATCACAGATATTACCAAGTTCTGCTAAGTTTTCATCTGTGAAACCAGTTGTACCAACAACTGCTTTAATACCTTTATTTAATATTACTCTTAAAGAGCCCATTACTACTGCTGGTACTGTAAAATCCACTACCACATCAGGCTTTGTTTCTTCAAGAGCTTTTTCTAAATCTGCATAAATTTCTAAATTTGTTCCATCTTCAAGTGCAACTATCTTGCCTGCACCATTGATGTCAACACCACCTGCGATTTCCATATCTGGAGTGGCAACAACTGTGCGAATTACTTCACTACCCATTCTGCCTAAAGCTCCATTTACTAAAATTTTAGTCATAATACACTCTCCCTAAAAAAAATATAAAAACCGTTGAGAGTTATCTCAACGGTTTAGTTTCGTTTGCAGAAAGTAAAAGCGGTTGAGATAGCACCCCGTTATTAATATAACGACAGTTCAACAACTTTCGTTGCTGACCCAACAGAAAAGTATGGCTACCTTTCCATTTCGGCGTTAGCCCTTTCGCTTAGTTCATAGATCCCTCTCCCTAAGTTACTGATGCGTTTCGCTCCTCTATCTTTATTAAGCCTATTATATTATAGACAGCGCCTTCTGTCAATTTATTTCTTTGGAATAATGCTTGCTTTAGGGTTTGTTGGAAAAATATATCTTAAACAGTAGTTGTACTGCCTATTCCACCCATACGTTTTGACTTCTCTGTTTGATTATCATCATCAGTAGTCATGTATTTATAAAAGATACCTTGTGCAACACAGTCCCCTTGTTCAAATACTATAGTTTCAATAGTAGTATTTTTTAAAGCAATCATAATATGGCCTTCATTATCAGGATTATTATAATAGTCAGCATCAATAATACCTTCATTATTAACTAGCATAATGCCTTTTTTTATAGCAATACTAGATCTAATATGAACGCCTAAGAATTCATCCTCAAGCATATAAGCTTTAATACCTGTAGGCACTACAGTTATTTTATTAGGTTCCAAAATAACTGTTTCTGGAACACAAATATCATATCCTGCAGAAGTTTTTGTTTTGCGAATTGGCATTTGAAAATCTACAGTAGCATATTTAGAAATTTTTTCAAAGCCTCTAGTTCTTGGAAGTCCTTCAATTTTCATATACAAGCCTCCTTAATAATATTATAGGGACATACTATGTAGTATGTCCCTATTTAATTAGTTAGATGTCAAAACAGCTTTACGGGAAAGATTTACACGACCTTTTTGATCGATTTCAGTTACCTTAACCATAATTTCATCGCCAACAGATACAACATCTTCAACTTTTTCTACTCTATCAGCAGCAAGTTGAGAAATATGTACTAAGCCTTCTTTTCCAGGAAGAATTTCAACAAAAGCACCGAAGTTCATTAAACGAGTTACTTTACCAGTATAAACTTGTCCAACTACTGCTTCAGCAGTAATGCTATCGATCATAGCGATTGCTTTGTTAGCAGATTCTGTATTTACAGCTGCAACAAATACTTTACCGGAATCATCAATATCAATTTTTGCGCCAGTTTCTTCAACGATTTTCTTAATCATTTTTCCGCCAGGGCCGATGATTTTGCTGATTTTATCTGGATCAACAACAACAGTTGTAATTTTTGGTGCATATTTTGAAAGTTCTTTATTTGGTTCGCTAATAGCTGCAAGCATTCTGTCCATGATAAATTCGCGACCTTGTTTTGCTTGTGCTAAAGCTTGTGTAAAGATTTCTTTGTTAATACCATCAATTTTAATATCCATTTGAATAGCAGTGATACCATCTTTTGTACCAGCTACTTTAAAGTCCATATCACCAAGAGCATCTTCAAGACCTTGGATATCAGTAAGGATAGCAAAATCATCACCATCTTTCACAAGACCCATTGCAACACCTGCTACAGGAGCTTTAATTGGAACGCCTGCTTGCATAAGTGATAATGTACTGCCGCAAACACTACCCATAGAAGAAGAACCATTAGATTCTAATACTTCAGATACTAAACGAATAGCATATGGGAAATCTGCTTCAGATGGAATTACTGGAATTAATGCTCTTTCTGCTAATGCACCGTGACCGATTTCACGACGACCAGGAGAACGCATTGGTCTACATTCACCTACGCTATATGGTGGGAAATTGTAGTGATGAATATAACGTTTAGTTTCTTCAACACCAAGACCATCTAAGATTTGAGCTTCACGAAGTGGAGCTAAAGCTAATACGTTTAAGATTTGAGTTTGTCCACGAGTAAAGAGTGAACTACCATGTGGACGAGGTAAAATACCTACTTCACAATCAACTGGACGAACTTCGTCTAATTGACGTCCATCAGGACGGATTTTATCAACAGAGATTGTACGTCTAACAATCTTTTTAACAAGTTTTTGAGTAATATAAGCAACATCAGAAACATTGTCAGGATATTTTTCTGCAAATACTTCTGCGATTTCTTTTTTTACTTTAGAAACGTTTTCTTCACGTGCTTGTTTGTTAGCATCCATTAATGCTGCTTTAAGTTTTTCTGCACCATAAACTTCAATTTCAGCAGCGATTTCAGCTGGTGGTTCGTAAACAGGAACATCCATTTTTACTTTACCGATTTCAGCTTGAATTTTTTCTTGGAATTCTACTAATTTTTTGATTTCAGCATGTGCAAACCAAATTGCATCAAGCATTTGTTCTTCAGAAATTTCTTTAGCACCTGCTTCAACCATTAAGATTGCGTCTTTAGTACCAGCAACTGCAAGGTTTAAAAGACTAACTTCTGCTTGAGCTACAGTTGGATTAACAACGAATTGACCATCAACAAGACCAATTCTTACACCAGCGATAGGACCATCAAACGGAATATCAGATACTGATAATGCGCAAGATGCACCAATCATAGCAGGGATTTCAGGAGCGTTATCAGGGTCAACCGATACTGCTGTTGCAACGATTTGTACATCATTGTGATATCCATCTGGGAACATTGGACGAATAGGTCTGTCAATGAGACGGCTTGTTAAAATAGCTGTTTCACTTGGACGACCTTCTCTTTTTATAAAGCCGCCAGGAATTTTACCTACGGCATACATTTTTTCTTCAAAATCTACTGTTAGTGGGAAAAAGTCTACTCCATCCCTTGGAGTTTTGGTGCCTGTTACTGCAACTACTACTGCAGTTTCACCATAACGAACTAAAACTGATCCATTTGCTTGTTTAGCGATTTTACCAATTTCCATGGTAAGGGTTCTGCCGCCAAGCTCAATACTATAACTATGCATTTCTTTTCTTTCCTCCATTTTCTTTTCCACATTTTTGGTTACCTGTATCAAATTCGACACATATTAAAAAAATCCTTGTTTTTTCTAGTTTTTTTTAGATATTTATGTGTTATAAATTTTATTAAACAATGAGCTATTTTCTTCGATTGGTTGTTTACCGCCAACAACGCAAATATAACCTTCATTTAGCACATCTGACAAAACTTTATTTAAGACTACAATATCTTCTACGGATACATCTAAAACTTCATTACGTGTTTTTTGACGCTTTTCATCTGTAAGGTTAAGTAATTGTTGAATAACTGCTCTTTGTAAATTCATAGAGTTAGTTAAAGGTACATCAGTTCCACTAAGTGTTCCTATAACATATTTTGTCATTTCTCTATCACTTACTTTAAAGTTTTTAAGCCATTCAGGTAATTCTTTATAAGTATTTAAAGTTTCTGCTAATTTAGGATCACGATATGAAGAGAACAACACTATACCATCTCGATCAAATCTTACATTTGCGCCATAAGCACCACCTTGAACCCTAATTTTTGTCCAAAGATATTCATAACGCAATATTGTGCTTAGAACTAACATAGACCCTTTAAATTCATGGTTAAACTTTTTAAAGTTACCCCCTGCAGCAACATATTGCACTTTACCTGGTGTTGTAATAGCTTCATTGGTTTCTGCAACATCAAATTTTATAGATGGTTTTCCAGCCACATCACTAGTAGGTAAAGTTTTATTATATTCTTCTACTGCTTTTGAAACTGTATCTTTAAATTTATTTTCACAACTATAAGCGAATAAAAAATCACTTTTTTGGAACAAAATGTTCATTAATGATTTTAATGTATTTAACGTTTCTTCACCTTTTTCATCAAAATTATCATATAAATCATTGATGAATTGATAATAAGTAAAATTATCTTGCTCAAAAACACGAGCTTTAGGAGAAAAATATGATTCTAAGCGACTTGTAACAATTGCTTGTCCACGAGCAAAGAAGGTGTTATTCCAAGATGCACGTAACTCCCCTAGCAATTCTTTGAAGCGATTTACATCATCAAATAAAGTTTCCTTACTAATTGCATTTAAAATCTTAAATAATTTATCTAAATTATCTACTAATGCTTTACCTGACATATTAAACAGGATCTTGTAATCATCACAACAATCATTTTCTGAATAAGTAGATAATCTAAAGCTTATGCCACCAGTATACATGTTAGTGTATTTGGAAATATCTGCATAATTCATATTTTTACTATTTAACTTGCCTATTACTTCAGTTAATAAATTGCAATAAGTTAAAAGCTTAGGATCAATTCCAGATAAATCAAAATACCATTCTAAATAAGCTATTTTATTTGTATCTTGGTCTAAATACATAAAACCAGTATCTGCATCTTTTGTTAGATTGATTTTTGTTATTTCACGCTTAATGTCACTTCTATCTAACAATGGAATACTTTCTAAAGCTTCTGCTGTATCTGGAAGTGCTTGTAAGCGATGAAGTTCTTCACAATCTGCGATGTAATGTTTAATATCTGACTCAGACATAGTGGTTTTTATTTTAGCCATTTTTTCTATTTCAGCTTTTTGGTGTTCTTCTTCCATACCTGGTTTTGGCTCTAAAGTTACAATTACACGATGGGTGTTATCCAAAATATAATTTTCGATTAGGCTTTCATAATATCTTGTGCCAATAGCCTCACGCAATTCTTTTATTCTATCATTATAATATAAAGCATCTAAAGGATTGTTATCATAAATCCAATGATCCATAACTGATAGACCATATATTAATCCTTTAGGATAAGCTCCAAAATCAGCTTCTCTTAGCTTAAATTCCATATAGTTGAGAGCTGCTTCTAGAAGTTCTTTATCAAGACCATCAATAGTAATTTTTTGCAAGGTAGAATAAATTACTTTTATAAATTCGTCCTTGTTTTCTAATTCTGAACCAGATGCTTTAATAGAAAATATTGGCTGACAAATACTAGTGTTAAAATATCCACTAATATCATGAGCAATCCCTGCTTCCATTAATGCTCTGCGCAAAGGAGCAGATTCTGTTTCTAATAATACATTTTCAAGTAAACGTATACCTAAAGTAGTTTTAAAATCACTTACATTTCCAGTTACAACATGAAATTCATGATAAGTTTTATTATCTAAATCTTCCCCAGCTGCTACAGGATAATACCCATGTACTTCTTTTGTTTTTTCAAAAGGAGCTTGTAGGGCAATTTCAGACTCTACTACATTTGCTTTAGTATATTTTGAAAGATATTCTTGATCTAAATAATTTAACGTATCTAAAATATCAAGGTCTCCATATAAATAAATATAAGCATTTTCTGGACTATAATAAGCTTTATGGAAGTTTTCAAAATCAGCTTGAGTTAGGTTAGGGATTGCTTCTGGTAACCCTCCTGACTCAAATCTATAAGGTGTTTCAGGGAATAGTGCTTTCATAGCTTCAAAATCTAGTAAAGCATCAGCAGAAGAAAAAACACCTTTCATTTCATTGTAAACAACACCATTATATAAAAGTTCTCCGGCTGGGTCATCAATGTTATAATGCCAACCTTCTTGCTTTAATGTATATTGATTATCGTAAATATTTGGATAAAAAACTGCATCTAAATAAACATCCATAAGATTGCGGAAATCTTTATTATTTCTGCTAGCTACAGGATAAACAGTTTTATCTGGATATGTCATTGCGTTTAAAAATGTATTTAAAGAACCTTTAACTAATTCTACAAAAGGTTCTTTTAATGGGTATTTGCGTGAGCCACATAAAACAGAATGTTCTAAAATATGAGCTACACCAGTATCATCTGATGGCGGTGTTCTAAAGCCAATAGAAAATACTTTATTGTCATCTTCATTAGCTAAATAAACAAGTCTAGCACCACTTTTAATATGTTCTAAAATATGCCCTGTGGAATGAACTTCCTCTATATATTTATTTTCTAGTACCTTAAAACCAGAATATTCATTACCTATTTCTAAAATTTTTTTATTTGTCATAGATTACCAAGATAGAAAATATCTATCACCTTTCTAAAATATATATCATTTATTTTAACACAAATAGATTTTAAGATAAAATCATGAGTTGAATTTTTATTGCATTTCTAATATAATAGAAATATAAAATGATGCGAAATTGACGTCTTCTAGACATCTACATCTCAGGAGGAAATAACATGGAAAACTCTCGCTTTACACTACGTATTCACCCTTTATTGATCAAGAAATTAAAGGTTATGGCTAATACTAATGGCCGTTCTTTAAATAAAGAAATCGAACAAATCCTTAAATGGGTTGTCGATGATTTCGAAAACAAACGTGGTCGCATTCGTCAGGAAGAAATTGACTTAATAGAAAATCCTAGTAAGAAAATGAAACCTATGGCCAAGCGCACTGCAGAGGAAACTAATAAAATTCTTAGTGACGCTCTTTTTAAACTCTCATAATTTAACAAACAAAACTCACTCTACTTAAAGAGTGAGTTTTTTATTTGCTATTTAAAGTAATTTACACCAGAAACAAAGATTTTTTGATCTTTTTCACCATAAATATTTTTAAATAAACCTGGAATAAAACGTTCACTATGCCCCATTTTTCCTAATACTCTACCATCAGGACTAGTGATACCTTCTATAGCATATAAAGAACCGTTAGGATTAAATGGCATTTCCATCGTTGGATTTCCTTGTAAATCAACATATTGTGTTGCCACTTGTCCATTATCAAATAACTCCTTGATGGTATCTTCATTTGCGTAGAAACGACCTTCACCATGAGAGAAAGCTACTGAATGTAAATCTCCAGGTGTTACGCTGCTAAACCAAGGTGATTTATTGGAAATAATTTTTGTTGTTGCCATTTGTGATATATGTCTACCGATATTGTTAAAAGTAAGAGTTGGAGAATCTTCTTCCATATCCCTAATTTCGCCATAAGGTACAAGACCTAATTTGATTAATGCTTGGAAACCATTACATATACCTAACATTAAGCCATCACGATTGTTTAAAAGCTCATTAACAGCTTCTTTTATTTTAGGATTACGGAACATTGTAGCAATAAATTTACCACTTCCGTCTGGTTCATCACCAGCACTAAATCCGCCAGGAATCATGATGATTTGAGAATTTTTAATCAGCAATACCATTTCTTCAACAGATTCTTCAATAGCTTGTGGTGTTAAATTGCGCACAACAAATGTATCAGCAATACCACCGGCCATTTCAAATGCACGCTTGCTATCGTATTCACAGTTGATACCAGGGAATACTGGAATGAAAATACGTGGCTTAGCAATTGAATATGGAGCCGTTAAAGGTAATTCGTCAAAGTAGTATGGTTTTACAATATCACTAGGATTAGCTTCTACTGGAACTTTTGTTGGGAAAATAGATTCAAGAGTATTTGTATAAGCAGCTTTAATCTCATCATAAGTTAAAACTGTATCATTGATACTTATGTTTCCAGATTCATTTATAGTTCCTAATACTAGATAATCTAGACCTTCAAATAATTCTTCAGGATTTTCTTCAGGAGAAATTTCTAAAAGCATTCCTCCTGGTTGTAAAATAAACAAACCTTCAATGTTATTAAATGGTTTTATAAATTCAAAGCCTAATTCATTGCCTAAGCACATAGTTGAAATTCCAGCTGCAATACCACCTTCTTTAATTGCAGTAGCACTAAAAATTTTATCGTTATTTATTAACTCATGTACTTTGCGTAAGTTTTTACGTAAAACTTCAAAGTCTAAAACATCAACTTCATTACGAGGGCAAGAAAGAAAAATCACTTTATTTTTAGGTTTTTTAAATTCAGCTGAAACTGCTTTATCTCCATCAATAACATCAACTGCAAAAGATACTAATGTTGGTGGCACTTCCATATCCATGAATGTACCTGACATACTATCTTTACCGCCAATAGCTGGAATATCTAAAGCATTTTGTACAGCAAATGCTCCTAATAAGGCTGCAAAAGGTTTTCCCCAAGCCTCTTTTGAAGATAGTTTTGGGAAGTATTCTTGCAAGGTTAAGCGAATTTTATCTGGATTAGCACCCATTGCTACTGTTCTAACTATAGATTCTGTTAAAGCATACATTGCGCCATGAAATGGACTCCAACAAGCAACTTCTGGATTATAACCACATGCCATAACTGATGCAGAAGTAGTTGTACCATGTAAGATAGGTAATCTACCTACCATACCTTCAGCAGGAGTAAGTTGATGCTTACCACCAAATGGCATAATTACAGAGCCACGACCGATTGTACTATCAAAACGTTCAGCCATACCTTGTTCGCTGCAAACATTTAAACGAGAAAGATTATTAAGCCAGCTTTCTTTTAAAGAAGAACTATTTTCTACAACAGGAACAACTTTGTCTAGTACAGATTCGCCTTGCACATCCCCTACTGCAATAGCAGCTGTTTGTGCAACACCATTTGTATCTAGGAATTCTCTTGATAAGTCAACTATTTTATCACCGCGCCAGTACATAACAAGTCTTGGATCCTCAGATACTTCAGCTACAACTGTAGCTTCAAGATTTTCCAGATCAGCACAAGCAATGAATTTATCTAAATTTTTAGCTTCGATAACAACAGCCATACGTTCTTGAGATTCTGAAATAGCAAGCTCTGTACCATCTAAGCCATCATACTTTTTAGGTACTTTGTCTAAATCTATTACAAGACCATCAGTAAGTTCGCCGATAGCAACTGATACACCACCAGCACCAAAGTCATTACAACGCTTAATCATACCTGTAACATCTTTATTACGGAATAATCTTTGAATTTTTCTTTCAGTTGGTGGATTACCTTTTTGAACTTCTGCACCACAACTTAAAAGTGAGTCTTCAGTATGTTCTTTAGAGGAACCTGTAGCACCGCCACAACCATCTCTACCAGTTTTTCCACCAAGTAGTACTACTAAATCTCCTGCAGAAGGTCTTTCGCGTCGCACTGCATCTTTAGGCGCAGCACCAATAACAGCACCTATTTCCATTCTTTTAGCAATAAACTTTTCGTTGTAATACTCTTGTACATGACCTGTAGCAAGACCTATTTGATTACCATAGGAACTATAACCAGCTGCAGCGCCAATAGTTATTTTACGTTGAGGAAGTTTACCTTTAATTGTATCTTCAATAGGAGTGCGAGGATCGCCAGAACCAGTTACACGCATTGCTTGATAAACATAAGAACGACCAGAAAGCGGATCTCTAATAGCGCCACCAAGACAAGTTGCAGCACCACCAAAAGGTTCAATTTCTGTTGGATGGTTATGTGTTTCGTTTTTGAACATTACTAACCAATCTTCTTTTTGTCCATCAACTTCTATAGGAACAACAATAGAGCATGCATTAATCTCTTCTGATTCATCAAGATCTGCAAGCTTACCTAATTTACGTAATTTTTTCATAGAGATTACTGCCATGTCCATTAAAGTAATAGGACGCTTAGTATCTGCGCCATATACATCGGTACGAGCAGCAATATAGTTTTCATAAGCTTCTTTAACAGGAACAATGAAATCGCCTTCAGCAAACTCAACATCTTTTATTTGAGTCATAAAGGTTGTATGACGACAATGATCAGACCAATAAGTATCGAGTACTTTAATTTCTGTAATTGTCGGATTACGATTTTCACCTTTAAAGTATTTTTGACACCACAACAAGTCTTCTACATTCATAGCAAGACCCATTTCTTTTTGTAAAGCAGCTACTTCATCAGCAGAAAGCTCGATAAAATTTTCTAAAATAGCTACAGGAGCTGGCTCTTCACAAGTTGTATTAAGATCTTCGGGCATAGTAAGTTCTGCTTCTCTTGCCTCTACAGGATTAATACAATATTCTTTAATTTTAACAATTTCAGCATCAGTTAGCTTGCCTTCTAACACATAAACTTTAGCTGCTGCAATTAGAGGTTTTTCTTTTTGAGTGATAAGTTGAATACATTGTTCTGCAAAATCTTCTCTTTGATCATATTGACCAGGCAAAAGTTCCACAGCAAAGCAATGTTCGTTATCAGCTAATTTTAGCTCATAGCAAACACTATCAACTGGAGGTTCTGACAATACAAGCTTTTCTGCTTGTGTAAATTCGTCATCTGAAAGCCCCATAATATCATATCTATTTAAGATACGAAGATTTTCTAATTTAGTCATTAAAAGATTATTACGTAAATCTGCCAAGAGACCCTTTGCCTCTACAGAAAAGTCCTCTTTCTTCTCTACAAAAATACGTCTAATTTTACTCATCATAGTCCTCCAATTTTATGTTAAAAATATTCGTTAATATAATTATTGCATTTAGGAAATAACTTTGTAAGTGCTTCTATTACATTACTATCAGTGAATTTTATTCTTCCTTCATGAGCAAGTTCTTCTGCAGTAAATGCTCCAAAATAAATTTGTGTAAAAGCACTAATTTTCATCGCTACATCTTCTTTATCCGTAGTCGTGCTAATAGTTAACTGTCCAGCTTTTACCTCAACCTTTAATAAATGATTGTTTAAGCGAATCAAATCATCAGAGATTAAAATATTAAAAGAACAATCAGGACAATCAGCTGGTACTTTATAAGTATTTAAAACTTCTCGAGCATTAATACATCTCGCCATCATAAACGGTTTTAATGTACCTGTTAAACTTGCATCAGCAAAATCTAAATAAGTTTTATCATCTGCAGTAGCTTCCCAATAGATTTCATCGACATTAACTCTATGGTTAGTTGCAAATTTTAAAAGAGCTTTTTTAGCTTCAACGTCTGTTGTAATTAACTCAATAATATTAAAGACTCTATTTTCAATTAGATAGAACATATAACCAATAGATTTATCAGCTTTCTTAACAATTGCTCCTTGTACACCTTCTAATTGCTGCACAGCAAGTAATTTCTCCCACTGGAAATCTGTTCGTATTGCCATACCATCATGATCTTTTCCAAAGCTAGAATATATGTCTTGGTAATCTTCTTTAACCAAAATATTTTTATGGCTAATTGAAAAAGAACTATCGTTATCTGATAAAGCAAATTTATTTAAAGGTAACTTATAAACATGTTTGTAATAGCAAAATTCAAAATCATAGGGTTTATATATCCCCGCATTTATAGGTAATAGAATCACAAAGTTAATATCTTCACTTCGTAAAATATCAAATGATGTTTCTAATAATCCTCTATTTATGCGTTTACCACGCGCTTCTGGAATTGATGCTATTACAACAAAGTATGGTGCTACTTCTTCTTTATGGCGTAGTTTTATTTTATCTGGATTGAGATGAATCATTTCTAAAAGCTTTGTATTACTAGCATTATATTCTACTAAAATAATATTGTTCTTCAAACAATAATCATACAAATACAAC
>CAMTOO010000032.1 GCA_947074185.1 uncultured Negativicutes bacterium
TATTAAGTTTAAGCGAAAAATCAACGAGAAAAGATGACGGAAATAATTTACATGAACAACTTATTGAACACGGTAGTGATTAGGTCGGAGAAAAAATATCAGATATAAGTTCTGGTTAAGAACGCATTATTTTAATCAGACGCGGTGAAGAAGTTATCATTCCAAATGGTAATACAATTGTACGAGAAAAAGATCTTTTAGTAATGGCTTATAACTAAATATAAAAATAGAATGAACACTTACTAGCCTAGATTTACAGGCAGTGGCAGTAGTAATAAAAAACTATTGACATTTATAAAAGTAGGTGTTATTCTTATACCAGATGTTAGCACTCAAAAACAACGAGTGCTAACAAATGAAAAGGTGGGATTATTATGCTTAATGACAGAAAAAAGAAGATCCTACAGATAATTATTGAAGATTACATTTCTACAGCTGAGCCTGTTGGTTCACGTACAATTGCTCGCAAAGGTGACTTAGGTTTGAGCCCTGCGACAATTCGTAATGAAATGTCTGATTTAGAATTGCTGGGCTTCTTGGAACAACCGCACACTTCTGCGGGTCGTATTCCGTCTGCTCAAGCATATCGTTTTTATGTGGACTCCTTGATTGAACCAGGGCTTTTAACAGATAACGACATGGCATTAATTGACGGATGGTATAGCGAAAGAAAACGTAATATAGATGAAATATTCCACTCAACAGCAAAAATTCTTTCAAGAATGACTCATAATGTATCTATGGTTGTTGCTAATAAGAGTTCAACTGCCAAGTTTAGATATCTAAAGTTCTTGCCATTAGATAAGAATAAAGCAATTATGTGTATCGTTACTGATAACGGTAGTATTGATAATTGCCTCGTTAAAATTCCATTAGGAATGCAACATGAAGAATTAGAATATCTTGCAGGTCGTATTAGTAAACAATTTGAGGGTAAAGCATTAAATGAAATAGATGAAAAAGAGTTTGCTGGTGTTTATAAGAATATATCTCAAGATAAGACCTTATTTGCTTCATTAACTAAAGCAATTAGAAACTTAGCAAATAATAATGAACAAAAAATATTCCTTGGTGGTGCTAAACAAATACTTAACCAACCTGAATTTAGAGATGTAGAAAGAGTTAAAGAACTTCTTAGCATCCTAGAAGAAGAAAAAATGGTTAAGGATTTATTAAGTGCAGAGGGTGACTCTGGGCTTAAGGTAACTATAGGTACCGAAAATGCTTTCACAGGCATTCATGATTGCAGTATGGTACAAGCTACTTATCGCTTAAATGGCGAAATAGTGGGTACGATGGCAGTTTTAGGGCCAACAAGAATGGAATATGGGAAAGTAATATCCGTAATGGATTACTTACATAAATATTTAGAAACTATTTTGAAAAACAAATAAGGAGGAAGTACATTGTCAGAGGAAAAAATGAATGCCCAAGAAAATGGGCAAGAAATTGAAAATGAGCAAGTGCTTCAAGATGAAATGGTTAATGAGGCTGAAGCTGAAGCGACTGATGTAGAACAAGAAATAAGTTCTGAATCTGAAGTTGATCCAAAAGACGCTGAAATTAATGAGTTAAAAACAAGACTCTTGCGCTTGCAAGCAGATTTTGATAATTTTAGGAAGCGTACAACTACTGAAAGGGAACAACTTTCAACCTATGTTACTTCAGAAGTTGTAAACAAATTTTTAAAAGTATTAGACAATTTTGAACGTGCAGATGCTGCTGCTCAAAATTCTAATGATATTCAGACCGTGTTAGATGGAATGGATAAAATCAAGCGTCAATTTGCGACGACACTTACAGAGCTAGGTGTTAAAGAAATTGAAGCTGAAGGTGTTAAATTCAATCCTGAAGTTCATGAGGCAGTTTTGCGTGGACAAAATCCGGAAATGGAAGAAGACACTATTGATATGGTGTTAGAAAAAGGATATGAAGTAAATGGACGTGTCATTAGACACAGTAAAGTTCGCGTTATAAGCAACGATTAGTTGCTTAACAAATATAATTGAAAATTCAAGGAGGACAAAATTATGTCTAAAGTAATTGGTATTGATTTAGGAACTACAAACTCTGTTGTATCTGTAATGGAAGGTGGCGAACCAGTCGTAATAACAAATCAAGAAGGTAGTCGTTTAACTCCTTCTGTAGTTGGTTTTAATAAAAATGGTGAACGTTTAGTTGGTCAATTAGCAAAACGTCAAGCGGTTTCTAACCCTGATCGTACAATCAGTTCTATTAAGCGTCACATGGGAACTGACTATAAAGTAAAAATCGATGATAAAGAATATTCACCAGAAGAAATTTCAGCGATTATTCTTCAAAAATTGAAAGCTGATGCAGAAGCTCATATTGGATCTCCAGTAACTCAAGCAGTTATTACTGTACCAGCATACTTCTCTGACAGCCAACGTCAAGCAACTAAAGATGCTGGTCGCATTGCAGGTCTTGAAGTATTACGTATTATCAACGAACCAACAGCAGCAGCGCTTGCTTATGGTATCGACAAAACTAATGACCACACAGTATTAGTATATGACCTTGGTGGTGGTACATTCGACGTATCCATCTTAGAAATGGGTGATGGTGTATTCGAAGTAAAAGCAACTAATGGTGATACTCGCCTTGGTGGTGATGACTTTGATGAAAAAATCATGGAATGGCTTGTAAGCGAATTCAAAAAGAACGAAGGTATTGATCTTTCTCAAGATCGTATCGCAATGCAACGTATTCGTGAAGCAGCAGAAAAGGCTAAAATTGAATTATCTGGAGTGTTAAGTACAAACATTAACTTACCATTTATCACAGCAGGTGCTGAAGGTCCTAAACATTTAGATATGGATCTTACTAGAGCAAAATTTGATGAAATGACAGCAAACCTTGTTGAAAGAACAATGGCTCCAACTCGTCAAGCAATTGAAGATTCTGGTTTCAGCATAAGCGAAATTAACCAAGTACTTCTTGTAGGTGGTTCTTCTCGTATCCCTGCAGTTCAAGAAGCTATTAAAAAACTTTTAAGCAAAGAACCACATCGTGGTGTAAACCCAGATGAATGTGTAGCAATTGGTGCTGCAATACAAGCAGGTGTACTTGCTGGTGATGTTAAAGACGTTCTTCTTCTTGATGTAACTCCACTTTCCTTAGGTATTGAAACTTTAGGTGGTGTATTCACTAAGATTATTGATCGTAATACAACAATTCCTACATCTCGTCAACAAGTATTCTCAACAGCTGCTGATAATCAACCATCTGTTGATATTCACGTACTTCAAGGCGAACGTGAAATGGCTGCAGACAACAAAACTTTGGGACGTTTTGAATTAAGCGGTATCCCAGCAGCAGCACGTGGTATTCCTAAAATCGAAGTAGCATTTGATATCGATGCTAATGGTATCGTTAACGTAAGTGCTAAAGATTTAGGAACTGGTAAAGAACAAAAAATTACAATCACTTCTTCTGGTACATTAAATCAAGATGAAGTAGATCGTATGGTTAAAGAAGCGGAAGCTAATGCTGATGCAGATAAAAAACGTAAAGAAGGCGTAGAAGTACGCAACCAAGCAGATTCTCTCTGCTACCAAGCAGAAAAAACTATTAAAGATATGGAAGGCAAAGGAAAAGACGAGCTTATCGGACAAGTACAAGGCGCTCTCGATACTTTAAAAGAAACTCTTAAAGGCGAAGATTTAGAAAAAATTAAAGCTGATAGCGAAGCTTTAACTAAACCTTTATATGAACTTTCTGCTGAGCTTTACAAAGAAACAGAAGCTGCTGGCGGCGAAGCTGGTGCTGAAGGTGCTAAACCTGAAGACGATGTAGTAGATGCAGAAGTAGTAGAAGAAGAAAAGAACGACGAAAACAAATAAAATTCTTAGGATGGTGTAGAAGTGTCTAAAAAAGATTATTATGACGTGCTGGGTGTATCGAAAGGTGCAACAGCAGATGAATTGAAAAAAGCATACCGCAAACTAGCACGTCAGTATCATCCTGATGTTAATAAGGACAATGAAGAAGCAGCCGATAAATTCAAAGAATGCTCAGAAGCTTATGAAGTTCTATCTGATGAGCAAAAACGTGCTCAGTATGACCAGTTTGGTCATGCTGCCTTTGAAAATGGAGGCGCAGGCGGTTACGGTCAAGGAGGCTTCGGTGGAGGTTTCGGCGGCGGAGGCATGGAAGATATTTTCGATATGTTCTTCGGCGGTCAAGGTGGCAGACGTGGTGGACGTCCAAATAATGGACCACAACGCGGTGCAGATTTACGCTTTGATTTAGATATCACTTTTGAAGAAGCTGCATTTGGAGTAGAAAAAGAAATTAGCTTGTATCGTGAAGAAACTTGTGGTCACTGTAAAGGTGAAGGCGCGGAACCAGGTTCTAAAGTAGAAACTTGTTCAGAGTGTCATGGTTCTGGTTATGTTAACTTTGTTCAAAATACTATGTTTGGACAAGTTCAAAGCTCAAAACCTTGCCCTAAATGTGGAGGTCAAGGTAAAATCATTTCCGAACCTTGTAAAGAGTGTCGCGGTAAAGGTACAGTTAAAAAGAATAAACAAATTAAAGTTAAGATTCCTGCAGGTGTTGACGATGGCTCACGTTTACGCGTAGCTAGCGAAGGCGAAGCAGGTGCAAAAGGTGGTCCGCATGGAGATTTATATGTATATCTCTATGTTAAACCGCATAAATTCTTCGAGCGCGAAGGCACAACTATTTACTGTGAAGTTCCAATCAACATTGTTCAAGCAACTCTTGGTGCAGAAATTAAAGTACCAACTCTTGAAGGACAAGTAGTAATGAAAATTCCTGAAGGAACTCAACCAGGAAAAGTAATGCGCCTTAAAGGCAAAGGTGTACCAAGCTTAAGAGGTGGTACAAGAGGCGATCAATTAGTTCGTATCAAAGTAGTTGTTCCAACTAAGTTGAGCGAAAAACAAAAGACAGCTTTGCAAGAATTTGCTGATATAAGCAAGGATAATATTAATCCTGAAGAAAAAGGTTTTTTGGATAAAATCAAAGGTTTGTTTAAATAAGAAAAGGCTACGAAAGTAGCCTTTCTTTTTTTTTTGAAATTAACAGAAAAATTTAAAAAAGATAGTTTACAAAAAAGACATAGGATGGTAAAATACATTGAAGATTTTCATCAGGAGGAATTATGAAAAACAAATTATTGTCAAAATCTGTAATATTAGGTTTGGTATTAGCTAGTATTACCGTATCTGCATCTGCAGCTACAATTGTAAATACTAAAGTTACAGTGCCATCAGCAGCATATCCAAATGGTACTGTTTTTGATGACTATGTTTTCAATGCTGCAGTTAGTACTGGTATAGTTCAAGTAAATGGTGGGAATATTGCCACTATTAGAAATAGTGTGATTAATGATCAACGCCTTGCAACAGGTAATGCTTTATGGGTTGCTCAAGGCGAAGTTATATTGGAAAATTCTCATATCGTTAATACAGGAACGGCTATTGGTCATGCTGGCATTAATATTTTAAATGCAGGTGTCCTTACTTTAAGCGGTAATAACTATATAGAAAATGCATCTTCTCTATCTGATGGTATTAAAAACACAGGTAGTAGCCAATCTGTAGTAAACTTTTATGGTACTACAACAATAGATACTACTGTTGGAGCAGGTGCAACTAATCCTACTGCACAACAAGCTATTGAATTATCAGGTAATATTAATGTTTATGGAACAGTTAATATGATTCGTACTTCGGGTATTAATGATCAACCTACAGTTGCTCAAATTTCTGGTGCAAGCACTGTTATGAATATAGCACCTACTGGTATAATTAATATTGATACGTATTCAGATTCACGTGGTTTGTATCTCATGAATGGTGCTAAGGTAGAAAATCAAGGTACAATCAAAGTTAATATGTCTAAAGAAAATTTAAATAGTGCTGTTAGGGTTGCTAATACATCAATTCTAAATAGTACAGGTGTTGTTGATGTTACTGCAACAGGCACAGGTATTGACGCACATGCTGTTACTGTTCATAATACAGCTCAAATGAATTTAGATGGAACGATTAAAGTTTTTGCTCCTAACATTAACGCTTTAGGAAATTATGGCGGAACAATGAAAATTAACCAAGCTGGTGGCGGACTTGTGCAATTAACTGGTGGTGTAAGGCTAGTTAATGCTACAGATACTCAATATACAGCTATTAAGTTTGATAACAACAACTCCTTCTTAACCGGTGATGCAATTATTATTAATGAAGGTGACTTGATTCTTGATTTTAGTAATAAAAGTATCTGGACTGGTAAAGCGGAAAAACCAACTTATACTGGTAATTTAGATGTAACTTTAGCAGATACAGCACGTTGGAATATGACAGATGATAGTTTTACACAAAGTATCGCTTTTAATAATGGCGGTATTTTAAATATGAATCATACTGGCGCTGGTAATTATGAAAAATATCGTACCTATACTTTAAGTGGTAATGACGGCGAAATTATGATGACTACTGATTTACAATCAAGTTATGATAATAGAAAAGTACAAGATGGAAATGTTAATGTATTAAGTGATAGAATCGAAATCATGGATCAAAGTTCTGGTACTCATGTAATCAATATTAATGATGCTAGTTTGATGAATAATATTGCAGCAGAAGGGTACTTACTCTTGATTGAAGACCGTTATTTTAAAGATAAAGATTACAATAATCTTGCAACTTTTACAGGTGGTGATTTACGCAAAGGTGGTATCTTTAGATATACTCCAGTTATTACAGATGTAGATCCAGTTTCTACAACTATAGATCCGGTAGAAGGTTATGATGGAGTGACTACAGATGTGTGTCCTCCTGGTTGCGGTGGCAACTTGGGAAATAATCCTCCTTGTACAACACCAGGTCATTTATGGACTAAAAAAAGTTGGTACTTAGTAGCAACAGAAAAAACAAATGAAGTGCTTCCAAGTGCGAAACCAAATATTCAAAGTAGCGCAGTAAGGTATCTCACATATTGGCGCGAACTTGATACTTTAAATCAACGTTTAGGTGAAATGCGTAGAAATGATGAAACAGATGGCGTTTGGGTGCGTTATAAAAAAGGTAATGAGACTATTTCAAATCTTGGTTTAGAGTCTAATAAATATTCAATGTTCCAAGTTGGTTATGATAGAAAATTTGAAAATAAAGCAGGTACTGATAAAGTTTATATTGGCTTAGCTTTCCATGAAACTAAAGGTGATCAAGTATACGATGAAGACACTAATGGTGAAACAACAAATAGAGCTGTTAGTTTATATGCAACATGGTATGGTGAAAAAGGTCATTACTTAGATTTAGTAGGTAAAGTTGGAAAAATGGATAAATCATTCAATTACAAAGGTGATAATTATCTTTATTTAGATGAATCGGCAGATAGTAGTAATAGTTTTAATAATATTTCTATTGAATATGGTAGAAAAATCGATCAAGGTGGTTGGTACTATGAACCACAAGCACAATTAACGTATGGTCATATTGGTGCAAATGATTATGTATCTAATCAAGGAACATATGTTGAAAATGATGCAGTAAAATCTTTAGTAGGTAGAACAGGTTTAATGGTTGGTAAAATTATCAAGCATAAAGGTTCTGCTGGTGATGTTTATGCAAAAGCTTTCTACAATCGTGAGTTTAAAGGAAATAATAGTGTATTCTTAAGAGACATTTATGGTGATACTTATTCTGAAAGCCATGATTATAGCGATGGTTGGTGGGCAGTAGGTTTTGGTACTAATTGGCAACTAGGTAAGAAAAACAATTTCTACCTAGATCTAGAAAAAACATTTGGCGGTTACATAACAACTAAATGGCAAATTAATACAGGATTAAGATTAAGCTTCTAAAATAAAAAAACTCTGAGCCTTTTGGCTCAGAGTTTTTAAATAAGGGTGGTAACTATGTACTTATGTGATCCAAAACGTATGGAAACTAAAATAAAAACTTTTAGTCAGTTTGGCGCAACAGGTAATGGCGGCATTACGCGTCATGCTTTGTTAGACGCTGATATTGCTGCACGCAGAGAATTTGTTAAGTGTATGGAAACAATAGGCGCAAAGATTGAATATGACGATATGGGGAATATCTATGCAACTTTAGCAGGTAGCAATCCAGAAGCTAAAAGAATAGTTATGGGATCTCATACAGATTCTGTTCCAAATGGTGGTAATTACGATGGCGTATTAGGTGTTATGGCAGCAATGGAAGTACTAGAAACTGTTGTAGCAGAAAACATACCTCATGAGCATCCTTTGACAGCTATAATTTGGACTAATGAAGAAGGTACTTGTTTCAAACCAACTCTTGGTAGTTCTGCAACTATTAGCTATGAGTATCTACCTAAGGATTTACAAGCGATTTATCAACATGATGATATAATGAAAGCCGAAAGCTTATTCCACCCAAGTTTAACATTTGAACAGGCCTTGAAAGACTCAGGATTTTATGGTAAAAGAGAAAATCGTTTAACTAGAGATAATGCTAAATACATGTTTGAAATGCATATCGAACAAGGTCCTATTTTAGAAACTGCCGGCAATAATATCGGCGTAGTAAATTGTGTGTTTGGTATGCGCAGTTTACGAGTTAGCTTTGAAGGGCAAACTGTTCATGCAGGAACATTTCCTATGAATCATAGAAAAGACGCTTTATATGCGGCAGCACAAGCTATTTGTTATTTACATGAAGAGATAGATAAGTTAGGTTATAAAGACCTTGTATATACTACAGGAGAAATAACTTGCAAACCTTGCGTTCATAACTGTGTACCGAATTTTGCAGACTTTAGCATAGAAGTTCGTTATAGCGATGGAGAAGTGTTAGAGCATGTTGAAAAAATCGTACATGCTTTAGCAGATAAAAAATGGGCAGGTTGCAAATGCAAAGTGGTTGATTGTTGGAGAAGAGAAACTGTATATTGGGATGAAAAATTAGTTGCTTGTGTAGAAGAAGCAGCAAAAGAACTAGATACAAAGTACCAGTTTATTCATTCTGGAGCAGGGCATGATGCGCAAATAATTTCTTATCTATTACCAACAACAATGATTTTCGTACCATCAAAAGGTGGGTTATCTCATTGTGAGGAAGAATGGACTAGCGTAGAAGATTGTACTTTAGGCGCAAGCGTAATGCTAAATGCAATTTTGAAAGCAGATAAAAAATAACATAACGCACTTTGATTTTGTGCAAAATTGAACTGCACCCCAAATGTTAGAGAAAAATAGCATTTAGAGGTGCAGTTTTTCTATATATACATAGCAAGTAAAAGCTAACTGTGGTATAATATTATATCTAAAAATAAAGGAGAGATTACATTGGATCGTTGGATAGAAGTTAGCATAAAAGTTAATCATGAAGCAGTTGAGGCAGTTGCAGATGTATTTGCTGAAGCAGGTGCACGTAATGGGGTAGTGATTGACGATCCTGTACGTATTAACGATTTGCGTAATTCTCGTACTTGGGATATAACAGATATTCCAGAACAAGAGAATACGGAAATGGTAACAATAACAGCATATTATCCTGACGATGAAAAAATGTCTTCTCGTCTTGAATTTATCGAGAAAGCACTAACTGATATTGAAAGTCGTATAGGCGCATTTCGTTTTGGAAGTATGTTATTTCGCACTGTGTCTGAAGAAGATTGGGCAAATAACTGGAAACAATATTTTCATGTTACGAGAATTGGTAAAAATATAGTAATTAAGCCTACTTGGGAAGAATATCAACCAGTAGCAACTGATTTGGTAATCGAACTTGATCCTGGCATGGCATTTGGTACTGGTACTCATCATACAACTACATTATGTATGGAAGCGCTAGAAGATGTTGTAAGAAGCGATAGTACAATATTTGATGTTGGTACAGGAAGTGGTGTTTTGGCGATCGTGGCCGCAAAGCTAGGCGCTCAAAACATTAAAGCTGTAGATATAGATACTACTGCAGTAAAAGTAGCAAAAGAAAATATTATTCAAAATAATTTAGCAGATAAAATAGAAGTTGCTGAAGGAGATTTGCTTCACGGTACAGAAGGTCAAGCAGATGTTATTATTGCAAATATTATTGCAGATATTATCATCATGCTATTACCAGATATTCCAGGTAAATTAAAAGCTGATGGAGTATTTTTAGCAAGTGGTATTATAGATAGCCGCAAAGAAGATGTAATCAAAGAAGCTGAAGAAGTTGGCTTGAAAGTAGATAAAGTTTTCGAACGTGGTGGCTGGGTTGCATTACAAATGACTAAAGGATAGGTAAACATGCAAAGATTCTTTATTCCTAAAAAACATGAAGAAAATATGACTATTACTGGTATGGATGCGCATCATATCATTGATGTTTTGCGCATGAAAAAAGGCGATAAAGTGCAAATTGTTGCCGACGATGGAGTAAGCGCAGTAGCGGAAATTACAGAGTTAAATGGAAATGCTGTTGGTGTTAAGACTATTGAAATCTTAAGAGAAAGTCATGAACCAGCAGTGAAAATAGTGCTTTTTCAAGGCTTAGCCAAAGGCGAAAAAATGGATTTTATTATCCAAAAAGCTGTAGAACTAGGTGTAGAAGCTATTTATCCCATTGCTATGGAACATTCAGTAGTAAAGCTTGAAAAAGATAAAGCTGGTAAAAAGAATGAACGCTGGCAAAAAATTGCAGAAGCAGCAGCGAAGCAAAGTAAAAGAGATATTATACCTAAGGTTCACGAAGTAATGGATTTAAACACCGCACTTGCTAAGGAACCAGAGGTTTTAAAGATATTAGCTTATGAAAGCGAAAACAAAGTAAGTTTAAAACAGTTATTACAAGGTAATCCTACTAGCGAAAGAATGGGTGTTATCATCGGGCCAGAAGGCGGAATTTCAGAAAAAGAAGTTGCGATTGCTCTAGCGAATGGTGCAACTGCAGTAAGTTTAGGCAGAAGAATTCTTAGAGCAGAAACTGCTGGTATTGTTGCTATGGCAGCAATTTACTATGAAACTGGAGATTTAGGATTATAAGAAGATAGGGGCGTAAAAATTTTTTCATGAAAAAAATTGCATTTCATACATTAGGTTGTAAAGTAAATCAAGTAGATACAGCAGCAATGGAAAATATGTTTATAGCAGAAGGCTATGAACTAGTAGATTTTAATCAAACAGCTGATGTATTTGTTATAAATACTTGCGTAGTAACTAATACTGGACAACGTAAATCAAGACAAGCTATAAATCGTGCTATACGCAAAAATCCTGAAGCTTTAGTAGTGGTTACAGGTTGTTATCCTCAAACTGCTGAAGAAGAAGTTAGGGCTATAGAAGGCGTAGATTTAATCGTTGGTAATCAAGATCGTAGTAGCCTTGTAGCTTTAGTTAAACAAGCGCAACTAGATACAAAAGTAGATACTTTAAGTAATGTACGCAAACTAGAAGCTAATACAACTTTTGAAGAACTTTCTGGTGGAAATAATGCAGAGAAAACTCGTGCGTACCTAAAGATTCAAGAAGGTTGTAATCAGTACTGTACTTATTGCATCATCCCTTATGCTCGTGGTCCATTACGTTCACGTTCTTTAGAAAGCATTAAAGAAGAAGTTGCAAAACTTGTTGTGGCAAACTATAAAGAAGTAGTTTTAATTGGTATCCATCTAGGTTGTTATGGTAAAGAAAGTGGTGAAGGCAAATCTTTATACGAAGCTGTAAACGCGGCTCTTACTGTAACGGGCTTAGAACGTTTACGTTTAGGTTCTTTAGAATCTGTAGAAGTAGAAGATGAGCTTTTAGAGTTGATGGCAAGCAATCCTAAACTCTGCCCACATCTACATTTACCACTTCAAAGTGGCTGTGATAAAATTTTAAAAGCAATGCACAGACCATATTCTACTGAACAATTTAAAATACTATTAAGTAAAATTAAAAATAAAATACCAGGTATTTCTATTACAACAGATATCATTGTAGGGTTTCCTGGTGAAACTGACGCAGATTTTGAAGAAACTTATAACTTTGCAAAAGAGTGTGGTTTTGCTAAAATGCATATTTTCCCATACTCCATTAGGCAAGGTACACCGGCAGCAAATTTTCCAGATCAAGTGCCGGAAAACATTAAGCAAGAACGCGCTAACAAGCTAGCTGAGCTAGATGCAACTATGCATAAAAACTTCTTAGAAGCAAATCTAGGTAAGACATTAGCTGTCCTAGTAGAACAAAGCGTAGAAGCAGGTTTGGTGGAAGGTTTAAGTGAAAATTATCTCAGAGTTTGGACTAATGGAGACGCGGAGCTTTCCGGAAAAATCGTAAACGTTAAAGTTACTAAACTCTATGAAGATGGACTTTTTGGCGATATAGTTTAATTAACATAAATATTTAGCGAAAGTAGGTGAAAAAGATGAACGATTGTATTTTTTGTCGTATTGTAGAAGGTGAAATTCCATCTCCACGTGTTTATGAAGATGATAAGATGATTGCGATTAACGATGTAGCACCAGCTGCACCGGTACATGTACTTCTTATTCCTAAAAAACATACACCTAATGTTATGACTGCAGAAGCTGAAATTGTAGCACATATGCTTAGCAAAGTAGAAGAAATTGCTACTCAATTAGGCATTAAAGAAGAAGGCTTTCGTATCGTAATGAACACAGGTGAAAAAGGCGGACAAACAGTAGATCATTTACATATCCATTTAATTGGTGGTAAAGATTTGGGTTGGCCACCTTGTTAAAAGGCTCTGTAGTAAGTGCTTGAAAAAAATATTAGATATTGCTTCAAGTACCTTGACAGTAAAGGGGCTTTAAGTTATAATTTACAAGTGAATATTATGTATAACTATCTCTTGAAGAGGGTTGTACGTATGTATAAAACCTATATACACTTCCCTAAGTGTGTGGAGGGAGGGAGATCAGATGACAGAAATTAAAGTTGGCAAAACTGAAACTTTAGAAAGCGCTTTACGCAGATTCAAAAGAGCTACTCAAAAAGCAGGTATCCTTTCTGAAGTAAGAAAACGCGAACACTATGAAAAACCTAGTGTTGCTCGTAAGAAAAAATCCGAAGCAGCTAGAAAACGTAAAACCAGATAATTGGAGGCGAGCTTATGTCTATCAAAGAAAGATTAACTGATGATATGAAGCAAGCAATGAAAGACCGCGAAGCTGGTAAGTTGAAGCTTGCAGTAATTCGGATGGTACGTGCTAATATTAAAAACGTCGAAATTAATGACAAAAAGGAATTAACTGATGACGAAGTATTAGCAGTTTTAATGAAAGAAGTTAAAATGCGCATGGACTCTTTCGAAGAATTCGAAAAAGCTGGCCGTACTGAACTTGCAGAACAAGCGAAAGCTGAAATTGCTATATTACAAGAATATTTACCTGAAGCGATGGGTGATGAAGAACTTACAGAAGTAATTAAAAAAGCTATTGCAACTGTAGGAGCAACATCTCTTAAAGAAATGGGTAAAATTATGCCAATCGTTATGGCTGAAGTAAAAGGTCGTGCAGATGGCAAACGTATCAATGGCATTGTTCGTGAGTTATTGAGTTAATACAAATTTAAATAACAGTATCACTTGTTGATACTGTTATTTTTTTTGTGTAAAAAGCCCTGATTTTTGTCGCAAAAATGACGAAAATATAGTATAATATAAAGGTATGTAAGAAAGGAGTAGAACAATGGAATTTGTCATGAAATTAATCATTGCAGGCATTGTTTTTTGTGGCTTAGAACTTATTATTCCAGGCTTTGGTGTCGCAGGTGTTTTAAGTATAGTTTGTTTTACTGTTGCCGGATATTTTGCTTTGGGTGGTGGCATAGCTGCCATTGGAAGTATTCTGCTAGTTTATTTATTTTTGTTTGCGATAGTTGCTTTATTAGGTTGGTATTTACCGTCTAATAGCAAATGGAACCCATTTGTTTTGTGGGAACGACAAAAAAATGGACCGAAAGAAGAAAAACTATTGAAAAGCTATCAGGAACATTTAGGTAAGTGCGGTGAAACTATCACACCACTTAGACCAGCTGGTATTATGATGTTAGATGGTCACAGACTAGATGTTTTGACAGAAGGTGGTTTTATCGAACCACGAACTATGGTTAAAATAGTGAAGGTAGAAGGAATTAAAATTTTCGTAGAAGTAGTTAAGGAGGATTAAAATGTTAGATTTACTTTTTGGTAGTGGTTTTATGTTTATTTTAGCAATAGGTGGTATTGCATTGTTTTTTAACTTTGTGCCTATTGGACTTTGGATTAGTGCAATTGCAGCGGGTGTTAATGTAGGTATCTTTACCCTTGTTGGTATGCGTTTGCGTCGTGTACCTGCATCTCACATTGTTATGCCGCTTATTAAAGCTAATAAAGCAGGTTTAGATGTTAATGTAAATCAATTAGAAGCACATTATCTTGCAGGTGGTAACGTAGATAGAGTTATCGATTCTCTTATCGCAGCTCACAGAGCAGAAATTCCACTAAGTTTTGAACGTTCTTGTGCAATCGACTTAGCAGGTCGTAACGTACTTGAAGCTGTTCAAATGAGTGTAAATCCTGAAGTTATTACTACACCTATCGTTTCTGCAGTAGCAAAAGATGGTATTGAATTAAAAGTAAAAGCGCGTGTTACAGTACGTGCTAATATTGATCGTTTAGTTGGTGGTGCTGGTGAAGAAACTATCATCGCTCGTGTTGGTGAAGGTATCGTAACTAATGTAGGTTCTGCTGGTAATCACACAGAAGTATTAGAAAATCCAGACTTCATTTCTCGTACAGTACTTGAAAAAGGTCTTGATGCTGGTACAGCATTTGAAATCTTATCCATCGACATCGCTGACGTTGATGTAGGCCGTAATATTGGTGCATCTCTTATGACTGACCAAGCAGAAGCTGACAAACGTATTGCTCAAGCTCGCGCAGAAGAACGTCGTGCAATGGCAGTAGCAAAAGAACAAGAAATGAAAGCTTATACTCAAGAAATGAAAGCTAAAGTAGTTGAAGCAGAAGCTAAAATTCCAGCAGCTATTGCAAATGCATTTGAAACTGGACGTCTTGGCGTTATGGACTACTATCGCATGGAAAACATTAATGCAGATACTTCAATGCGTAAAGCTATTTCTGACCCAGGTTCTTTTAAAGCAGAAATCACTCCAGAAGATAAATAATTTTTGTTAAAAATTCTAGAAAGAGAGGTGTTGTAAGTTGTCTGAAACAACGATAATGACCATATTCAGCTTTGTGTTCATATTTATGGTAGCATCTACTGTAATTCCCCTTGCGTTATTTTTAATACGCAAAGCAAATGAAGCAGCTGGAGCTAAAAATCAAAACAAACAACAAACCAACACCAGCGATTTTAAGATACCTGATATTTTTGTAGGTTCAGATGATGGTAAACCAGTTGTAGTTGATCCAAGGGAGTTCTTGCGCCGCGTTATGAAGGGTGAGCATATAGACGAAGGATCACAAAACAAAGGTTATGAAGCTCGTTATAGACGTTTAGAGTACTATGAAGATGAGGAAACTGAAGCAGAAAAAGTCTATAGGACTTTCAGAGAAGAAGTAGAAAATACTTCTGGTGTTTTTGAAGAAGATGAGATTTACAATCCTCATTGTGCCTTTGAAGGCAATGATTCAAAAATCGCTGAAGAACATCGTCATGGAAACGACGCTATAAAAGGGGCTATTAGAGAAACAAGAAATCATGCTAACCTCCCTGTAAATGAACTTGCTCGCGGATTTGTAATGAGCGAAATTTTAGGGAAGCCAGTAGCATTAAAATCGTTTGGTAAGGAGAATTTCTAATGTTAAAAAAGGTAGATTTGACGCTTAAACTTAGTAAAGAAGATTATAAAAAGCAAATGGAAAGCATTGGCTTAGAGTTAGGGCAAATTCAACGTGAGGCGCGTGAAATTGGTTTGCCTGTTATTATCGTATTTGAAGGCTGGAGACACTCTAGACGTGGCGATATCCTCAACGAGATGATGCAGCAAATGGATGCACGTGGATTTTCCGTACATTCTTCAACAAAACTAACTAAGGATGAGCGTCTACAACCTTTTTTCACTAGTTATTGGAAACAGTTACCAATCCCAGGAGGGATTTCTGTTTACAGAAACAGTTGGTACTACATTAAAAACGAAGGTGAAATCTTCGGTAGAACTAACAAAATGAAATCTATTTCCTATGACCGTATCAACGCTTTTGAAAAACAATTAGTAGACGGTAATTATGTTCTTTTGAAATATTTTATTCATATTTCCGAGGAACAACAAAAGATAAATAGAGAAAAAGCAGCTAAAGCAATAGGTAAAGCTTGGCGTGAAATCTCCAATATTTATTCAGAAGAAAAAGATCACGATGGCTTTTTAAAACGCTATGATGATATGCTTAAAGCAACAGATACTGTCGCTGCGCCTTGGCATGTGATTTCTGGCGATGATCTTCATTATGCAAAGATGGAAGTATATAAAAATATCATTGCAGAATTAAAAGAACAAATCGAAAAATTTAAAATTAAGAAAATAGCTAAAGGAACTTCTACAGGACTTTCAGCAGATAATAAAAAATATGATGTTTTGAGCGAGTATAATCCTGCTCAAGAAATCTCTAAAGAAGATTACAACAAGAAACTTGATAAATATCAAGATAAATTAAAAGTATTACAAGTAGAGGCTTTTCAAAAAGGTATATCTACGATTGTTGCTTTAGAAGTTTGGGTTGCAGTCGGCAAAGGCGGAGCAATTAGTGGTCTAT
>CAMTOO010000033.1 GCA_947074185.1 uncultured Negativicutes bacterium
GACTGTCCCGCACATTCATTTGGTTTGTTATTCAGTTTTCAAGGTTCTGCTTGTGTCGTGTTGACGACTTTCATATAATAACACCCTTTCAAAAAGATGTCAACACTTTTTTGTAAAAATCTTTACACTTTTTGAAAACATTTTCAGGAACCCCATGAAATAGCGGTTTTCATCCACTAAAAAATATAAAAAAATCCCAAATGACATAATATCATTCGGGATTTTTATATTTCTCTATATACTACTATAGAAGAAAGTTTAGAATTTATATTCTAAACCACCGATAATTCTACGTGCAGCCATTGGATTACTATATACTCCATTTACTGCACCAGCCATTTGTACATAAGCTGCATTATTAAGGTTATAAATATTAATATATGCATTTAAATCTTTTGTTACTTTATATTTAGCGGCTATATCCATTGTAATATATTTAGAACTTAGATAGTTTTGAGTAGTGGAACCCCAGCTTGTTGTTGCTGTAGTATCTGCACCAGTTCCACCGCGAGCAAATAAACTTACATTCCATCTATCATCATGGAAACGTATGCCTGCTCTGTAAATGTTTGGCGCGATTTTTCTGTCTTTTTCATAACCTGCACCAGCTAAATCATTTTCTACATTTAAATATGTATAAGATGCTTCTAAGTCAAATACGTCATTTAATTTATGGGTAGCAGAAAGCTCTATACCATGTTTTCGCTGACGATTAATATTAGTTGCTGTGTAATTAAAGAAATCGCTTGTATACCAATCTATAGCATCATTAAGACGTGAATAGAAACCACTAATACTAACTTGTGTGCTAGGTGAAGTATTCGTATTGTAACCTATTGACCATACATCGCCTTTTTCAGGTTTTAAGTTTTCGTCACCAACCCATTTTCCCCAAGAACCCATGTCTTGATAATAATAAAGATCATCAATAGTTGGAGCTTTAAATACTTGACCCCAAGATAAATATGCGTTACTTGTTTCATTAAACTTCTTATTAACAGCTATACTACCAGTAGTTTTACCGCCTGCTTTATTATGTTTATCATAACGAAGTCCTGCGTTAACTTGCCAAGAATCATCTAGTTTCCATTGATCTTGAACAAATATTGCTGTATTTTTTATCGTTTTGCTTCCATTATAGGATAGTTCATTTTCGCCTTTTCCATTGTACCAAGACGCACCGTAAACTAATTTATGTTTATCGCTAAGAGTTGATTCGTTTTGAACATCAATACCAATATCAGTTTCTTTCATTTGTCCACCATTATAATAACTATAATAGTTGCGATAAATTTGTACATAACCTTTATCAACACCTGCTAAACCCCAATCATAACGAGCCGTAATGTTATTTGTTAGTTTATCCATTGCTGCTGGATATGCAGATGTTACTGAACCTGGTTGATTACCATCTAATTTACTATAGTCGTAACCAACACTAAGGCTCGTATCTTCGCTTAACTCTTGGCTAACTCTTAAAGATACTTTTTCTTGAGAGTAATTTGTTTCAGAAGGCCATTTTTTTACGTCCCCAGATTTATGATCTTTGTATTTATAAGCATTTTGTTGTTGTCTATCTGCAGCTATCATTATGCTAGTCTTATCTTTGCGACCGCCATAACTCACACCATATTCTCTAGCTCCCCAAGAACCGAAACCTACTTTAACGCTACCTGCTCCGCTATCGATTTTTTTAGTAATAATATTAACAACACCGCCTACTGCATCTGCGCCATATAAAGCACCGCCAGCGCCTTTTACAACTTCAATGCGATCGATCATTTCCATAGGAGGCAAAGTATTCATATCAAAAGTTGCAGCACCGGTCATTGTACCCATATTAGTATTCACGCGTTTTCCGTCTACCAATATAAGTACGCGTTCGTCACCATTAAGATGAACTACGCGTTCCATTGCTGCTACGCCAACAGTAGAGACTCTTGCACCAGGCACATCTTCTAATGCTTCTGCTACGGTTTTATAACCACGACTTTCTATTTTTTCTGCATCCACAACAGACACATTCGCTGGCGTATCTACTTTTTTGCTTTCACTACGTGTAGCTGTTACTATAATTTGTCCTAATTGATACTCTGGAATTTCCCCTTCAGCTTCCTCGGCAAAAGCAAAATTAGTCATGCTACTCATAAGAGCAACCGCTAATAACAAACTTTTTTTCTTTGCTTTTTTCATTATTACATCTCCTTCATAAAGTATTTTCTATATTATAGATATTACCATAAAAAATCTGCTTTGTAAATAGTATATATTACTATTAAGCGCTTCTTTTTTGTGTATTTTTAAACCACAAAAACCACCCTGGGATATACCCAAGGTGGTTTATTTTGTTAGTCTAGCCTTTGTTAATTAGAAGGACCACTTCATTCCAACATTAACAGCCCATTTTGTTTTCATGCTACCGCCGCCAAAGCTTTTTTCTACATCTGCATAAAGATGAGTTTTTTCATTTAGGTTCATTGTTGTTCCTAAACCAATAACTCCCCAAGTTGAACTCATATCTTGATTAGATTCAATAGAATCTCCAAAATTATCTGTCATGCTAATATCTGCTTTTCCTAGGAATTCTCTTAATACAAATGCTTTTAAGTAGTAATTAGATGCTGTTCCTTTTTCTAAGTCAAAGGACTCTTTGCCAATTACAAAGCCTGTTCTACCTACCAAACTTTGTACGCTATCTGTTTTCACGTTGATTCCGTACTGAGTTGTGTAGTCCATACCTTTAGTGAAGCCATATGCAAGTTGTACTTGTGGTTCTACATACCAACCTGTTTTTTCATTTTTGTTTTTGCGTCCATATTCTACAGATGCTGCATACGTCCAGTTTTTAACATCATTACTTTCTGGTTTTGCTCCTACATAATCCATACTTGTACTGATTCTGCCTACTTTTGCTACTAAATCAAGGTAGTGTCCACTATCTCTTAATGTTGTGCTATATAAACTTAAACCTAGGCTATTGCTCTTTGTATCTGTAGATGTTTCTAACCCTTTGTTTCCTTCTGTAGTGCTTGCATTATCAAATGTATTACGTGCATAATCTACTGCTAAACCACGTACTACTTTTTTGTTTTCATACTCAAACCCTTTGTCGTAGCCTACTTGGAGTAAAGTTGTTTTCATGCCAGTGATTTCTTCACCGTCCATGTCATTTTTAATACCTTTTACTCTTGCCCATACTCCGCCTTCATATTTTTCTGTGTTAATATGACGCATTTCGCCTAAGCGTTTTAAGAGTGTATCATCACTTAAGAAACCTGCTCTTAAGCTTCCATATAAGCTTTCTGCCATACCTAAGTTTGCTTTTGCATTTCCTGATACAAAGTTTGTTCTATCATATCCTGCTAAATACCAATTATGACTGCTTGCTGGTACTCCTGCGTATTCATCTGGGTGACCTAATACTTCTGTTCCATAAATGCCACCTGGAATTCTTGTTTCAAGTGCTGTATCTGGATTTTCATCTGTAATAATTGTGTTGTATTTCCAAATACCACCTGTTTCAATAGTGCTTCCTGTAAAGGTTGCTGTTCCGCCGCTTCTATCTTCTACTAATAAGAGATAACCTGCTGCTGGATTTCCATTGCCAAGGCTTGCATCTTCTACTACTATTACATGATCTCCGCTACTTGATTCTTCAATTATCAATCTATCTGTTTCTGGCACATATACGTTTGCTGCGTCCCAAGATTTTTGCAAATCTGTTTTCATGCGGAATTCGCCGCCTGCGCCTGCAAGTTCTTTGGTTGTAATTGTTTGATAGTCAGCATTGTACATCATGTTTACAATACCTTCGTTAGAAAGTTTTGTTACTTGACTATCTCCAGTTACGTTCCACTCTGATCCACCTAATACATCTAGGTTGATTTTTTGTAAGGAACGTGTTGCTTTACCAGTGAGGTAGGAGTTTGAATCATCCATTTTGATATTCATTTCACTACCTGCTTTTGAGCCTTCACCGATTAAGTCACCTTCGATTTGTACTGTATTGCCACCAGCTTGGTTGATTTCAACTAAGGCATCTGCTGTATCGCCACCAACTGCTACTGCAACTTTATTATTTGTTTTAATTGCTACATTTTTCAACAATTTGATTGTACTATCGTTTATAGCTGCTACACCATGACCGTCTCCCATATCAAGGATAACATCGCCTTGTACTGTGATATCGTTATGTGCTGAAGTTTCACCGAGTTCACCTGCTTGAATACCAGTGTTTTCGCCAGTTGGGCTTACAATGCTAAGTTGTTTTTCAATGTTTATTTTTGTAGCGGTAGTAGCATCATCATTGTAGCCAACTGATGCCGCTATACCTACTATATTATCTCCATCTAAGTCAACATGTAAGTTTTCTTTAAAGTTCATTGTTGCACCAGCACTAAGAACTGCTGCTTCTCTTGTATTTGAAAGAGTTTTTACCAAAGTAAGTCCTTCAAAATCAAGTGTTGCTCCTGTGTAACCTTCGATTACTGACGTACCGCCTGCTGTTGCAGACAGTGAATTTTCTGCTTTGAATGTACTTCCATTTTCTGCAACAATTGCGTTAGAATTTGCATCGCCATCATTAGCAGTTGTAATGATAGCAATATCTTCTATCCACAACTCTGCATCATTATTTACATGAATACCGCGACCTTTTCCTAAATTAATCTCCACTTCGCCTAAACCAACTTTTGAGCTAGTATCTGCTAAAATACCTGTTGTTGTATCTACTGTAGAAGTTCCTGTAATATTTACATTAGCAATATTTACAAGACCGCCATTCCAAGCATGAATACCTGTTCCACCTTTTGCTATTGTAAATTGCGCACTTCCATCTACTACAAGCTGTGCTTCATCAGAGATATCAGCACCTATCGCTGTTATATTAGTAGAGTTAAATACTATGTGATTAAGTTCTGCTAAGCTATTTGCATTAGCCATGCTTATACCAGTACCACCTGCTGATAGCGTAAATTCTGAATCGATTGCTTTTACATATGCTGCATCTGTAACACTAAGACCAGTTGCTGCTACGCTTTCTGCTACAAATCCTAAACGTTTAAAATCAGCTGTTGTTCCTGCACCACCTACTGATGCACCTGTGCCGCCTGCTACTAATTTAATATCTGCGCCATTAGTTACTTCAAGAGTAGAACCTGCTTTTGCATCTATACCTGTAGTTGCTGCACCTGAACCGTTGATTGCTAGGTCCTTCATGGTAGCAGTTGCTTTAGCACCATTATTATCAATACCTGTACCGCCAGCTTGCATGTTAATAGTTGTTTTACCATTAGGCGCATTGTAAGTACTATTTTTTGTATCAGTACTAGTATTTTTAATTCCGAAGGAATTTGCTGCTAAACTTTCAATTTTTAAATCTTCCACTGTATTCACTGAAGCATCTGCTACAGTTGTACCTATAATGTTAAGCGCTGTAACACCTGTTGCCCCTGCACCTAATTTTATTTCCGGAGCAGAGCCGGCATTAAAGTTCATAGTAGCATTTGCTACATGCACCGCAATGGTGCTTCCGCCACCATTAGAGCTATTCCCACTTTTTTCTGCTATGAATTTACCATTGATATTTGCAACAGCTTGCTGCACTAATTCAATACCGCAATCTTTACTAGATTTAAGCGTTAATGAACCAGATGTCACATCAAAAGTTGTTCCTAAATCACTAACATACATAGCTTCGGATACATCACCTATACCACCTGTCGTATCAATTACATTAGTCCCAGATAATTTTAGTTTAGATCCTCCAATAACGCTAACGCCTCTACCAGTAGTAGCAGTAGCTACAGAAGCTTTAAGATCTAAGTTTTGGATAGTGAGATTACTATTGTCTCGCATATCAATACCATATAAAGGGTTTGCACCTGATACATTAATTTTTACATTGTTTAAGTTAGCATTTGAACCTGCACCTGTTACATATAAACCAGTACCACCACCACTTAGAGCAATGTCAGTCTTTGAGCTAGTTGAAGATGCTACTTTACCTAATATCTTCATGCCAGTAACTCCAGCGTCGCTACCAGTTATTGTAACTTTTGCATTATCTCCGATTTCAAGGTCGGATGTTGTTGCTATTTGATTATATCCCATTACATTGGCACTAGTTAAAGAAATTTTTAATTCAGAATTATTTGCTACTGTAGTTTTACCGTTTCCATACTCAATAATTGCGGCATCATTGACATACGAGCCTACTTGACGACCATAGCTAATGTTTAATATGCCAGCAGTTGTAGAATTTCCTATGTTAAGCTTGCCGTTATTTTCAATACCACTAAATTGTTTATCAGCTGTATATGTAAATGTATTTACACTGACAATATTAGTAGTTCCAGTAATGTTGAAATTAGTACCATCTTCTATACGAGCACCATCACCGCCGTTAACGTTAATATTATTGGTGCCAGATAAATTAGCAGTACCACTAGTTAATGTGATGCCTCTAACATCGTTACCATTAGTTACGTTAGTTGAATTCATAGTAAAGTTAGACATGTTAAGAGTACCATTCACTACATCAATGGCATGTGCAGCTGAACCAATTAAAGTTATGGAGCCACCAGTAATTGTTTGTGTACTTCCACCATCTATATTTACACCTACTATATCATCTCCTGCACCAGTAATATTTAAAGATTTAAAAGTTGCTGTCGTGCTACCACCACTAGTGTGAACACCAATGCTATTTGCAGCACCAAGTGTAATTTTAACATCACTATTTGTACCAGTAGAATTTACCGTGCCGCCAGTGACATTCATTCCTTTTCCTACACAATCTAACGTTATATTCATTTTGCCATCTATTGTAGTCGTACCATTGCTTGTATTGTAACCAATAGCATCATAGGTACCAGAAACTGCTGATCCTAGCTTGATAGTAGTATTAGATTCGCTCGTAAAAGTATTTATACCATTTGTTGTATAACCTACTCCGCCATAAGTCGTTGCGCCTGTTTTTTCAATATTAAAGATACCTCTAATTGTTACATTAGAGTTAATTGCTTCAACGCCATTATCATTATTTACCTTTAAGGTTAAAGAGCTTCCTGCCAAAGTTTCAAGAGTTCCATCTGTCCTAATCGTCTCGCTTGCAGCGCCTGTTCCAGAATGCCCCGTGGAATCCCAAGTATTAGTACCGTCAATAACAACATAACTTCCTACTGCTGCCGACAATGCACGCCCTGCACCACTTGTGGAAGATGCATTAATATTTACATTTGTTAAAGTTAGTTTTGCATTGGCACCAGCATATATACCTTGTGCGCCCGATCCTGTAGCAGTCACCGTACTTGAACTTAGTGTTGCAGAACCAGTATAGTCTGCTGTTACTGCATTTCCTGAACCCCCATTATTTTGATTGCCGGTATAACTTCCGCCTGCAGACATAATTAAACTTGCTTCTGCCCCTGCGCTATACCCTAACGTGGATACTGCGAGTCCTAATAAAATTGCTTTTTTTAAGTTGTTTTGCAAACTTTTTCTCATAAATAGTCTCCTCAAAAGTTAATTTTTTATTGCACATAAAGCACCCTGAGTCATACTCAAGGTGCTTTATTAATTATTAGTTAGTATATTCAAAAATATTTACACGACGGTTATTTGCTCTGCCTTCTGCTGTTGAATCTGTATCAGCTGGCTCTGCTTTACCTTGGTATGTTTCTTCCATTTGTTCTGCAGGAACACCTTTTGCTTGCGCAATTGCTTTTACATTATCTACTCTGCGTTTTGAAAGGTCCATATTGTATTCATCTGTTCCTATTGCATCCGTATGTCCTACTAATGCATAAGTTCTATCTGGATTTTCTTGCGCTACTTTTGCAAATTCAGCAATTTTTCCTTGTTGATCTGCTCTTGGAGTGTCAATATCAAAGTCAAAATAAATTGTATCTAAGAATGCTTCGTGTGGTGCTACTACTGGTGCTGTTGCAATCGGTGCAAGTGGCGCTACTTTTTTAGGTCCACCAAATGCAAAGCGTAAACCTGCTTGTGCAGCCCATTTAGTTTTCATACCGCCGCCACCAAAGCTTTTTTCTACATCTACATAGAGGTGTGTTCTTTCATTTAGATTCATTGTTGCGCCTAAGCCTACAATTCCCCAAGTTGAGCTCATATCTTGACTAGTTCCCATGGAATCTCCCATGTTATCTGTCATGCTGATGTCCGATTTACCTAAGAATTCTTTTAATACAAATGCTTTTAAGTAGTAATTGCTACGTTTGCTAATGTTATCTTGGTCGAATTCTTTACCTAACAAGAAACCTGCTCTACCTACTAAACTTTGTACGTTATCTGTTTTTACGTTGATTCCGTATTCAGTTGTGTAGTCCATTCCTTTTGTGAAACCATAGGAAAGTTGTGCTTGTGGTTCTACATACCAGCCTGTTTTTTCATTTTTGTTTTTGCGGCCATATTCTACAGATGCCGCATACGTCCAGTTTGTTGTATCATTACTTTCTGATTTTGCACCAGTGTAATCCATACTTGTATTAATTCTACCTACTTTTGCTACTAAATCAAGGTAGTGTCCACTATCTCTTAATGTAGTGCTATATAAGCTTAAGCCTATGCTATTGCTCTTTGTTTCTGTTTCTGTTTGTGCACCTTTACCACCTTCTGTTGTACTTGCATTGTCAAAAGTATTACGTGCATAATCTACTGCGAAACCACGAATTACTCGTTTATTTTCATATTGGTAGAATTTATCTAAGCCTGCTTGGAATAAAGTTGTTTTCATGCCAGTGATTTCTTCACCGTCCATGTCATTTCTCATTCCTCTCACTCTTGCCCATACGCCACCACTGTATTCGTTATCCATGTGACGCATCTCGCCTAAGCGTTTTAAGAGTGTATCATCACTTAAGAAACCTGCTCTTAAGCTTCCGTATAAGCTTTCTGCCATACCCATGTTTGCTTTCGCATTACCTGATATGAAGTTTGTTCTATCAAATCCTGCTAAGTACCAGTTGTGACTGCTTGTTGGTACTCCTGCATAACTATCTGGATGTCCAAGTACTTCTGTACCATAGATTCCGCCTGTATTGATTGTTGCAAGTGCTGTATCTGGGTTTTCATCTGTAATAATTGTGTTGTATTTCCAAATACCGCCTGTTTCGATCATACTACCTTTGAAGGTTGCTGTGCCGCCGCTTCTATCTTCTACTAATAAAAGATAACCTGCTGCTGCAGTTCCTCTGCCTACACTTGCATCTTCTACAATAATAGTGTGATCTCCGCTACTTGCTGTTTCAATAATTATTCTATCTGTTTCTGGTACATATACGTTTGCTGCGTCCCAAGATTTTTGTAAATCTGTTTTCATTTTGAAATCGCCGCCTGCGCCTGCAAGTTCTTTTGCTGTAATTGTTTGGTAACTTGGATTGTACATCATGTTTACAATACCTTCGTTTGAAAGTTTTGTTACTTGACTATCTCCAGTTACGTTCCACTCTGATCCACCTAATACATCTAGGTTGATTTTGTGTAAGGAACGTGTTGCTTTACCAGTGAGGTAGGAGTTTGAATCATCCATTGTGATGTTCATTTCACTATCTGCCATTGTTCCTTCACCAATAAGGTCACCTTCGATTTGGACTGTATTTCCACCAGTTTGGTTGATATTTACTAATGCTGTTGCTGTATCGCCACCTACTGCTACTGCAATGCCGTCGTTTGTAGCAATTCTTACTTTTTTATTTAAGTTGATTGTACTATCGTTATAAGCTTTAACGCCGTCGCCATCACCCATATCAAGGATAACATCCCCATCTACAAGGATAGCGTTATTAGTTGCAGCTCCTCCAAGCACACCTGCTTGGATACCTACGTTATTTACGCCATTACTTACGATAGTCAAATCGTCTGATACATATGTTATTGTGTCATTAGTTGCATCGTCAAAATACCCAATAGATGCCGCTAAACCTACTATGTTGTCGCCATCTAATTGGACTTGTAAATTGTTATTAAAGTTCATTTCTGCGCCAGAATTAATAATAGCTGCTTTTGTTGTCATTGACTGTGCAATAACAGTAGTCTCTCCATCAAAATTAAGAGTGGAACCAGTCCAACCTTCAATTACTGCATCGCCGCCACCTTGTGCGGTTAATTTATTTTGTGCATGGAAATTACTATTCTTTTCAACAACAACGCCATCTGTTCCACCTAAACCATCATTACCAGTAATAATAAGGGCGTCATCAGCAATCCAAAGATCTGCTTCATTATTTACATGTACACCACGGCCATTAGCGATTCTTACTTCTAATTCACCAACGCCACCTTGTGCTTTATCATTTACATAAAGACCTTTATTTGCAGTTCCTGCATTAGTTCCATTAATAGTTAATTCACTAAAGTACCCTTCTGCATTTTCACCATTAACATATGCGCCTAAGCCACCGTTATTTAATGTAATTGTTGTTGTTTTATCTGCACGCAAAGTGCTTGTGAAACCAGTTGGAATTCCATCAACATGAATACCTGTAGTATTAGTACCATTACTAGTAATAGTAATGTCATCAGTTATATTTGCTATACTATTTTGAGAAGGAGTACTTGCGTGTGATATTAATAAACCTGTTGCAGTAGAAGTTCCTGCCCCTACATTAATTTCAGTAGCTGAACCTGGATTTAAATTAAGCGTCGCATCTCTAACCCAAACACCAATGTTTTGGCTACTACCAGTCGCATTTTTATTAACAATTAATTTACCGTTAATATTTGCAGTACCTTTATCTAAAACTTCTAAGCCTGTATCTATGCCTGAAGTAAGAGTTAATTTAGCCCCTGCCAAAAGATCAAAAACTGTGTTTTCGCCACCAACATACATAGCCTCGGTTATAGAACCTAAGCCTGCAGTGGTATCTACCTTATTTGTGCCAGACAACTTAAGGGTAGAACCTGTCGCTACGCTAATGCCTCTACCGTTACCACCTGCTACAGTTACATTTGTTTTAACGTCTATATTCTCCACTTCTGCTGTTGCGCCAGTTACCAAACTAAGCCCTAGTGCTGTACTACCTGTCGCATCGATAGTTAAATTTTTAAATTTTGCGGTAGCTGCATCACCATTAATAAGTACAGCGGTACCACCGTTATTCAACGTAACATTCGTTTTGCTTGTGTCCGCATTTGCATTAAAAGTACTTGCATCTGCACCAGTACCGCTTACTCGTATTCCTATTACTCCGCTACCATCACTAGTAACATTCATTTCGCCATTCATTGTGGTTAAAGCTTTTGCATTGCTATAGCCAACAGAACCTGTAGCACCAGCTAAAAGATTTATATTAGTTACTGAGTTTGCGCCAAATGTGTTTTCCGAAGTTTCTGTTGTATGTCCTGTTGCATATCCAGCCGCACCTGCGCCAGATTTAATTATATTTAAAGTACCATTCCAATTATTAATGGATTTTGTTTCATTGCCTGTAGCCTCAATACCACTATCTGTATTCACTTTTAATGTCAAAGTACTTCCTTCAGTTAAAGTTAGTGTACCATTATTGCGAATTGTTTCTGACGCATTAGAACTACCTTGTGTCGTATCCCAAGTATTAACGCCACGAATAATTACCGTACCATTGTCTGCAACATTTAAAGCTCGATGAGCAGCGGCTCCATTAACATTTATATTAACGTTAGAAATATCTAAAGTTGCTCCGCTTGCAACCTGAATAGCTTCTGCGCCATCGCCCGTAACTGTTATATAAGAATTTCCTGCGGTACCATTAATCGTAAGATTTTTATTATCCGCCAGTCTAATACCAATAGCTGAAGTTGAGCCACCAGCAGAATTGTCAACATCGATTTTAATATTACCTGTAGTACTTGCTGAGCTGGTATCAAGCATATCAATACCAATACCACCTCTAGTTAAGTTGGCAGTCATCAAAGAGCCGTTTGCTCCAACAAGAGTTCCTGCTATGCTATAACCAGTAGCATTATTAGCTAAACCTATAACATTTACAATCCCAGTTGAACCAACGGTGAAAATTGCCCCTGCAGCGGATTGATTTAACCCTTTAGCACTAGCACTTAAAATGTTCATATTCACAGTGCCATTTACAACAGAGCGAGAAGCAGCGTTTGTATCGGTTCAAACACCCTCATTAGCAACAAGTGCACTTGTTCTTTGATAAGAAAGCGTTAATGTCGCTCCAGTATAAACATTTATATTAGCTTGATTTTCTATACCATGACGCCAAGCTCCAGCAGTGGTTGTTGTGCTATTAATTGTAGTTGTTCCACCTGTAATATTAATAGTACCACCACTAGATGCAGTCATACCATCGCCACCAAGTACTGTAAAACTATTGTTTCCTGATAAATTAACTATGCTATTATTAATAGCATAAACCGCACGAACGTCACTAGCAGATCCTGCAGAATTAACCGTACCAGTAAGATTAGAAACATTAGCCGTTATCCCACTATTAAAAGGCTCTGTGCCTGTACCACGAACATCAACAATATTAATACCTGCGCCACTAGCATTCATAGTTCCTGTAACGGAAAACGTTATATTATTTGTAGTGGTCGCTGAAACATACTGATCACCTGACAAAGTATAACTTCCACCGCCTACTGGCGTAACTGCTGTTGCCGCTTCAACTCCAATACCGTACCCTAATGTAGATACTGCAAGTCCTAATAAAATTGCTTTTTTTACGTTTTTGTGTAAGTTGGATTTCATGATTTCGCTCCTCAATTAGTTAATTTTTAAACATAACTATACATATTCACATTATATCAATAAATGCTATTTGTGTAAATATTCACTATTGTTTTCAGAAAATTGCAAATATGCTGTTTTTTTGTAAATTGTTGTTTTTTCTTGAGTTTAAAAAAATACAATTATTTAAAAATAAATACCTCTAAAAGATGAGTCTTTTAGAGGTATTTTAGTTTGCTATTTTGTTTTTATTCCATATCTCTACTAGCAACAATATCCACATTCAAGCCTAAGATATTTGCTACTACCACATCGCCTTCTTTAACAGGCGCTTTTAGTGTCACATTGCGTAACGCTTCTGCGCAAGCAAGTACTTTGTCTTTCGGCAATGCTGCGCTAGAAACTACAGGAATCAAAGGCAATATACCACCTTCAATTTTCACTGTTGTTGTAAGCATTCTTTTTGGTGCAGTAATTTCATCTTCTGCGTATTTTAAGCCTCTTGGGCAAGTATTTCCTGTAACGCCAGTTACCTTACCAGCTTCAATAGTCACTTGCATTTCACAGCCCATTGGGCACATTATACAATTCATTACACGTGTTTCCATATCTTGCTCCTTATCTCTCTAAACCAACTGTAATTTCGCTACCCATCAATTCTACTTTATCAGCAGGAATTTCAACAGTAATCATTTCACTTGGTTTAGCAACCATCATCATCTTGCTAGCTAATACATTGTCTCCACTCTTCACTACTAATTTAACTTTTTGTTCAGGATTTCCTACTCTCATGAAAAGTTTTGCTGCTTCGCCAGCTTTTGGCATAGAAAGTTTTTGTGGCACACAAGTACGAATACCATCTATAGCAGAGATTTTCACTTCTCTTGTTTCGTCAGCTAATTTTCCTTGAGCTTCTAGTGCAGCAAATTTACCTGCAATTTCTGCTTCGTCAGAAACAAAATCTACTAAGTCATGCACATGTACAACATTTCCTGCTGCATAGAAACCTGGTAAACTTGTTTGTCTTCTTTGATCAACTACAGGTCCATTAGTTAATGGAGCCATTGCTAAATCAATGCCATTAGACAATTCGTTTTCAGGAATAAGACCTACTGAAAGTAATAACGTGTCACATTCAATATCAAATTCTGTTCCAGCAATTGGTTGCATTTTATCATCTACTTTTGCAATAGTTACACCTGTAAGACGTTCTTTACCTTTTACATCAACAATAGTATGAGATAAATGTAAAGGAATATCATAGTCATGTAAGCATTGTACGATATTTCTTGTTAAGCCATTAGAAAACGGACAAATTTCTAAAACTGCTTGTACTTTGCAGCCTTCTAAACTCATGCGTCTTGCCATAATAAGCCCGATATCACCACTACCTAAAATTACAATTTTCTTCCCTGGCAAATAGCCTTCCATATTAACCATGCGTTGTGCAGCCCCTGCTGTAAACACACCTGCAGGTCTTGCACCAGGAATTCTAATTGCGCCACGAGTACGTTCGCGGCAACCCATTGTTAAAATCACCGTTTTTCCTTGTACTTTAAACAAGCCTTTGCTAGGGCTAACTGCTGTAATAGTTTTATCTTTTGCTACATCCAAAACCATAGTATCTACCATAGTTTCGATTTCTGGTACATCTTTAATCATGTCAATGCAACGATTAGCATAACCAGGACCAGTAAGTTCTTCTTTAAAGTGATGCAAGCCAAACCCGTTATGAATACATTGTTGTAAAATACCGCCAAGTTCACGATCACGTTCAATAACTAAAATTGATTTTGCGCCATTTTCATAGGCACTATGCGCAGCAGAAAGACCAGCAGGCCCACCACCTACAATAATTACATCATATATTTGACTCATAATTATTTATCTCCCTCCGCACCTAATTTATGGAAAAACATTTCAGAACCTTGTTCTTCTTTTAATACTTCTGTTACATCTATACCTAATTCACGAGCAATGATTTGCGTTACGCGAGGTCCACAGAAACCTGCTTGACATCTACCCATGCCTGCACGAGTTCTACGTTTTACCCCGTCTACTGTACGAGCACCGCAAGGAGCTTTAATAGCTGCTACGATTTCTCCTTCAGTAATAGTTTCGCAACGGCAAATTACGCGGCCGTATAAGTCATTTTCTTTAATTTTTGCTTCTTTTTCGCTTTCTGTCATGTGAGTGAATTTAGCAGTTTTTGGCAATTTACCATTGAAATTAGTCTTCTTAGCAAAACCAGCTTTTGCAACTATTTCATTTACAATATCTTCTGCAATTGCTGGCGCAGCAGTAAGCCCAGGAGATTGAATACCTGCAGCATTATATAAGCCTTCCACTTCAGAAGCGCCAATAATAAAGTCGCCAGTACTAGAAACTGCTCTAAGTCCTGCAAAGCCTGTAATCGCTTGTCCCATTGGTAAATTAGGAATTAATTTACGAGCAGAATTCACTATTTCATTCATGCCTTCGCTTGTAATAGATGTATCTTCTTTGCTAGTAACGTCTTTTGCATTCGGACCAATAAAAGTATTTCCGTGAGTTGTTGTACATACCAAAATACCTTTAGATGTTTTTGTTGGCGTTGGGAAAATTATGCCATACACCAAGTCAGTACATGCTGTTTTATCAAAAAGGATATATTCACCTTTGCGTGGTTTAATCGTAAAGCTATCATCACCAGCAAGTTTAGCGATTTCATCTGCATAAACACCTGCAGCATTAATTACATATTTAGCACTAATAGCGCCTTTATCTGTTTGCACGCCAACGATTTTGCCATCTTCTTTCACAAAACCTGTTACTGCGCAATCTCTAACTATTTCAGCACCATTTTGCAAAGCACATTCTGCAAAAGCAATTGCTGCGCCAAAAGGCCAACATACACCTGCAGTTGGTGCCCACAAAGCTGCTATAACACTAGTTAAATTAGGTTCTTCTTTTAATACTTCTTCTTTAGATAATATTTTTAGTCCAGGAACTCCATTTTCTGTCCCGCGTGCCAAAAGCTCTTTTAAGGTCTCTGCTTCTTCGTCTGTTGTAGCTGCTACCATAGATCCACACCATTTGATGTCTAAATCTAGGTCCTCTTGTATCTCATGATACATTGCATTACCACGAACGTTAGTTAACGCCTTTTTACTTCCTGTTGGTGCATCAAAGCCTGCATGCAAAATAGCACTATTGGCTTTTGTTGTTCCTAAGGAAAGATCTGGTTCTTTTTCTACTAACAAACATTTTAAATCATACTTGGATAGTTCCCTTAAAATAGCTGCACCAGTGACACCGCCACCAATTACAACTACATCGGTTTCTTTAAAAAAATTCATCGTTTATCTCCTTGACTAAAATAAAAAATTTATAATTTACTAAAGTATTTTAACACTTATATTTAGAAATAACAACTAAAAACTATTGTGTAATTGTTCCCATTAAATTAGCGTTATTAGTTTTATTTAACATAATACGTTTAACACTTGCATTTATGTCCTCAATACTAACGCGACCTTCTTCAATTGCTTTTAAAATGCCATTGTACACTTTCTTTTGGTTAGCATAGCTATGGCAAACTAATAAAATATCTATGCCAGAGTTAACTGCCTTAACGCCCATTTCTTCATATCTATAGACTTTTGTTAAAGCGCACATTTCCATCTCGTCTGTAATTGTTACGCCTTTAAAACCTAATTCTTTTCGTAATAAGACTTTATTGATAGCAGAATAAACACTTGCTGTCTTTCTGCCAACAGCCGCGTACTTAATGTGCCCTTTCATCATCCTACATTAATTTTTT
>CAMTOO010000034.1 GCA_947074185.1 uncultured Negativicutes bacterium
AAATAACAAACTCTCAAGAGTGGCATGTAAATAATTTTTGCATACCCTTGCAACGCTTGTGAAAAGAAGCACACAAGGATGATTCGCTAGCTCAGGTGGGAGAGAACAACACTGTTAATGTTGGGGGCCTGGGTTAGAGCCCCAGGTGGATCTCAAAAGCAGAGATGATTAAAAATATCGAAACTCTTCTTAATAGTTGGTTTATAAAAAAACTACTCGAATTTTAATAGAATATGTGATATAATAAGTTAAGAAAATTTGTGAAATATATTAGAGGTATTTTATAAATTAAAGTATGGGTCAAAGATGGACATAAGAACAAGGATGTTTTTGTGAAAGCAAATACTCATAAACGGTTTACGATTCAAGGTTACCCCTTGAATGGAAGTGAGCTGCACTTGGTCTGTTTTGAAAAGGCATTACTATGTCTTGGATGATTTACAAAACTTCAAGTGCTATTTTTATTCTCTTTTTTTGGTAAAATCTTGTTTCGGCAAGGTAGTAAGATGTGGTTTGTCGGAACGGGTGTATTTTTACAGCGGCATTTTTGTCGCACACATTTGACTCAAATTTAAGGAGGAAGGTAAAATGATCGATATTAAAGATCGTGTCCAAAGCGCAGCAGCGGCTGCAAAAATTACTACTGCTGAAGCAGCAGCAGCATTCATTAAAGACGGAATGAACGTTGGGGTTTCTGGATTTACTCCATCTGGTTATCCAAAAGCAGTTCCTCTAGCTTTAGCTGAAAGAGCAAAAGCAGGAGAAAAAATCAAAATTAATCTCTGGACAGGCGCTTCTGTAGGTCCTGAAATTGACCAAGCTTTAACTGAAGCTGGTGTAATTGACCGTCGTCTTCCATACCAAACAAATGATACTCTTCGTAAAGCTATTAACAGTGGTGTTGTTAAGTATACTGACTTACACTTAAGTCATGTTGCTCAAATGGCTCGTTATGGTTTCTTCTATGGCAACCAAGATGCTGACATTGCAATCGTTGAAGCTTGTCTCGTTAAAGATCTTGGTAACGGCCAAATCGGTATCGTTCCAACAACTTCTATGGGTAACAGCTCTTCTTTCGTACAAACTGCGAAACAAGTTATCATCGAAGTTAACACTTCTCAACCAGTGGAATTAGAAGGGATGCATGATTCTTATGTTCCTATGGATCCACCTAATCGTAAGGCTATTCCAGTAGAAAGACCAGAAGATATTATTGGTACACCATATATTCCTTGCAGTCTTGATAAAGTTATTGCGATCGTACCTTGCGATATAACTGATAAAGTTCGTGGCTTAGGTGACATTGATGAAACTTCCGCAGCTATGGGTGCTAACCTTGTAGCATTCTTCAAAGAAGAAGTTGCAGCTGGTCGTCTTCCTAAAAACTTATTACCATTACAATCTGGTGTAGGCGCTGTTGCTAACGCTGTTATCAACGGTCTTGTTAAATCTGATTTTACTGATTTAACTGTTTATACTGAAGTTATTCAAGATGGTATGTTTGATCTTATGGATGCTGGTAAACTTCGTGTATGCTCCGGTACTGCACTTAGTCCATCTCCAGAATGTTTGGAAAAATTCTATGCTAATGTAGAAAAATATAAAAAATACCTCGTTTTACGTCCACAAGAAGTTGCTAATAGCCCTGAAGTTGCTCGTCGTATCGGCGTAATCGCAATGAACACTGCTATTGAAGTTGATATTTATGGCAACGTAAATTCAACTCACATCTGTGGTACTAAATTAATGAATGGTATTGGTGGTTCTGGTGACTATGCTCGTAATGGTTTCTTAACAGTATTCTTCACTACTTCTGAAGCAAAAGGCGGCGCAATCAGCTCCGTAGTTCCTTTCTGCTCCCACCTTGATCACACTGAACATGATGTTGACGTAATCGTTTCTGAACGTGGCGTTGCGGATTTACGTGGCTTATCTCCAAAAGAAAGAGCACTTGTTATCATTGATAAAATTGCTAGCCCTAAATACCAACCACTTCTTCTTGACTATTTCAACAGAGCATGTGAAGCTTGTGGCAATAGCCAAACTCCACACCTTCTTGACGAAGCTTTCGCTTTCCATGACAGATTCGTTAAAACAGGTACTATGGAAAAATAATTCAAGTCTTGCTTGAATTATTTAAAAGAAAGTTGTACAATTATATAAGTGACGATAAGAAAAATCGCCACTAAAAATATAAAACAATTTTCTAGTTGAAACACATATTAAGGCTGATTGGTAGCGTTTTGCTATCAATCACCTCTAATATATTAATTAGTTGACGAAGCCAATGGCTTTGGCATATATTCCCGTCTCTGACGGATACTCTCACCATAATATGGTTTGTCCGACCATATTATGAAAACACAATATTTTAAGGAGGATTTGAGAATGGCAAATGAAACTCTAAAAGCAGGTTTTGACAAGTATATGGCTAGCGTTGACGCTAAACTTGACAAAAACCCTGAACGTGCAAACCTTGAGCCAAAAAGACTCTACACCCCACTCGATGTTGAAGGTTTCGATTACGAAACTAAATTAGGATTACCAGGTGAATATCCTTTCACTCGCGGTGTACAACCTACTATGTACCGTGGTCGTTTCTGGACTATGCGTATGTATGCTGGTTTCTCTACTGCAGAAGAATCCAACAAACGTTATCGTTACTTATTAGCTAACGGTGGTAGCGGCTTATCCTGCGCATTCGACCTTCCAACCCAAATCGGTTATGATTCAACTGATGCAATGGCAGAAGGCGAAGTAGGTAAAGTTGGTGTTGCTATCGACTCTTTGGCTGATATGGAAATCTTATTTGATGGCATCCAATTGGATCAAGTATCCACTTCTATGACTATCAACGCTCCTGCATCTGTACTTCTTGCTATGTACATTGCAGTTGCTGAAAAACAAGGCGTAGGTGCTGACAAACTTCGTGGTACTATCCAAAACGATATTTTGAAAGAATACGCTGCTCGTGGTACTTATATTTTCCCACCAGCTCCATCCATGCGTTTGATCACTAATATTTTCGAATATTGTGCTAAAAACGTACCACTTTGGAACACAATTTCTATCTCCGGTTATCATATCCGTGAAGCTGGTTCCACTGCTTCTCAAGAAATCGCATTTACTATCGCTGATGGTATCGCTTACGTAGAAGCAGCTGTTAAAGCTGGTATGGACGTAGATGAATTCGCTGGTCGTCTTTCATTCTTCTGGAATGCTCACAACAACGTACTTGAAGAAGTTGCTAAATTCCGCGCTTCTCGTCGTGTATGGGCTAAAGTTATGAAAGAAAGATTTAATGCTCAAAAAGCTAAATCACAAATGCTTCGTGTACATACACAAACTGCTGGTTCTATGCTTACTGCACAACAACCAAACAACAACATTGTTCGTGTTGCTTTGCAAACAGCTGCAGCTGTTATGGGTGGTACTCAATCCTTACACACTAACTCTAAGGATGAAGCTTTGGCATTGCCAACTACTGAATCTGTTACAATCGCACTTCGTACACAACAAATCGTTGCTTACGAATCAGGTTTAGCTGATACAGTTGATCCATTGGGCGGTTCTTACTATGTAGAAGCTTTAACTGATAAAATTGAAGCTGAAGCATGGGAATACATCCAAAAAATTGATGAAATCGGTGGAGCTCCAGAAGCTATCGCTAAAGGTTACATCCAAAAAGAAATCCAAGATTCTGCTTACAAATGGCAAATGGATATCGAAAAAGGTAACCGCATCATCGTTGGTGTTAACAAATTCCAACAAGATGAAGAACCACCTACAAACTTGCTTCGCGTTGATGGCTCTGTAGGTAAATTACAAGCTGATAAAATCGCTGCTTTAAAAGCACGTCGTGATAACGCTCAAGTAGAATCTACTTTAGCTGCATTAGAAAAAGCTTGTGGTGAACCAGAATCCACTAACTTAATGCCTTTCATCCTTGATTGTGTACGTGCGTATGCAACTGAAGGTGAAATCTGCGGCGTAATGCGTAAAGTATTCGGCGAATACAAATCTAACGTAGCTCTGTAATACAGAGACCAAATATAGGAGGTAAGAATTAAATGGCTAATGTTAAAGTATTAGTAGCTAAACCAGGTCTTGATGGACATGACCGTGGTGCTAAAGTTGTAGCTCGTGCATTGCGCGATGCTGGTTTTGAAGTAATTTATACAGGTATCCGTCTTACTCCAGAACAAATTGCTGAAGCAGCTCTCCAAGACGACGTTAATGTTGTTGCTTTGAGCTTGCTCTCAGGTGCACACAATACTCTTTTCCCTAAAGTTGTAGAACTTTTAAAAGAAAAAGGATTGAATGATGTACTTGTTATCGGCGGTGGCGTTATTCCTGATGCTGATATCCCTGGCTTAAAAGCTGCTGGTGTTGCTGAAGTATTCACTCCAGGAACTCCAACTGGCAATATCGTTGAATTCATCAACGCTAACGTTAAATAATTTAACTTAATTTTGCAGGCCGGGTATATCCCGGCTTGCATATTAAAATTTTATGGATTAGTATAGATTCATAAAATTTGTTTCCTATTTATTAATAAGGCGGTGTGACACAAAGCATGAATATAGTTGAAGAATTATTAAATAATCATTCTAGACTTGCATTATCAAAAGGCATTACAGCAGTAGAAAATGAATATGATAACGCAGTCGAAATCATGACAAAAATATATCCGCACACCGGCAATGCTTATGTTATAGGTATTACTGGACCACCAGGTGCAGGTAAAAGTACTATGACGGATAAGATTGCTAAAGAATATCGCAAACGTGGTAAAACTGTTGGTATTGTTGCAATTGACCCTACAAGTCCTTACTCTGGCGGTGCGATTCTAGGTGACCGTATTAGAATGATGGACTTGATGTCTGACGAAGGTATTTTTGTTCGTTCTATGGCTACTCGTGGTAGCTTAGGCGGATTGTCCCAAAAAGCTGGTGATGCAGTAAAACTTATGGATGCTTATGGGTTTGAAGTAATTATTGTTGAAACTGTTGGTGTTGGACAATCAGAAGTTGATATTGTAAAGACTGCAGATACTACAATGGTTGTTGTTATTCCAGGTATGGGTGATGACATTCAAGCTATTAAAGCAGGTATATTAGAAATCGGTGATCTTATCACAATCAATAAAGCTGATCGTGAAGGTACAGACAAACTTAACATCGAAATGGAAATGATGCTAGAATTAAATCCTGAACATGTTAGCTGGAGACCACCAATCAATAGAACTATCGCTAGTAAAAACGAAGGTATCGAAGCTGTTGTTGATTCAATTGAAGAACACAAAGCATACTTGATGGAATCTGGAAAATTAGCTGAAATTCGTCAAGCTCGTATTAAAACTGAAGTTGTGGCGATGGTTAATGATAGAGTAAATCGTTATATCGACAAAAACGTTGTTGAAACAGATGATTTCGGTAAAACAGTAGCTCGTTTGAGTACTCGTGAAATCGAACCATATTCTGTTGTAGAAGAAATTGTTATTAATGTTTTAAAATAATTAATTTGTTGGTAATGTTGTAAAATATAAATACCAAAAAAATTTAATTTAAAAAGGAGGAATTTGAAATGTTTAAATGTATCTGTGTAGACCATATCGGTATTGCATGCGAAAACTTAGAAGTGTCCAAAAAATTCTATACTGAAGTTCTTGGTCTAAGTTGCACTGGTGAAGAAGACGTTCCTGAACAAGGAGTTAAAACTGTATTTCTTCCATGTGGCGAAACATTATTTGAATTACTAGTTGATATTACAGCTAATAATGACGGTCCTATTGGCAAATATATTGCTAAAAACGGCCAAGGCATCCAACACGTTGCTGTACGTGTTGATGATATTGAAGCAGCAATTGCTGGCGTTCAAGAAAGAGGTGCTGTTATGATTGATAAAGCTCCTCGTGGTGGTGCTGGCGGAATGGATATCGCTTTCGTTCATCCAAAATCCGTAGGTATCTTACTTGAACTCTGTGCTCCAGCTAAAAAATAATTTTAGCTAAAAAAACTCACAAGTGAGAATAATATGTTTACATTCCCATCAGGGCAATGACTCTGATGGGATGTATATAAAAATTTAGTTCTCCCAACAATGATGGAGGTGTAAAATTTGTCTACTCAAGAAAAAATTGAGCGTATGCTCAAACAATCCGAAGTGATTCTCGCTGCAGGTGGCGAAAAACGTGTTGCTAAGCAACATGCTGATGGCAAAATGACTGCTCGCGAAAGAATCGCAGCGCTCCTCGACGAAGGTTCTTTCGTTGAATTGGATCGTTTCGTAAAACACCGTTGTGTTAACTTTGGCCAAGAAAAGAAAGAACTTCCTGGTGAAGGTGTAACAACTGGTTACGGCACTGTAGATGGCCGTTTAGTTTATGTATTTGCTCAAGATTTCACCGTTGAAGGTGGTTCCCTTGGCGAAATGCATGCTGCTAAAATCGTAAAAGCTCAACGTTTATCACTCAAAATGGGTGCTCCACTTATCGGCTTAAACGATTCTGGTGGTGCTCGTATCCAAGAAGCTATTGACGCTTTAGCTGGTTACGGCAAAATCTTCTTCGAAAACACTATTGCTTCTGGTGTTATTCCACAAATCTCTGCTATCATGGGACCTTCAGCAGGCGGCGCTGTTTACAGCCCAGCTTTGACTGACTTTATCTACATGGTAAAAAACACATCCCAAATGTTCATCACTGGTCCATTGGTTGTAAAATCAGTAACTGGTGAAGAAGTTACTAAAGAACAATTAGGTGGCGCAATGACTCACAACAGTACTTCTGGTGTTGCTCATTTCGCAGCTGAAGACGATGCTGACTGCTTAAGCCAAATTCGTTACTTACTCAGCTTCTTACCTTCCAACAACATGGAAGCAGCTCCTATCGTTGAAACTGGTGACGATGCTATGCGTACTGACGATGGATTGAATACTCTTCTTCCTGACAACAGCAACGCTGGTTATGACATGTATGATGTTATTAAATCTATCGTTGATAACGGTGAATACTATGAAAGCCAAAAATACTGGGCAACAAACATTATCACATGTTTCGCTCGTATGGACGGTCAAACAATTGGTATCATTGCTAACCAACCAAAAGTTATGGCAGGTTGCTTAGACATCAATGCATCCGACAAATCTGCTCGTTTCATTCGCTTCTGCGATGCTTTCAACATTCCATTGTTGAACGTAGTTGACGTTCCTGGTTTCTTACCTGGTACTGTTCAAGAATACGGCGGAATCATTCGTCATGGTGCTAAAATGCTCTATGCTTACTCTGAAGCTACTGTACCAAAAATTACTTTGGTTACTCGTAAAGCTTACGGTGGTTCTTACCTCGCAATGTGCTCTCAAGATTTAGGTGCAGATCAAGTTATTGCATGGCCTACTGCTGAAATCGCAGTTATGGGACCTGCAGGCGCTGCAAATATTATCTTCAAAGATGCTCCTGATAAAGATGCAAAAACAGCAGAATATGTTGAAAACTTTGCAACTCCTTATCAAGCTGCTATGCGTGGTATGGTTGATATGGTTATCGAACCTAAAAACACTCGTCCTGTACTTATCAATGCATTGCAAATGTTACAAAGCAAACGTGAAACTCGCCCTGCAAAACGTCACGGCAATATTCCACTATAATTTGCAAAATAAAATTTCGTAATGTATATAATTTAAAGATGAGGTGAAAATAATGGGACCAGTTACTACTAACCCTTGGTTAATTGCATTAATCAATATGACCATCGTATTTAGTGTTCTTGCTTCTTTGGGCGTTTTGATCATGCTTATCAAAATGTGTGATCCAACCCAAAAAAAGTCTAGTAGCCCAGCTGCACCTGCAGCTGCTCCTGCTGCTGTAGCTGCTGCTCCTGCTGCTGTAGATAATAGCCAAGAAATTGCTGCTGTTATCGCTGCTGCTTGTGCTGCTACAGGTTGCTCTTCAGAGCAAGTGGCTTGTGTTCGCTTGGCACCAAATGCTGCTTGGGCTGTTAATGCGCGTGTAGACGCTCTTAATAGTCGTAAAGAATGTTTCTAGTATTTAAATTGAAATTTTAAGGAGGATTTATATCCATGAAAATGTATACTATCACCGTTAACGGTACTGCATATGAAGTAGAAGTTGAAGAAAAAGGTTCTGTAGCATCAGCTCCAAAAGCTGCTGCTCCTAAAGCTGCTCCAGCTCCAGCTCCTAAAGCTGCTGCTCCAGCTCCAGCTGCTGCTCCAGCTCCAGCTGCTGCTCCAGTTGCTGCAGGTTCTGCAACAATCACAGCTCCAATGCCTGGTAAAGTTTTAGAAGTTAAAGTAAACAAAGGCGATGCTGTTAAATCTGGCGATGTTGTAATGATTCTTGAAGCTATGAAAATGCAAAACGAAATTATGGCTCCAGCTGACGGAACTATCAGTGACGTTCGTGTTACTGTTGGTGGTACTGTTAACACTGGCGACGTAATGATCGTAATGTAATATTAATTTGTAAATTTATATTACAAAGTGTAATAGTCTTCAATGAGAGCTCATGAGGGACTCTCAGAAAATTACTATATTGGAGGATTTTAAATGGACGCATTTATAGTTTCACTAGAGTCTGTATGGAACGACAGTGGATTTGCGGCATTTACCATGGAAAATGGTATCATGATGCTCGTAGGTCTAGTATTGTTATACATGGCTATTGTAAAAGGGTTTGAACCATTGCTTCTTTCTCCTATTGCTTTTGGCTGCTTACTTGCAAACGTTCCAAAAACCGGTTTCGAAACTGATCCTGGTGTAATGCAAGTAATTTTATATGGTATTCACCATGAAGTATTCCCTCCGCTTATCTTCTTAGGCGTAGGGGCGATGACCGACTTTGGTCCACTCATCGCTAACCCAAAAACATTACTCTTGGGCGCAGCTGCTCAAGGTGGTGTATTCGTAGCTTTACTTGGTGCTATGCTTACTGGCTTCTCTGTAAACGAAGCTGCTTGTATCGGTATTATCGGTGGTGCTGACGGCCCTACTTCCATTTACTTAACTGCTAAACTTGCTCCACACCTTCTTGGTGCTATCGCGGTTGCAGCTTACTCTTACATGTCTTTAGTACCTTTGATTCAACCTCCTATTATGAAGTTGTTCACTACTGAAGAAGATCGTAAAATCAAAATGGAACAATTACGTACAGTAACACATTTTGAAAAAGTTGTATTCCCAATAGCTTGTACTATTATCATCTCCTTGTTGTTACCTTCTGTAACTGCATTGGTTGGTATGTTAATGCTTGGTAACTTATTCAAAGAAGCAGGTTGTTTAGATCGTCTTTCTGACACTTCTCAAAATGCTTTGATGAACATTGTAACTATCATGTTAGCAACAGGTACTGGTTTAACAATGAAAGCTGAAGACTTCTTAACATGGAGTACTATCAAAATTATTTGCTTAGGTCTTGTTGCATTCGCAGCAGGTACTTGCTTAGGCGTAATTTTTGGTAAAATCATGTGCATTATTGATGGCGGCAAAACTAATCCATTGATCGGTTCTGCAGGTGTATCAGCTGTTCCTATGGCAGCTCGTGTATCTCAAACTGTTGGACAAAAAGCTAACCCATCTAACTTCTTGCTCATGCATGCTATGGGTCCTAACGTTGCTGGTGTAATTGGTACTGCAGTTGCTGCAGGTACAATGCTTGCAATGATCGGCTCTAACTAATTATTAGTTATTAAAAGACCGATGTCTCTGACATCGGTCTTTTTTATTGTTATTTTTTGTATTTAGAAAAAAATTCTAGATGTTGTTGTTGCACTAGTAGTTGATGCGGATATATTGTGTTAATTTAGCGACAAAAAGTTTACAAAATAACAAGTTGTTTCTAGAATCTTTACAGAAAAAACGGAATTTACAAATATATTTTATAATAAAAGATAATAAAAATTGCTAGAATGCCTTAAATAATAGGGATAACGCGAAAAACAAAAGTGCAACACCAAAAGACAGATAAGGCAAAAATAGTAAACAAAATTGCGATTTATGACTTTCAATTATAGCAATACAGTGGTATAATGATTATGTAAGTAAAACTAGGTGTTTTAATTTGGTATGAGGTGCGAAGCACTTTATATAGAAAAATTAAAGAGGAGGAGATATAAATGTCTCAAGCAGTTAAATGTTTAATCTTATTGGCTGTAGTTGCGTTATTTTTCGTAACCGAACTTATTCCTTTGGCAGTTACAGCAATGGGTGGCGCAATTTCTTGCGGTATCCTTGGTTTTATCCCTGTAAAAGCAGTATTCTCTGGGTTATCTAATTCCACAGTAGTACTTTTTGCAGGTATGTTCGTAGTAGGTGCTTCCATGTTTTACACTGGACTCGCTCAAAAAATTGGTGAATCTGTTGTAAAAATGTGTGGTACTCAAGAAAACAGTTTAATGTTTGGTATCATGTGCGTTGGTGCTGCTCTTTCCGCAGTTCTTTCTAACACTGGTACTGCAGCTTGCTTACTTCCTGTAGTATTAGGTATTTGCTCCGCTGCAAAAATTCCTGCTTCTCGTCAATTAATGCCATTGGCATTCGCTTGTGGTCTTGGTGGTATCATCACTTTGGTTGGTACTCCTCCAAACATCATTGCAAATGGTGCTTTACAAGCAGCTGGAATGAAAGAAACTTTTGGTTTCTTTGAATGGGCTTGGATTGGTATTCCTTTAACATTAGGTGGTATGATTTACATGATGTTCTTAGGTAAATACTTACTCCCTAACAGAGAAATTGATGCTGATCAAGAAATCGAACAAGAAGTAACAGCTAACGAAACTTCCACTACTAAAATGATGGTTTCTGCAGCAATCCTTACTTGCGTTATTCTTGTAATGGCTGTTGGTGATAAAATTGGTCTTAAAGGTCTCGTTACTTTAGAAATGGCTGCTATCATCGGTGCTATCGCAGCAGTATTAACTGGTTGCTTAACTGAAAAACAAGCTTATGCTTCTATTGACTGGGTAACAATCTTCTTATTTGCTGGTATGATGCCTGTATCTTCCGCTATGGATAAAACTGGCGCTGGTAAAATGATTGCTGAATTTACAGTTGGTTTAATGGGTGGTTCTCCATCTCCACTTCTTGTAACTGCAGTATTGTTTATCCTTTCTTGCGGCTTGACTCAATTCATGTCAAACACTGCTTCTGCAGCTTTGTTGTGCCCAATCGGTATTGCGATTTCTCAACAACTTGGTGCAGATCCTAAAGCAGTACTTGTTGCTATCGCAGCAGCTGCATCTTGCGCATTCGCATCTCCAGTAGGTACACCACCAAATACATTAGTACTTGGACCTGGTGGATACAAATTCATGGATTACGTTAAAGCAGGTACTGGTCTTGTTATTGTCTGCTTCGTTATTTCCTTGGTTGTTATTCCTATGGTATGGCCTTTCTTCCCTGCAAAATAATTTAGGGGAAAATTTAAAAATTAACAGACACGGTTTTCCGTGTCTGTTTTTTATTGCAAAAAATATTTAGAAAAACTACTAAAAAATACTATTTATAGCTAATTTCGACTACCATTTTCTGTGGATATTTGGTATAATGTAATGTACAAGAATTCTCGGTGGAGGTATTTGATTTGAAAGAAATTTGTAGGGAAGTTTCAGAAGCGGAATTTGCACGTTCTACTATTGGTTATGTTGCTTTAGCAGTAATTGGTGCATCATGCCTTTATGAGGCCAATAATTATTACACATCAGGAGTGTTTAGCGTCCCAGCTTGGGGTATGAATGTTTTATTTTTAGGACTATGGATTTGGCGTGTTGCTTTTAAATATGAGTATATATTAAGAGAAACAGAGTTAGAAGTAATTAGTTTTGGTTTAGGTATTCGTAGATCTTACACAGTAGATTTAACAAAAACAGAAAGCTTTTCTGATCGCTATGTAAAAAGCTTTTTTAGAAAAACTAAAATAGGTCATTATATTCATAGATATTCTTCTGTAGATGGTAATCAACAAAGAATATTAGTTTTTAGAGAAGGCAAGGGCCTTGCTGCATTGTTATTTAAATGTAGCGATAAATTTTTAAAAGAAATGAAGAAACTTATGCCAGATAAATACTTAGGGGCATAAAGTGGGAGGAAAATAATGGGAATTGAACATATTGAGCCGCAGTTAGTTGGTAGTAGGGTAATACAAATATTCTTTGGCTCTTTTTTATACATATTTCTTATTGCTAAACTAATTGGCAGCGAACGTAAAGCTCTTTGGTTTAAACGTCGCACAAACTATACCTTCTTTAACAGACGTGGTATTTTTGGTGAATATATTAATTTTGGATATCCTATTTGTTGGCAAGGCTTTATTGTATTAGTGTTAATATATGGCGTTATTTTTGGATTTGGTTATTGGTACGTATTTATGTATCCATACGCATAATAGGTTAAAGGAACTGGAGTAGAGATGGCAGATATAGTTGGAATAGTTGTAGATAAAAAAGGCGAACGCGCACGCGTAAAGATAGATATGGAAAGAACTACTGTAAAAAAAATAGGTAGTTATGCTGATGTTTGGAATCCTGCTGGTGCAAATGTTGGTGATAGAGTTGAGCTTGATTATAAAGAAGTTACAAAAAAGCATGGTAACTTTGTAGTCTATGGCTTTCCTATATTAGGAATTTTAGCTGGTGGTGTTTCTGGTAATAGTTTAGCAATATTTTTTAAGTGGGAAACCCCTTGGTATGCTATGTTAGGTGGCGCTCTTTTGTGGGGCGGTGTAGCCTATAATTATGCAAAAATATTTAATCGTGATGCTTTTAGAGCAGGTCAACAATTAACAGTAATTCGTGTCGAACCTATGGAGTTTGTGATTAACATGGGTAAAACAGAAGATGAACAAGAAGGTAATGAAGAATGAAAATAGTTTTAGCTTCTGCTTCTCCTAGGAGATTAGAATTAGTTAAACAAATAGGTTTAGAACCGCAAGTAATCGTCAGAGAGTTTGCTGAATTAGAAGGTGCTAACATTGCCCCTAAAGAACTAGTTGAAGCAAACGCAGAGGGAAAAGGAAAGATCGTAGTTGCCGAGATTGGTGATGCTACACCAGTTGTTTCTGCTGATACGATTGTTGTTATTGATAATAATATTTTAGGCAAACCTAAAACTAATGAAGAAGCTAAAAAGATGCTTACTAAGTTGAATGGCAATGAACACGAAGTATTTACGGCTGTAGCAGTATTTTATAAAGGTAAAACTTTAGTTGAGACAGTTGCTACGAAAGTGGAGTTTCGTCTTTTGACTGAAACAGAACTTGATAGCTATATAGCGCTTGGCGAATCTTTAGATAAAGCTGGGGGCTATGGTATTCAAGGGCAAGGCGCTGTGTTAATTGAGAAGATTAACGGTTCTTATGATAATGTTGTAGGCTTACCGCTTGCAAAATTATATACTATGTTAAAACAAATAGGAGGTATGGAAGATGGTCTATAAAATCAGGGAAATGAGTCCTGATGAACGACCTAGAGAAAAACTGTATAGTTTTGGTGCTGGTATATTAACAAATTCTGAGTTATTAGCAATTCTAATAAGCACAGGCACTAAAGATAAGTCAGCACTTGATATTGCTAAAGACTTAACAGTAAATAATGGGTTGGTTAATCAAATTGCAAGATTTAAAGAAGTACATGAGTTTAAGGGTATCAAAGGAATTGGAAAAGCGAAAGCAGCAACTATTCTTGCGGCGATAGAGCTTGGAAAACGTGTGGCTTGTGCATCAGCTACTGAATTAGAACACATTTCATCACCTAGTGATGGTGCTCAGTACCTGATGGGGAAGCTAAGATATGAGACCCACGAAAAGTTTTTTGTGTTGTTATTAAATACAAAAAATCGCATAATGAAAACTCAGCAAATATCTGAGGGTTCATTAACAAGTGCTATCGTGCACCCGCGAGAAGTTTTTGCTCCTGCAATAGTTATGCATGCGGCAGCAATTTTAGTGGCACATAATCATCCTAGCGGTGATCCTTCCCCTAGCACAGATGATAGAGAACTTACAAAAGTTCTTTGTGATACAGGAAAAATATTAGGGATACCAGTGTTAGATCATTTAGTTATTGGTGATGCAAGGTATTATAGTTTTAAAGAGCATGGAGAATTATAGAAAATAGATGGAGGCGATTTTATGTTTGAATTTTTAAAGAATTTGTCTCATGATATGGGTATTGATTTAGGTACAGCAAATACTTTGGTACATTGTAAAGGCAAAGGCATTATTATTCGCGAGCCTTCAGTTGTTGCTGTAAATAGAGATAATAGTGAAGTATTAGAAATTGGTGCAGAAGCTAAGCAAATGATAGGCAGAACGCCTGGTAATATTATTGCAATTCGTCCTATGAAAGACGGAGTTATTGCAGACTTTGATATTACTCAATCTATGCTTAAATATTTCATCAAAAAAGCTATGGGGAAACATTCTTTTGTGCGTCCTCGAATTGTTGTTGGTGTTCCTAGTGGTGTAACAGAGGTTGAAAAACGTGCTGTTATAGATGCTACAATTCAAGCTGGCGCAAGAGAAGCTTATTTGATCGAAGAACCAATGGCAGCAGCAATCGGTGCTGGTCTTCCAGTACAAGAAGCTACTGGTAGTATGGTTGTAGATATTGGTGGCGGTACTTGTGAAGTAGCAGTTATTTCTTTAGGTGGTATTGTTGTTAGTAGATCTATCCGTACTGGTGGGGATGCTATTGATGATGCTATTGTGCGCTACATTAGAAAGACATTTAGTCTTTTGATCGGTGAAAGAACAGCAGAAGCTATTAAGATAGAAATTGGTACAGCTATGTTTATTGAAAATCCGCCAACGATGGAAATTAGAGGTCGTGACTTGGTAACAGGCTTACCTAAAAATCTTGAAATAAATGCTAATCAAATTTGCAATGCAGTTTCAGAACCTGTGGCAAATATTGTTGATGCAGTGCGTAGTACTTTAGAAAAAACTCCGCCAGAACTTGCTGCGGATATTATTGATAGAGGTATTGTTATGACAGGAGGCTCATCTCTTTTGCGTAACTTAGATACACTTCTAACTCAAGAAACAGGAATGCCTGTATATGTAAGCGACGAAGCTCTTGCCTGTGTTGTTTTAGGAACAGGTATTGCAGTAGAAAATATTGATGTTTATAAAAAAGGCTTTATGGCTTCTAATGGCCGTTAGTGATTATGAGAAAAAAGAGTTTTGTTTTTATAATAATTCTATTAGTAGCAGTAAGTTGCATGTCTTTGGCGATTAGCCAAAGGCTTAGATTTCCTTTGCTAAATAGAGTGGTTACAGCAGTAATGACTCCTTTTACTAGTACGGTTGTATTTCTTTCAGATACTGTTTCTGAGTGGCGTAATGACTGGCAGACAAAGAACAGTCTGGAAAAGGAAAACGCAGAGCTTAAAGCTCAATTAACGATGCTACAACATGCTCAAACTAAAATCACAGCACTAGAAACGGAAAATGAATCTCTTAGTAAGATGTTAGGCTACAAAGAAAAGTATAAAGAGCAAAAACTTCTTGCCACAAAAGTATTGGCAGCTAATATAGGTGCCTTAAGAGATACTATGATTATTGATAAAGGCACTGAAGATGGTGTTGCTTCTGGTATGCTAGTAGTTAGCAGTACAGGTCTTGCAGGGATCATAGAAGAAGTATATCCAACTACTAGTAAATTTACTTTGGTTACATCTCCTAGAGTGAAAATTGGTGCTAAAGTATTAAGAACAGAATCTCAAGCTGTAGGTGTTATAACAGGCAGAGGATTTAAAGATGCTGATTTAAAAATGGAGTATTTAGCTAGAGAGGCTGATATTGTTAAAGGTGATACTATTGTTACTAGTGGTGTTGGTGAACGTTACCCAACAGGTATATTAATTGGACATGTAGATGAAATAACTTTTGACGATATGGGGTTGCTAAAAATTGCTTCTGTAGAATCAGTAACTAAAATAGCTACCCTTGAAAGAGCATTTGTGGTTTTAGATGTTAAATAAATATGGAGAGGCACGATGAGAAAATTTATTTGGCCTTTATTCGCATTTACATTATTAGTTATACAAAGCACAAGTTTTGTATTTTACAAGGGCAAATTATGGTTTGATTTGCCCTTAATTTTTGTATATAACTTGGCAATGATTCGTGGCAGTAAAGATGCTTCTATTGCTGGGTTAAGTATTGGACTCATTTATGATATTGTAAATACATATATATTTGGTTTTTATACTTTTCTTTATGTCATTGTTCTTTATTTCTAAGGTAGTATTAAATAGATGTTGTTTAAAGATAATTATCTTTATCGCCTATTTACTATTTTTTAGGTACGTTTTATTGTTAGAGGACTCTTTTCTATATCTCAGTTCATATTTACAATTGCTTTACTACTCCTATTCTCTCCTTATTTATTTTCTACTTTTTTTTTTTCCCTATGAAATATTTCTTTT
>CAMTOO010000035.1 GCA_947074185.1 uncultured Negativicutes bacterium
ACTACACCTGGAGTATATGGTATTGACGAAGCAGGATTCTGTGTAATCTTTGCAAAATTGGTGCCAGATGGAACTGTAGGTTTATTAGCAGTATTATGGATATTTGCTGCTAAATACTTACCATTCCTATTAGATGAATTCAGAACAATAATAAATTATAGTAGTGATATTTTAAGTATGAATAATAGATAGGAAGAAGGAGAAAAAAAAGAATGAAATTATTAGTTGCAGGTGGAGCAGGTTTTATTGGTTCTCACTTATTGGAAATATTAGAAAATAATAGTGATATTGAAACTGTAGTTTATGATAATTTAGATACAGGTTCTGAAGAAAATATTCCTGATGGAATCAAGTTCATTAAAGGCGACATTAGAAGTTCTAAAATGGAAGAAATGTTTAATGAATATCGCTTTGATGCAGTAATTCATCTTGCTGCTCAAACTATGGTTCCTGCTTCTATTGAAAATCCAAGTCACGATTGTGATGTAAATTTATTGGGATTAATAAATGTTCTTGAAAATTGTCGTAAATACAATGTTGCTACAGTGTTGTTTTCTTCTAGTGCAGCAGTTTATGGTGATAACTTAAATGTACCTCTAAAAGAAACAGAAACGTTAAACCCGATGTCTTTTTACGGTATTACTAAAATGTCAACAGAACATTACTTAAGAGTTTATTCTGAAATATATGGAATCAATACCATAGTGTTTAGATTTGCCAACGTGTATGGAGAAAGGCAAGGTGCTGGAGGAGAAGGCGGAGTAGTAAGCATTTTTGCTAAACTTCTAGATGAAAATAAGCCTTTTACAGTATATGGTGATGGCAAACAAACTAGAGATTTTGTATACGTAGGGGATATTGCTAAAGCGATGGTTAAAGGTATTAAATTAGAAGGGCATCATGTAATTAATATTTCTACCGAAAAAGAAACCTCTATAAATGAGTTGATAGAAGACTTTGAAGCTGCTAGTAACACCAATATAGTTGTAAACTATGAAACAGCGCGTGAAGGAGATATTGGGCGCTCTGTACTTTCGAATGAGTTAATGAAAAGTAAATTAGGTTTCGAACCACAAATAAAACTAAGAGAAGGTATTGTAAGAACCTACTCTTGGTATAAAAGTAAAGGTAGATAAAAACGATGAAAAAATACTCTATGGGTGCAATAATAATACTTATAGCACTTATTTCATTCAATATTATTTTTGGAATCGGCACTAGTCCTTTGACAGATCCTGACGAGCCTGTATATGCAGAAACTGCTCGTGAGATGATTGTTTTCAAGGATTATTTATCACCAAGAATATTTAATGAAGTTTGGTTTGATAAACCGCCAATGTATTATTGGCTGGTTGCTGGTTGCTTTAATTTATTTGGAATCAGTGAATTTTCAGCACGTTTTCCAGCAGCGCTAATGGCAATAGGTACAGTATTAATGGTATATTTTTCTGCCACAAAATTATTTAATGAACGAGCTGGATTTTTATCGGCAATGATACTAGGTACGAGTGTAATGGTATTTTACATGGGTAAAGCCTCTGTTACAGATACTACTTTGTTATTCTTTTTAACAAGTGCATTGCTGGCATTTTTACATGAAAAGTACTGGCTTATGTATATCTGTATGGGATTTGCAACACTGACAAAAGGGCCGATAGGTATTGTTTTTCCAGGTACAATTATTTTCTTATATTTGTTAGCTACTCGTGATTTACGCAAAATATTACAAATGCATGTTATTCCAGGTATTATTTTGACTCTGTTAGTAGCTGGTCCTTGGTACTATTTAATGTATCAAGCCCATGGTATGGATTTTATCAATACTTTTTTAGGTTTTCATAATATAACTCGTTTTACTACACCAGAACATCCAACAAGAGTAACTTGGTATTACTATATTCCAGTAGTAATGGTTGGTGTTTTTCCGTGGACTGGTTTATTAATACAATCCATTAAAGCAACTATTTCAAAAAGCGTAAGTAAAGATTTTAGTAAATTAGTATTTATGCAAATCTGGTGGATTTTCGTATTTGTTTTTTTCACTATAACAAAGACTAAACTTGTTTCTTATACATTACCGTTATTTCCAGCGCTAGCAATTATGATTGGTTGGAATATTGATAGAATGATGCAAGAAGAAAAAGGACAGTATCAGAGCTGGGGTATTGCTAGTGGTATAACCTTTTTATTAATGGCTATAGGGTTTTATGTTGGTGGCCTGTACTTACCAGAAATTACTTTTATTAGCACGATGTTGGCTGTGATCACTTTTATAATCGGTATCGCAATTATGATTGCTTTGCTATATTATAAAGATGCAGTGCTTGGAGCTTGGCTACATATAGCTAGTGGAATTGTTACTATGATTGTTTTAACAACTTTTGTAATGCCACTAATCAGTGACAGATTTTCTGTTAAAAGTATTGCCTTAGAAACAGTAGACACCTTAAAAAGTGGGAAAGTTATTTATGTAGATAAATTCTTGCGGCCAGGTTTTATGTTTTATACTGAAACTTTAAGTAATGAATTGGATAGTAAAAGTCAAGAATCCATTACAGCTATGTTAAAGGATGCAAATCCTAAATACATAGTTATGCGCAATCTAATGTATAATAACAATCAAGCTGAATTTATTAAGTATAACTGGAACATTGTAAGACAAAATGATTTTATAACAGTTTATGAAACAAATTAAAAATAAACCCTTTGCACAAAAATATGCAAAGGGTTTATTTTATTTATTTAATAAAGTTTTTAATTCCTGAAGTTTTTCTGCGAATTTTTTCAAAGTAATAGTTACAGGCATAGGTGTATTTAAATCAACACCAGCAGTTTTTAAAATGTTAAGGGAGTAATCACTGCCGCCGGCTTTTAAGAAACCTAAATACTTTTCTACAGCAGTTTCTTTACCTTCTAAAATAGAAGCTGCGAATGCAGTTGCTGCTGAATATCCTGTAGCGTATTTATAAACATAAAAAGGTGAGTAGAAGTGAGGAATACGGGACCATTCGGAAGCTATTTCTTGATCAATAGTTAAGGCGTCACCGTAATATTTTTTGTTAATATCTAACCAATAATTTTCCAAAACTTCTGCTTGTAAGGATTCACCGTTTTCGATTTTACTATGAATAAATTTTTCAAATTCAGCAAATTGAACTTGGCGATAAACGGTAGTTCTAACTGCTTCTAAGAATTGACTGAGAAGATATATCTTTTCTTCTTTAGAAGCAATAGAAAGGGTATGTTCTAATAAAAGAATTTCATTAGTTGTAGATGCAACTTCTGCACAGAAAATAGAGTAGTTGGAGTTAATATGTTCTTGAGTTTTATCACTTAAGAAACTATGCATAGCATGTCCAAGCTCATGTGCTAAAGTAGAAATACTATTATATTGAGGTTGGTAATTTAATAAAACAAAAGGATGGACAGAATATAAACCCCAAGAATATGCTCCAGAACGTTTACCTTTGTTTTCATAGATGTCTATCCAGCCGTTTTCTATACCCTTGGCAAGTAATTGATTGTATTCTTCACCTAAAGGAGTTAGAGAAGCTTTAACATGCTCACAAGCCTTTTGAAAATCATAGGCAAAAGGTTTATCGATAGTTGTAATAGGAGTATATAAATCGTAGAAGTGAAATTCATCAAATCCCAAAAAATCTCTTTTTAATTCTATGTATTCGTGAAGAGCTTTTAAGTTATCGTTAACTGTGTCTATTAGTCCATCATAGAGACTAGTAGGGATTTTATCACTGTCTAAAGCTTGAGTTAAAGTATTTTGATAGTTATGAGTAGTTGCATAGAAATGTGCAGCACGGCAGCTACCAGTTAATGTAGTAGCAAGGGTGTTTCTATAATCATGATAACGATTCATGAGGGTTTTAAAAGAATTTTCTCGAAGAAATCTATCATCAGATAACATATTTAATAAATAGGAGCCTTCGCTTAAAGGATGGTCTTTACCACTATTGTCTTTTACATTAGGGAATGTCATGTCTGCGCTTACTAAGGATCTAAAGGCATTGCCAGCACCAGCAGTAGCTAAATGGCTTTGTGCTAAAATGGATTCTTGTTCTTCCGGTAAGATATGCTTACTTAATCTAAATAAATCCGTTAAATAGAAATGATAAATATTTAATGCAGAAGCTTTTAAGAGGGAGTCTTTTACTTCTTGTGGGAAATTATTTATTTCTGGTTCGATGAAAGAAGATACTTTGTTAAATTCAATCATTAGATTTTCTGCTTTGCCAACTAAGGCTTGAATATTTTGGTCAGTAGTATCACTATCTTGTTGGAGACGGGCATAAGCATAAATATTTTCGAAATCTATATTATGTTTATCTCGTAATTGAAATAATGCAAGTAACTTTGAAGTGTCAGCAAGCTGGCCTTTGTAGCCTTTATACAAAGTTAGTTCTTGTTGGAATGTATTACAAGCTTTTTGCCATTCTTCAAGATTTTTAAAGATATGTTCAACTTTCCATTTGTATTCTGAAGGAATATCTTTGCGATTAATATTAGAACCATGTTCTGGTGTTTTATAAGTCATTTTTAAGCTCCTTATTGTAATTTAAGTAATTTTAAATTATTATAGCATATGGAAGGTAAAAGAGGTAATTTATGAAAACAATTTTTGTAGCAATTAATAGTAAATATGTGCATAGCGCATTAGGACTTCGCTATATCGAGGCAGCTTCTAAGAAGCAAGGGTTTGAAACCTTGTTACTAGAGGATTCTATTAATACGCCTATTTTAACAGTTTTAGCAAAAATATCTGAACTTAGACCAGATAATATTGGCTTTTCAGTACATATTTGGAATAGAAACTATGTGAAAGACCTAGTAGAATTAGTTCGTAAAGTGCTTCCTACGTCAAATATTATTATTGGTGGTCCAGAAGTAATGTTTGATGGAATAAAAGGTTTAAATGATTTCCCAGAAGCTAATTATTTAGTTCAGGGAGAAGGCGAAGAAGTAATCGTGAACCTTTTATCCTATTTAGAAAATAAAAGTCTTAAAACTGAAATCCCGAGCTTTGTTGCATATAGAACTAGCGAGGGAGAAATATGTACTAGCGAGAATCTAGCAATAGTAGAAGATATGGATAATTTGGAATTCCCTTATCCAGATTTAGAAGAAGTTATCGCTAATCATAAAATTGCATATTATGAATGTACGCGTGGATGTCCTTTTAATTGTTCCTATTGTTTATCTGGAATATCTAGAAGAATTCGTAAGAGATCCTTAGAAAAAGTTTATGCAGATTTAGATAGATTTTTAGCAGCAGGGATTCCTTTATTGAAATTTGTAGACAGAACTTATAATTTAGACGAAGAGTACTTTTTGCCGATTATGAAATATTTGGCAAAAGCAAATACAGAAGCAGTATTTCATTTTGAAATTAAAGCGGATTTATTATCGCAAGCTGTTATTGAATTCTTAAAAACTGTTCCAAAAGGACGTTTCCAATTTGAAATTGGAGTACAGAGTACTAATCAAGATACATTAACTGCAATTTGTCGCCAAGATGATTGGAAGCAACTTACAGAGAATGTAGAAGCGATTCTAGAAATGGATACTATTCATATTCACATGGATCTCATTGCAGGATTGCCGTATGAAGGCTTGCGTGAATTTGGTAAATCTTTCGATGATGTTTATAGTTTAAATCCACATATGCTTCAATTAGGATTTTTAAAGGTATTGCCTGGGACTCTTATGGAAAAGCAAAAAGAAGAGCATCAATTAGTTTATATGGCTAATGCTCCTTATGAAATATTAAAAACTAAGTATATGTCCTATGATGACTTGAAATTTCTTAAAGTTTTAGAAGATGTATTTGATCATTTATACAATAGCGAGAAATTCCCTTATATTATAAAATATCTAGTTTCTGCTTATAGCTCACCATTTGTTTTTTATAGTGAATTTACAAAATGGTGGATTACTAAAGGCTTATTTGGTGTTGGACATAAAAGCAGTAGTGTTGCGAAGTATATATGGGAATATATAAAAGAAAATCATCCAGAAAACGAAGTAGTACTTTTAGAACTTTTACGATTTGATGTATTAGTTAATCAACCTACAGTTAAAGATGAGTGGTTAATGTGGAATACAGCAAAAAACTTTGAAATTGTTTCTAAGTTTTGGTCTGAAGAAGAGCAGGTTAAGGCTTATTTACCAGATTATAAATTTAAAAATTGGAGAGAGATTCATAAGAATTATCCAGTTGAAGAATTTAGCTACAATCCATTTACCAATAAGCTAGAACAAGTTTATTTTATGGTAGATCGCTATAAGGAAGTTGTAAAAGTGATTAATTTAGCAAAAATATGATATAATATAGGTATATTTTATTTTGAAAGGTGATAAACATGCGCATAGTTATTGTAGGTGCAGGTAAATTAGGATATAGTATTGCTAGTCTTTTAGCAGAAGGACAATATGATGTAGTCGTTGTCGAAGCAGACGAAAGACGTAGAGAAGTAGTCAAAAACTCTTTGGATGTTTTGACTATAAGTGGTAATGGTTGTAGTCCAAGTATTTTAGGTGATCCAGCTGTTAAAGATGCAGATGTATTAATTGCGTCTACAGATAGTGATGAAGTAAATATGATTACATGCCTTATGGCTAAAAATTATGGTGTACAGCATACGGTAGCTCGTATTAGAAATACAGATTATGCATTTAATGCACCAGAACTTTTAACTCAGGAAATGAATATAGATTTGATTTTAAATCCAGAGCAAATTACGGCAGCAGAAATAAATCATATTCTTTTGACCCCATCAGCATTGGATGTAGAAGAATTTGCTGACGGAAAAGTTAGAATGTTTGAAGCAAGATTACCAGAAACATCAGAATATGTTGGTGTTCCATTAAAAGATATTAAAATACCATCACAAATTTTAATAGCAATGGTATTTAGAAAACATAAAATGATTATTCCTCATGGTGATGATATTTTAGAACCTGGGGATAATGTTTATTTTGTTGGTGCTCATGAGGCCATTACTGAATTTGAAGCAGGTTTTGGCAGAGTATATGATAAAGTTGAACGCGCTTTGATTATTGGTGCAGGTCGCACAGGACGTTTTTTAGCACCTATGCTTGAAGATCAAGGAGTGTTTGTAAAAGTTATTGATAAAAACAAAGATCGTTGCCAAATGGTAGCTGAAGTCTTAAAAAAAGGAATAGTGCTTTGTGGTGATGGTACAGATATAGATTTTCTTACTGAAGAAGGCGTAGCAGAAGCTGATGTAGTTATTTGTCTTACTGATGACGATAAATTAAACTTATTGCTTGCGCTTTTATCAAAACATCTTGGTGCTAAAAAGACTATTGTAAGAGTTGCACGTAATGAATATGTTGAACTAATGGAAAAAGTTGGTGTAGATATAGTTTTATCTTCACGTTTATTAAGTGCCGGCGAAGTGCTGCGCTTTATTAGAAGAGGCGGAGTAGTTTCTGTGTCACTACTTGAAGGAGCTAAGGCGGAAGCTTTAGAACTTGTTGTTAGTGAAGATTCTCCTATCGCAGGAAAAACATTATTTGAAGCAACATTACCAAGAGCATGTTTAATTTGTGCTATTGTTCATGAAGGTAATAGTTTCGTTCCAAATGGTAATAGCAAGCTTTTACCAAATGATCGAGTAATTGTATTTGCACATAACGAGGTTGTAAAAGATATTATTCCATTATTTTCACCTAAGAACTAGAGGGGAAGCTATTCTTAATGAATTTTGTATTAGTCTTTAAAGTGTTCGGGTATTTAAGTGGAGTTTTTGCTTTTAGTTTGATACCTGTAATGATTTATGCTGGATTTGCAGATAAAAGTTCGATGAATGCATTTTTTCAAACGTTCATTCTCGCGCTTAGTTTTGCACTAATTGTCTGGTTTAAAAAAGAAGAATTTAATAAAAGAATTTCAATGAAGGAAGGACTTGCTTCAATTGGAGTAGGTTGGATTTTTGTTTGTATTTTTGGCGCTTTGCCATATTATTTTACTGGCACTTTTTCTTTTGTTGAAGCATTATTTGAAAACACTTCATCTTTCACAACGACAGGATTAAGTGTTTTTCATGTTAAAGAAATACAATTACCAGCATTACTAGTTTGGCGATATTTAACTCAGTGGATAGCAGGTATTAGTGTAGTTTTAGTTTTCGTTACCCTTATGCCTCAATTAGGCAGTAGTGCTGCAAATTTATTTAGTGCTGAGTCACAAGGTAGTGGTACAGAACGTGCTATGCCTAAAACGATAGATACGGTTAAGACTATTTGTGGGATTTATTTAGGGACTACTGTTGCTGAAATTATTTTGTTAGCATTAGCAGGGGTACCACTAGATATGGCAACAAAAATTTCTATGGCAACAATCTCAACTGGCGGGTTTATTAACAACAATCAATATTTTTTAAATTTAGATTCTTGGCTTGTTGAAGCTATAGTAGTTATATTTATGATTATTGGTAGTATTAATTTTGTAATTTATTATCGTTTACTTCAAAAACAATACAAAATGTTTTGGGATGACACTGAAAGAAAATGGTATTTTACAATTATGATTGGAGCGGTATGTTTGATCGGTATTAACCTGTTTTTTGGTGGGTATTATAATGGTATAGATTCAGCTAAACAATCAATATTTCAAACCGTATCAGTTATGAGTACTACTGGTTTCTCTCATGCTGAGTATAAGAGATGTCCTGATTTTTCAAGGTGGCTTTTATTTTATTTGGCATTAATTGGTGGGTGTTCTGGTTCTACAGCAGGTGGTATCAAAATTGCCCGTTTAGTTTTGCTTATGAAAAATAGCTGGTTTGAAATTTTAAGAACAATACATCCGAAAATGGTTAATGTCATAAAAATGACTGGTAGACCTGTACCACAAATGGCAATTGGTGGTGTTACAAGATATTTTTTCTTATATTTTGTTGTGTTTTTCCTACTTACCGCATTATATGCGCTAGATGGTAATTCTCTAATGGAATCCATGTCCACAATCGTTTCTTGTATGAGTAATGTTGGCGGTTCATATGGTCTTATTGGAAATTTACCTGATGTAGGAATTCTTGATACATACAACCGTATAATTCTGATTTTGGCTATGGTCTTAGGAAGAATTGAATTATTTATAGTTATCATGCTTGCGAGCCCTGAATTTTGGGGTCGTAAACGTGGTTGGTAGGCGGTGATGATATGAATCTAATGATTGTAAGTTATCTATTGGGACGCTTATCAATAGGATTATCTGCGGTGTTTGCTATTCCTTTAATGATGGCATGTTATTATCAAGAATGGACTAGTATGAATGCATTTTTCTGTGCAATTACTGTTGCGCTTATTTTAGGGTTTGGCCTTCAAAAAATGGGTGCTTTTGATAAAAATCAGGAAACGATTTCTATTAGAGAAGGGATTACAACAGTTGTTTTTGCTTGGTTTTTAATCGCTACATTATCAGCTATCCCTTATATTTTTCTAGATATTTTAGATCCAGTATCAGCGTTTTTTGAAAGTATGTCTGGTTTAACTACTACTGGTGCAACTGCACTTGTAGAAATAGAAGGATTGCCATATAGTTTATTATTTTGGCGAAGTTTTACTCACTGGATTGGTGGTATTGGGATTATAGTATTGTTTATCGCACTTTTACCTCAAATTTCAGGTAGTGCAGTACATTTATTTAATGCGGAAGTGAGCGGATTCTCTTCTGATAAGATATTGCCACGTATTAAGAAAACGGCTTTGGCTTTGTTTTATATTTACTTAACTCTTACAGTAACAGAGATGCTGGTATTGATGTTATGTGGTTTAGGTCTATATGATGCCTTGAATCATTCGCTTTCAACAATAGCAACTGGTGGATTTTCTATTTATAACGATAGCGTTGCACATTTTAATAATCCTACGATTGAATACGTTATCGGTATTTTCATGCTTTTAGCAGGGGGAAACTTTGCCTTATATTATGCAGTTACACAGCACGGTATAAAGGTATTATGGAAAGATGATGAGTTTAAGTGTTATCTTATATTAGTAGTTACAATAACTTTGGCTATTGTAGGAAATCTTGTGTATGTGATGAATTACTCAGTAACAGATGGTTTAAGATATTCTTTTTTCCAAGTTGCATCTTTTGCATCAACAACAGGATTTGTCTCTTATGATTATGACAGTTGGCCAAGTTTTTCAAAGGTGTTATTAGGGCTAATGTACTTTACAGGTGGGTGTGCTGGTTCTACAGCTGGCGGTATTAAAATCTCACGCTTTGTTGTACTAATTAAAATGATTGGCGCAGAAATTAAGCGTACTTTACATCCTAATATGGTTATGACTGTTATTTATAATAGAAAACTTTTACCAATACCTACACTTATTTCTATTAGTAGATTCTTTATTCTTTATGTAGCAACTATAGTTGTGCTATCTATTCTTTTAGCAGCAACAGGAGTTACAATAGAAGAAGCAATATTTGGCGTAGCATCTTGTGTAAGTAGTGTTGGACCAGCATTTGGAACAATTGGTGCCGTGGGGAATTTTGCTCATATACCACCACTAGGGAAAATAATATTAACAATAGCGATGTTATTGGGTAGATTAGAATTATTTACATTTCTTGTGCTTCTAAGAAGTGAATTTTGGAAAAAAACAAGAAAATGGTAAAAGTTGCAATATTTTAAGAAAGTAGTAAAATAAGTTATATAGATTATTGGGGGGATATTATGAAAAATTGTCAAATGCCTTATGGAACAAGTATGTTTGAAGTAGAAATACCAAGTGAAAAAATTATCCACGATCTTCATGGAAATAAAGCTACAACGATGCCAAGTATTCCTGATGCAACAGTTGCAGCAATGAGAAATCCAATTGATAGTGCACCTTTAAAAGAAAAATTAACTAAAGGTGATAAAGTTGCAGTAGTAGTTAGTGATATTACAAGATTAGTAAAAACTGCTGAATTTTTACCATCTGTTATTGCTGAAATAAATAGTGCAGGTATTCCTGACGAAGACATTACTATTGTTATAGGCACTGGCACGCATCGTGCTCATACAAAAGAAGAAGATATTATTGTATGTGGTCAAGATATAGTTGACCGTATTAAAATTCATCAACATGACTCTAGAAACGATAATGAATTAGTGTTTTTAGGTACAACTTCTAGACAAACACCAGTATATATTGATTCAGTGGTTGCTAACGCAGATAAAGTTGTTGTAACTGGAGCTGTTTCATTACATCCATTTGCAGGTTTCGGTGGTGGTAAAAAAGGTATTATGCCAGGCGTAGCTGGTATTAAAACAATTAACCATAATCATTTAATGGCACTTACTGATGAAGTAGGTGGTGGTTGTGAAAAAACTACTGAATGCAGCATTACTACTGGTAATCGTGTGCATGAAGATATGACAGAAGTATGCGGAATGGTTGATCCAACTTTCCTTATTAATATGGTGTTTACTCCAGATGGAGATTTGCATGAAGTTATTGCAGGTCACTGGAAAACAGCGTATGAAAAAGGTTGTGATGATCTTTTAAAAATATCTGGTGTTGAAATTAACCAATTAGCTGATGTAGTTATTGCATCTGCTGGTGGTTTCCCTAAAGATATTAATCTTTATCAAGGGTCAAAAAGTTATATGAATGCAGTTTTTGCTGTAAAAGAAGGCGGAATAATGATTCAAGTTCTAGAATGTCCTGATATTAAAGAACCTGCAAGCTTTGCTGATTGGTTAGATAAAGATGAAATCTTACAATTTGAAAAAGATGTACGTGCAGATTTTTCTATTCCAGCATTCGTTGCATTTAAATTAAAAACAATTACTAATCATGCAACTACTTTCTTAGTTACTAGAGAAGAAAATTTTGATTTTGTGCGCAAAACTGGGCAAACTCCTTGTAAAACATTAGAAGAAGCTTGGGGATATGCTCAAGAACTTTTAAGAGCACAAGGTAAAGAAGACTATACAATTACTTTAATGGGACATGCTTCAGCTACACTCCCAATTTTAAAATAAATATGAAAACCTTAGAGCTTAAAGCTCTAAGGTTTTATCATTATGTTGACAAAAAAAATTACTAGTGGTAAAATGAATTTAGTTAGCTTATGCTAACAACTTTTAAAATTGCTAATTAAAGCATTTTGATAGATAGAATGAACATTTGGAGGGTATATGAAAACATTGCGTGATGCACATGTTGGGGAAACTTTAAAAGTAGTTTCTTTAACTGGAGCTGGACCTGTAAAACGACGTATAATGGATATGGGTATTACTAAAGGCATCGAGTTATATGTAAGAAAAGTCGCACCGTTAGGTGATCCTATTGAACTTACAGTGCGTGGTTATGAACTTACATTACGTAAGGTCGATGCTGAAATGATTAATGTAGAATAGTTTATTTTTAAAATAAAGTTAGCTTTTGCTAACTGAAAAGGGGATTAAAATGAGTATTAAAATTGCTTTAGCAGGAAATCCAAATTCTGGTAAAACGACAATGTTTAACACCTTAACTGGTAGTAATCAACAAGTTGGGAATTGGCCGGGGGTAACTGTTGATAAAAAAGAAGGTATTTTAAAAGGGCATCCTGATGTTATAATTCAAGATTTACCTGGTATTTATTCCTTGTCACCATATTCTTTAGAAGAAGTGGTAACAAGAGAGTATTTAGTAAAGGAAAAACCTGATGCTATTTTAAATATTGTAGATGGTACAAATATTGAACGTAATCTGTATTTAACAACACAATTATTAGAGTTAGGAATACCAGTAGTTGTTGCTGTTAACATGATTGATGTTGTGCGTAAAAAAGGAGATTCTTTAGATTTAGAACAATTAAGCAAAGCTTTTAAATGTCCTTTCCTTGAAACAAGTGCTTTAGAAGGTGAAGGTGGTTTAGAGGCTGCAGAACTTGCTGTAACTTTAGCTGAAGAGAAGAAACCTATTCGTGTACCAGCTGTGTTCTCAGGCTCGCTCGAACATGCTGTTGCTCATATTGAAGAAGAAATTGAAGATGTAGTTGAACATAAATTTTTGCGTTGGTACGCATTAAAGCTCTTTGAACGTGATATAAAGGTTCAAGAAGAACTAAACCTTTCGGAAGAAACGTTAGAGCATATTAACAAACATATTATTGAGTGTGAAGAAGAATTAGAAGATGATGCTGAGAGTATTGTAATTAATCAGCGTTATGAATATATAACAGCTTTGACAGCTAAGGCTGTTAAAAAGCATTCTTTAGAACAAGATTCAACATCAAATAAAATTGATAATATAGTTACTAATAGAATTTTGGCATTACCAATTTTTGCATTAATAATGTTTTTAGTTTATTACATTTCTATTAGTACTGTAGGTGATTTCTTAACTGAGTGGACTAATGAAACCCTTTTTGGTGAAATTATTAGTCCTAACCTTCAAGAATGGCTTGAAAATATGGCAGTTAGTGATTGGTTGGTAGGACTTATTATAGACGGTATTGTTGCAGGTGTTGGCGCAGTAATTGGTTTTGTACCACAAATGTTAGTACTGTTTTGCATGCTTGCTATTTTAGAAGATATTGGTTATATGGCTCGCGTAGCTTTTATTATGGATAAGCTTTTTAGAAAATTAGGTTTGTCTGGAAAAAGTTTTATTCCATTACTAGTTGCATCTGGTTGCGGGGTTCCTGGAGTTATGGCTAGCCGTACAGTAGAACAAGAACGCGATCGTCGCATGACTATTATGACTACTTGCTTTATTCCTTGTAGTGCAAAAATGCCTATGATTGGACTGTTTTCTGGTGCTATTTTCAATAATTCAGGTTTAGTAGCAACTTCTGCTTATTTTGTAGGAATTGGTGCTGTTATTGTTTCTGGTATTATTTTAAAGAAAACTAAGCTTTTTGCAGGTGATCCAGCACCTTTTGTAATGGAATTACCTCAATATCATATGCCGATTGCGACAAATATCCTTAAAACTACAATGGAAAGAGGAATTAGTTTTATTAAAAAAGCTGGTACAATAATCTTAGTATCATCTATTGTTTTATGGTTTTTACAAGCTTTCGGATATGTTGATGGTTCTTTAGAAATGGTCGATGAGGCGGATGAAAGCATTTTAGCTGTTATTGGTAATACAATAGCACCATTATTCTATCCACTTGGGTTTGGAACTTGGCAAGCAACTGTAGCAACATTTACTGGTCTTATTGCTAAGGAAAATGTTGTTGGTACTTTTGGCGTACTATACGGTTTTGCTGAAGTTGCAGAAGATGGGGAAGAAATTTGGAGTAATCTAGCAAAAGATTTTACCTTCTTAAGTGCTTATAGCTTTCTAATTTTCAATTTACTTTGTGCTCCATGTTTTGCAGCAATGGGTGCAATAAAACGTGAGATGAATAATGCTAAATGGACTTGGATAGCTTTAGGTTATATGACTGGATTTGCCTATGTATGCGCTTTTATTTTTTATCAATTAGGATCATTTGTAACAGGTGGCGAATTCGATATGTTTACTGCTTTAGCTAGTATAGCAGTAGCCGGAATGTTGTATTTACTCTTTAGAGCTCCGTACAATGGAGAGAAACAAGTAGGTTAGTATGAATATAAATATAAATTTACCAACAATTATATGCGGACTAGTAATTTTTGGAGTTTGCTTTGCTATAGTTCGTTCCTGGCTTAAAAAAGGAAAGATTAGTGACTGTTCAGGATGTAATGGTTGTAGTGGTTGTGGGCATAGTTGTTCACATGACGAAAAAGAATAATAAAATTACACCTAATATAAGAAGATAATTGCTTATATTAGGTGTTTTATTTTAGCAAAATATATGTTATAATTGAGAATATGTTCTATTAAGAATAAAAAATGGAGTAGTTATGAAATTATCTAATAACAAAGTTATTTTTAGTTTATTCATCCTGCTAGCATTTACATTTATTGCTTCCTTAGTTTGGGGACAGATTGATATTTCTTTCAATAACTTTTTTAGTATTATTGCTAATAAATTAAATATAGGTGGTTCAGTACAACATAATTTTAGCGAAGGACAAGAAGCTGTATTGTGGTATATTCGTATGCCTAGAACTATTGTAGGAGTTTTAGTTGGAGCTGCATTAGGTGTTTCTGGTGCTGTAATGCAAGGTGTATTTGGCAATCCTTTAGCAGACCCTGGTATTATCGGTGTATCTGCCGGTGCTACAACTGGTGCCGTAATAGCTATTGCATTAGGATTAACAACAATAAATATGTTCTTTTTGCCAGGAGCAGCTTTGATAGGCTCAATTTGTTCAGTAACCATAACGGTTTTTCTTGCTATGAGGCAAGGTCGAGTGCCCGTGATGACTTTATTGCTTTCTGGGGTTGCAGTAGGAATGCTTTTAAGTGCAGTAACATCTGGAATTTTAACAGTAATGAGTGATCAAAAGTTACAACAATATCTATTTTGGATGGTTGGTGGACTTGATTATAGAAGATGGGAACATGTTTATTTAGCTATAGGCCCAATTCTTTTAGGTATTGCAATAATGTGGTTGTTAGCAAGACATATAAATATTTTGGTTCTAGGTGATACAGAAGCAAAAGCAGTAGGCATGCCAGTTTTAAAGTTAAGATTATTATTATTATTTTTAGCAGCATTAACTACAGCAACAGCAGTTTCTGTTAGTGGTAATATTGGTTTTGTTGGTCTTGTCGTACCACATATTATGCGACTGTTAGTTGGTCCTGATCATAGAATTTTAATTCCTACAAGTGCATTAGCATGAGCAATATGTTGCGTGTTCTGTGATACTGTGGGTCGTGTTATTTTACCGCCTTCATATGTTCGG
>CAMTOO010000036.1 GCA_947074185.1 uncultured Negativicutes bacterium
AAGATTATCATTAGAATTCATGAAATCAATAACTTTTTGCCAACCATCCTCCGTCTCAGCGAAAGTCATAACACCTAAAACAAATTCTTTATCGTTATAAAATGCTTTTAATTTATCAAAAAGTTCGCAACCAATGGGTCCTACTTTCTGCCTTGTGTCGCTAGTTTTCTTCATCCCAAACCCCCTCTAATACATTATCAATAATAGTTTTTATAATATTAATCTTGCAACCACTCGTTGCCATATTGCTTATATAATTTTTTTGCTTCGTTAAAAGATATCGGAGCATTATGACCCTCAGTGTCATCAGGCTCCATTTCTTGACATGAATCATCTAACCAGTCACATTTAGAGCATTCTGCCATATAGCCTCTTATTGTCCCAGTTTCACAAATCGGACATTTTTTCGGATACTCAGACATGATGTATCGCCTCCTTTTCTAATTAAAGTATATCAAAGTGGTTGGACAATAACAAACAGTTACTAAACAAAATACAAAAAGCGCCGAATCTTTACGACTCAGCGCTTTTTTGTTTATTTCAATATTTCTTTTACTTCTTTTACTAATGCTTTTCCTAAATCTTTATGATTTTTCAAGGATAGATGTAATTCATCTGGATCTTCACCATAAGGAACTACTGTTGCTACATCAAAGAAATTGATTCCAAGTTCTGCCATTCTTGGTTTTAAAATTAGTGGTAATTCCTCACTTTTAGGTAGTGCGTTTGCAAAAAGCCCCCTAAGGAACTCACCTTTTTTTATATCTACCTTTGGTGGGGAAAGCACAAGTACTTTAGGACTTGGAAGATTTGACCTCAACTGCCATTTTCCTTCTTTAGTAAATACTGCAAGTTCTTCTATCCCAGCTGCAACATCTGCTGCACTTCTATTATACTTTTGTTGCATATCATTGGTGCCAAGCATAATTATTACCAAATCTAATGGTGTTTGAGAAGCGAGCATTGCTGGCAAATATTTTTTACCATTCATCCCAGCACCAGGAAGCAAGCCTAATCCTGAGACTTCTGGCCCATCTATATTGGTTGTTCTGCCTCCTAAACCTTCAATAACAACTTCATATTTATTGCCTAAACTTTTTTCTAACACGCCTGCCCACGTTTTATCAATAGGATGTCTGCTATATTTTCCATCTTCAGTAGTTCTCCAACCAAATGTATTAGAATCACCAAATACTAAGATTCTCTTTTTATTTGCTGCCTCTGCATTGGTAACAAATGCAAGCATTACAAATATTGCTAGCACAAAGTTTAATAATCTCATTCTATTTACTTTCATCATTACCTTATCCCTCTTTCTATTTTACTATTTCAATTTTCATATTAAAGTTACTTCTTTGATTACCTAATTTTTCTATACCACTTTCAATTGTTCCTAATTCTATAAGATTACTTGCTTGTCCATGGTCTCTATAAAAAATCGCTAAGTTTCCCCAAGGTATGTAATAGCAAAAACTTCCTGTCATCGCTGTTATCTTATTTGGAGCGCCATCTGGATTTAATTTTCGTGGCAAATTACTGATCTTTTCAGTATTATTAAAATCGCTAAATGTTAATTCTAGCGGAAGCATTGTCAAAAAATCTTTAACAGGTGCTGTATTATTTAATTTTACAAATACCTCATCTTGATTATTAATGATCAGCTTAATCCTCTGTGCCGAACTATTATCAACTGCTTTAGGCGTTGCTTCTTGAGTGACTGTTGTAGCGCTAGTGCCACAAGCAACTAAGATAAAATTCAATGTCAACATTAGCAAAATCCTTGAAATTTTCATTTTCAATCCCCCCCCTTTTTCATAATTTTACTCTTTGGAGTTCACTCTAAGTCAAGCAATATTTAATTTTTAAAACAAAATACAAAAAGCGCCGAATCTTTACGACTCAGCGCTTTTTTATATATACAAATTGCTTTTTCTAAATTTTACAAAACATTTTGCACTATCTTTCTTGCTTTCTTTCTGCCAATACTGCTTGCTTTCCTCTAAATCAACTTCGCATATAAGCAAACTTTCCGTACCTGTAAAAGCTTCTGCTAATACTTCTCCTTGAGGATTATATACTACCGCTCCACCAGCAAATGCTTTGCCATTTTTAGTGAAGCCTAGTTGATTAACTGCTGCCACAAAGACTCTGTTATCATACGCTCTTGCAACTAAAAACTTATTCCAAATATCTCGTCTTTTGGCACAATCCCCTGGTACGGCAAAAGGCGCTAAAATAAGTCTTGCGCCTTTACTAGCAAGAGTTAGTGCTGCCTCAGGGTAGTGGTTATCGCTACATAATAAAATACCTACGTTGCCAATATTTTCCACTTCAAAAGGTTCTAACGCCTCGCCTGGCTCAAAAACTTCTGCTTCTCGCTCGCCTAGATGAGTTTTCCTATAAGCAAATTTCTCGCCTGTTTTAGTGCAAATATACTGGGTTATATAATATTTATCTGCTTCTTGCTCCACCGCACCAAAACAAATAGCAATATTTTTATCTACCGCTAACTTAGCTAACTCTTCTAGATAATTAGCTTGCTCGGCTGCATTAAATTTATCTAAATCCAGCCTACAGTAGCCTGTTAAGGCTAGCTCAGGAAAGCAGACCATATCGGCCTTTGCTTCGCTTGCCTTAAGCACATATTCTTTTATTTTTAAATAGTTAAGTTCTAACTTTATACTTTCAGAACTTATCTGTCCTAATGCTAGTTTCACCATATTAATATTTTTTATAGTTTCCTAATGCTCTCTTTTTCGCAGCGTTTTGGCTAATATATGTGCCATCTACTACTTTAGTAAAGCCTCTTTTTCTTATAATATCTTTAATGTAATCAACATGAGGACAACGATCTGAATGATAATTGTCTGTTACCATACAAGAAGATAAATGAACAGCAACATTTTCACGTTTTATATCTGTTTTCTTAAGCAGTTTGTTATTAAAATGTTCTAATTTTGCACTTAACCCTTTACCACAGCAACCGCCACAGCCAATAGCTATATATTTTGTGTTTTCATCATATTCTTTGAAAAAATCTGCTTTTTGATAAAAACTATTGGTGCAAGCAAAACCACTGCATCTTCTTTGCACTAAATCACATTGTACTATTAACACATAGTCATAACTCATATCAACAACTCCTTTTGCACTTTAGAATACTTTTATATTATATCATATTCTTTTCAAAAATACCTTGTCAAAAATGCTTTTTTCGTGTATTATAAAGCAGTAATCTGTTCCACGGTCCGCTAGCTCAGTTGGTAGAGCACCTGACTCTTAATCAGGGCGTCCACGGTTCGAGCCCGTGGCGGATCACCAGTAAACGAGGGCGCTTAGCTCAGCTGGGAGAGCGTCTGCCTTACAAGCAGAATGTCGGCGGTTCGATCCCGTCAGTGCCCACCATTTTTGCCTCGGTAGCTCAGTTGGTAGAGCAAAGGACTGAAAATCCTTGTGTCCACAGTTCGATTCTGTGCTGAGGCACCATTATATATCACCCAATCGGGTGTTTTTTATTATCACAACTAAAGGAGACTTTATGACAACTATATTTATTTGGAGTGTCGTTTTAATTTGTTCTATAAGAGGTATTTATTCCAATATTGTGAATAGAAACTTTCCATATACTGTAGCATTCATCGTTACTGCTTTATTTGCAACCTATATGCTTGCTGATATCCTTGGTTATTTACCACCACTTTTTGTTGAAAAACTTTTTAATAAAGCATAAATAAATAGAAAAAAACCTGTAATCTTAAGATTACAGGTTTTATTTTTTGTTATTATTCGCAAGTAAATGGCATTAAAGCAACGTTACGAGCGCGTTTAATAGCAGTTGTTAATTGACGTTGGTGTTTTGCACAGCAACCAGAAATGCGACGAGGTAAAATTTTACCGCGTTCAGTTACATAACGACGTAATTTATTAACGTCCTTATAATCCATTTCTTCAACTTTATCTACACAAAAGCTACAAACTTTTCTTCTGGTTCTTTTCATTCTTTCACGTTTCATTCGCATATCCTCCCTTTGTTAAAATGGGATTTCTTCATCAAAAGGTACTGATGAGCCGAAACTTTCCATTTCGCTTTTTGGAGCATCTTCAGTCGCTGCTTGCGCAGGTCTGTTAGCACTATCAGATTTACGTTCAATAAATTCGATGTTCGCTGCAATAACTTCTGTTACATAGCGTTTTGTGCCGTCTTTAGCATCGTAATTGCGAACTTGGATACGACCATCAACGAGAATTCGTTGACCTTTGTTGAGACTATTCCCGCATAATTCAGCTGTTTTACCCCATACTACTACAGGTATAAAATCTGCTTCTCTTTGGCCTTCTTGATTGCTGAAAGGTCTGTCTATCGCCAAAGTAAATTGGCAAACTGCTTTCCCTGTAGTTGTATAACGAACTTCAGGATCACGAGTTAGACGGCCCATTAAAATAACTTTATTCATAATAGTTACCCTCCTGGTTATTCACCTTTTTTAATAATCATGTGGCGCAATACTTCATCAGTTATTTTCATAACACGATCAAGTTCTTTAATAGTTGCGGGTTCTGCGTTGAAATTAACAAGAACATAGTAACCATCTGGAATATCTTGGATAGGATAAGCTAAACGTTTTTTACCCCAGCGATCAGTTTTTTCAATTGTACCACCACTAAGAATGATGTTATCAAATTTAGTTACAAGTGCATCAATTGCTTCTTCTTCAACAACCTTTAAAATGTACATGAGTTCGTAAGCTCTCACGAAATCACCTCCTCCTTTGGACTTTGGCCCCCATTTCTCGGGAGCAAGAGAAGTATATATTACTATATACAAGCTTTAGTATTATAACATTGAATTTTTGTTTTTGCAAGCATCTTTCTATATTTTTTACTTGCTGAATTATTCCCTTATTTTGTGACTTACTTTTATTTTTTATTAGCCTCTACAAAGTCGTCAATTTTCGCTCCAGGAGCTACCATTGGCATTACTAGGTCAGCTTTATCAATAACTACTTCGATTAAAAATGGTTTGTCAGATTTTTGCGCTCTTTCCAAAGCATCTGCTAACTCTGAACATTCTCTAACTGTTACACCATCTGCACCGCAAGATTTTGCGAAACCGATAAAATCAAACTCTGGAAGTAAAGTTGAAGAATAACGTTCATTATAGAATACTTGTTGCCATTGACGAACCATCCCTAAGCAACTGTTGTTAAATACAATACTAATAAATGGTGTTTTTTCAGTAACTGCTGTATATAATTCTACCCCAGTCATTTTGAAGCCGCCATCACCACAAATATGTACTACTTGTGCATTTGGTCTAGCAAGTTTTGCGCCAATTGCTGCTGGCAAACCAAATCCCATAGTACCACAGCCACCAGAACTCAAAATATTTCTAGCCCAATCAATTTCTAAATACTGAGCAGTCCACATTTGATGTTGACCTACGTCAGTTACAAATACCATGTCTTTATTTTTTTGATACATAGCATTTAATTGTTTTATTGTCCAAGGTGCGGTAAGTCTGCTGCCATCTTGGTTGGAACGATCTTCAGTTGCATCCCAAGCTCTAATTGCATGCCACCAATGTTCTAAATCTAACTTTTGAACTCCATCAATAAGTTTTCTTAAATTAGTTTTCATGTCCCCTACTAATGCTAAGGAAGTGAACACGTTTTTATCTACTTCAGATGGATCAATATCTAATTGAATAATTGTTTTCTTGCCTAAATAAGTGTTTCTATCGCCTGTTACGCGTTCGCTCAAGCGACTACCTGCTACGATTAGTACGTCTGCATTAGATACTGCTTTATTTGCTGCAATATGACCATGCATTCCTGTCATACCAAGATTTTGTTCATCCCAACCTGGCAATACGCCTATCCCCATAAGAGTGTGAACTACAGGAATCCCTGTTTTTTTAGCAAGCTCTATTACTTCTGCTTCAGAACCACTATGCACAGAGCCACCACCAATTAAAAATACTGGTTGCTTAGCGTTGTTGATTGTTGCAACAGCTGCTTCAATAACTTTGTCACTAGCAGAGGTAATAACTTTCTCTACTTGAGCAACAGGAAGCGCTTCTTCCCAATCAATTTGTTCTAATTGTAAGCTACTTGGAATATCTACTAATACTGGTCCTGGACGACCTTCTTTAGCTATGCGAAAAGCTTCACGTAATGCAGGAATAATATCCCTTGCTTTACGTACTTGCACATTATGTTTAGTAATAGGTAATGTCACTCCAACGATATCAATCTCTTGGAAACTATCCCTACCTAGATTACTTACAGCAACTTGTCCTGTAATAGCAACTAGCGGTACAGAATCTAAGTATGCAGTAGCAATACCTGTTACAATATTCGTTGCACCTGGGCCGCTTGTAGCAATACACACACCTACTTTACCAGTAGAGCGTGAGTAACCATCTGCCGCATGGATAGCTCCTTGTTCATGTGCAGTGAGAATATTTCTTAATTTTTTCGCATCATATAAAGCATCGTAAAGAGGTATTACTTGTCCACCAGGATAACCAAATACTACTTCAGTTCCTAACTCCTCTAAAACTCTTACAATTGCTTGTGCTCCAGATAACTTCATTGTCACCCTCCATTTTTTTACTTTTATACTGCTTGATTTTCTTGATAAGTATAATCTACGAAATCTACAGCTAATTGTCTAGTTAAAACTTTTACTACATTTTCACTTACATCTTTTGAAAATGAAACGTCTACTAAAAGCTCGTCATTTTCTACATGCATTGATAATTCTTTCACTTCTAACCCTTGTTGCGCAAATACGCGTAATACTCTTGGTAATAAAGTTTCTTCGTTTTTTCCTCTAAAAAATAATTTTTCTGACATGTCTCTTTCCTCCTAAATTTTCATTTGATGGAAAGTGCAGGCCTTATTTAATAATAAAAAAGCCCCTGCACTATGCAGGGGCGTAATATACGCGGTACCACCCTAATTTGTTACTCTTCGCATCGGTCCATCAACCAACTCAGATTTAACGCATCTGTCACGGATCAGGCTACTTGCAAAGGCTTTCGCTAATCAGTTCATGGGTGATTTACTCAATAAGTGTTACGTACCGATTTTCACCAACCATCGGCTCTCTGCGACATCACGTCTTATCTTTCTTCCCAATCATCACTTTTAGTTTCAATATTAGATTACCCTAATTATATTGTGGTAAGCATTATTTGTCAATATTTTTTTGAATTATCTCATAAGTATTAGAAGGTTTTTAAAAATTTTACTACTAAATCTTCTACATTCTTACTATACGCTTCTTTATTTTCCAAAATTGTTTCTTTAATTGGATACAATACTGGATCAATATCTTCAAGAATAGCTCTATAAGAAAGTGCATATTTGCGGCCAGTTTCTGTTTCAAATGCTAAATCTTCAGCTTTTGCAGTTTCTAAACTAGCTTTTGCTGCCACTTTTTCAAATAAACTAGCATCTACTTCTGCAAGCGTTTTTAATACTGCAAGCCAAAGTAAATTATTTAATTTGAAATGACCTTTGCTACCTAAAATTTTTGTTACAGCACCAAGATCATGAATAGTAACATCTGCATTTTTAATGCTAAGTCTATAGTTATAGGTATCAGCAATTGCTGCATGAGCTTTAAAATCTACTGCTAGACCTTCTTTTTCTTCAATAGCATCTAGGCACATTGTTGTGAGGTTGATACCATTTCTTTGAAACTCATTAGCAATCAAATAATGTTCTTGAACTGTTAAGCATTTACCTTTTTTAGAAATATTTAATTCAAAATCAATATTCCAAGGAGTAGTTTTTAAATATGCGTTATAAATAGATTGAGCATACATAATTGCTTCGCCATATTCTAAAACAGCTCTTTCTAATTGACTTTGGGTAAATTTTATTATTTCTTCGCCTACTTTAAACTCAACATTTAAGTAAGATGCACGCATTGCTGCTTGGAATTCCATAGGAAATTCTGCAAAACGTTTTTCAACAGCTTCATCAGACATTTTTTCAATTTCTAAATTAATTTTTTCGCTACAATCTAAACCAATCATACTATATCCGTAAAGAAGTGCTTTTACGATATCATCTTCCGTTTTAAGGCCTGCTGCATTTGCACCATAACCTTCTTTATATCCAGCAGCTAAAACGCTCCAGGTAGCAGTATCTACTGCTTCTAGGAAATTGCGTTTAATAGCTAGGCTATCTTCTGTTGTATATTCAACTAATACTGGTTTAATTTGCTTTTTAGCAAAGAAATTTACTAGTCCAGTATCTGAAATTCCTAACCAATCACTAAAACCCACACTTACGCCTTTGTTTCCACACGCAGATGGATTACTCCATTTTACTACCCTGCGAACAAATGCTGCATTATGTGGATTTAAACTCATAATAGCTAGTTTAGCATCTTCTTTATCGATAATATCGTCCGCTTTCCAAACATTTGCAACCATACTATCTTCTTCATAAATAGCTACCAATTTTTGTGTGCCAGCAACATCTACTAGTGCAAGCCAACCCTTATCGATAACTGTAAAAGATTCTTTGATTATTATTCCAACTTCCTCAAAAGCTGTACGTGCTGTAATTTCCTTAATCGCCATTATGTCCTCCACAATTTTTTTGTAAATTCCTTCTTATATATTATCTTAAATATTTTCCATCTATGCAAGTACTTATTTATAACTGAACCTATGTTTGTACTTTATTTTTAGTATATGTTTTTTGGATCATTGTGTTACTCCACAAAATATCGTTATAATTTTTGTCTTTGTTTCTCAAAATTTATACACATTATCCACAGATTTATCCACAGATTATAAAGGTTTCTTTATGATTTCATCTGTTTTTTACCGTTTTTACCAAAATTTAACATGATTCTTCAAAAGTTATCCCCAAGTTATACACATTTTGTGGATAACTTTTGGTGTTTTTTAGATATTTATCCACAACACAAGATATTGTGTTATATTCTGTCTTTACTATAAGCAGGTACAATATAAGCACTATTATTTTACCTTGTCAAGCAAAAAATTATAACATTTTTGCATTATTTTTTTTTTGATTCTATTGACAAACTTGATTTTTTGTTTGTTTGGCTTAACCATGCACATCCATATTGTATATAATTTTCACAAAATTTGTTTTTTTATTAGATTTTTTATATTTCATTTTTGCGTAACAACTAATGATTTCTCATTTGTGAAACTGTAAAAATCCCCAAACCTAGCCATATTAAGCCAAAAGAAACAACATGTGTGAAAGTGAAATTTTCATTGTACATCAAAATGCCAATAAGCAAACTAATGCTCGGTGCAATATATTGTGTAAACCCAACTAATTTTAGTGGCAAAATCCGTGCTGCCATAGTGAACAATACTAACGGAATAGCAGTCACAGCGCCTGAAAGCACCATTAAGGATATTGTTCCTATTCCAAAATGTTCATAGGCTGTACCGCCATTTTTGTGTAAATACCCAATATATGTTAATACCACCGGAAACATTAATATCGTTTCCAAGAAAATACTTGTTAATGCAGAAATAGGCAATAGTTTCTTAATATAACCATAAAAAGCAAAGGAAAGTGCTAGAACTAAAGATACCCATGGCAAAAACCCAAGCTGAACCACCATATAACTTACTCCAGCAAACGCACAAAGCACTGCAATTATTTGCGGCTTCTGAAGCTCTTCTCCTAATAGCAATACCCCTAGTAAAATACTTACCAAAGGATTGATATAATAACCCATGCTAGTTTCAATAATCCTGCCATCATTTACAGCCCAAATAAATACACCCCAGTTAATAGAGATCGTTATTGAAGCTCCAAGCATCGCTAGACTTCTTTTTTTATCGCTAAAAATGAGTTTTATTTCAGTTTTAAGTTGCTCATACTGCCCTGTGCATAAAATTACACCTAAAACAAAAACTGCGGACCAAACAAATCTATTTGCCAAAACTTCAAACGGCTGAACATTGGATAACAATTTCCAATAAATCGGCAAAATCCACCATAAAAAATAGGCTCCTAAGGCATAAATAACGCCTTTTTTCATATTGCTATCCACAATTTCTCCTCGATTCGAATAATAAACTTTTTATATTTGCATCATACCTTTAAAGGCTTTCATATACGTTCTAGATACCGGCACTTCTTCTTTTTCAAAATGCTTCATTACTAACATATATGTATCGTTAAACCATGGTTCAATCTCTTTTATCATATTAACATTTACAATATATCCCTTATGAGTTCTGAAAAACCCTTCTGGCGCAAGACGTGTTTCAATATCTTTAAGCAAGAGCCTAGATTCAATAAGTCCTCTTGTTGTGCAGAAAGTAGTGCTTCCATTTTTATCTGTTTTGATAAGTACTATTTCTTCTTTTGGATCTAAAACTAAAATTTTAGAATCAGCAGCGATAGAGAATTTGTTTTGCGTAACAACAACTTCTCCTGCTGTTTTTGCACTAGTTTCTTCTTCTAAAACTTTCTTTAATCTATTGATTGTTTGTAATATTCTTTCCTCATTATAAGGTTTAAGAATATAATCGAATACTGCTAAATCAAAAGCTTGTATAGCAAAAGTATTAAACCCTGTAGAAAATACTATTCTAGGGGGATTTACAGTAACTGTTTTACTAATGGCAATTGCTGTTTGGATGCCATCCATAACAGGCATTTCTATATCTAAAAAAACAATATCCGCTTCATTAGTTTCTAAAAATTTTAGTAATTCTTTCCCGTTGCCACATTTCCCAACTACTTCTACACTAGGAATATCTCCTAAAATACAGCCTAGTTCAGACCTTGCTGGCAATTCATCATCTACGATAACCGCTCTAATTGATAGCATTACGTTGTTCCCCCTTTCTAATAATTTTGAATGAAACAGTAGTCCCTACTCCTTCAGCGCTAACTATATTTAAACCGCTTTCTTCTCCATAAACGGTGATTAAACGCTGGTGCACATTTAGAAGTCCAATGGATTTACGCTTAGATTCCTCATCAAACTTTTCTTCTAATATAGTATCTAGTTTTTCTTTTGGAATACCAACCCCGTTATCACTTACGTAGAGTTTTACTTGATCCTTCATAGGAATAATCCCAATGAAAATTGTTCCGCCTTCTTCTTTAGTTAAAACGCCATGTTTAATAGCATTTTCTACTAATGGTTGCAATATTAAAGAAGGAATCATAAATTCTTCAGCTACGTCTATATCATATTTAATTTGTAACCGATCCCCAAAACGTGCTTTTTCAATGGTCAAATATGCTTTTATATGATTTAATTCATCTTTAAAACTAATAAATTTATCTGGATGACTTAAATTATGTCTATAATACTCTGCCAAATAAACTACTAACTCTTTTGCTTGGCGCGGTGCGCTTCTGCAATAAAAACTAATTGTATTTAGTGCATTAAACAAAAAGTGCGGATTAATTTGTGCCTGCAAAACTTTAAGCTCTGCTTCTGAAAGCAACATGGATTGCTCTTTAAGATTATCTACTTCTAATTGCATTTCTAGCAAATTGGCGATACCTGTTAATAATTCTACTTCAGAATCAAAGAAATAGTCGTCTTTATCTTTACTAACTATGAGAGATGCTACTACCTTATCATGAAATTTTATTGGAAAAATATGTGTAATATATTCTTCTTCTTTGCAAACTTTATGATTAAGATACCTTGCATAATGTCCTTCAGTAATATGATCCTTGATTTTATCTTGATTTTCATTGTATCTACTGCTAAACGCAATAATTTCTTTATTGTCTACAATTGCAGCCCATGAAGATTTTGTTATGGAGTCCATAACTACATGTGTTACATAAGCTGTAGTTTTTGAGTTAAAACCTTCTTGCAATACCTTTGTCATTAGATTGATAGTCTTAAAAGAAATTTTTGTTGCGACAGACAAATATTTTTCTTTTCTATTATATGTATCTTCTAATAAACCGATAAATAATGCAACGCCTATTGAATTTGTCAAAATCATAGATGTTGCAATAGACTTAACAAGAGTTACCGCCATTACATAAGGTCTTGCAAAAAGCAATAGTAAAACCATATGTAGCACTTCTAATGCAAAGCCTACTATAAAAGCATGTGTCCATATATTTTCTTGTCTTTTTAAACGTGAAGATAGAAGTCCTGCAATGACGCCTTGAATAACTGTTATTGCACCACTCCAAAACGAAGAAAAGGTATCTAAGAAAAACATTCTATGTATGCCTGTAATAAGACCTGTAAAAAGACCTACTATAGGACCACCTAAAATACCACCTACTATAACACCTACTGCTCTAGTATTAATAATACCGTAATCTCTTTTTATACCCCAATAAGTTCCAAAAATACCTATTGCCGAAAATATAATTATAAGAATTAATTTTTGACGATTAGAAAATTCTTTTTGGACTAATAAATCACCGAAAAAAGTTGTTTTACTAAGAGCAAGGATAATTACGATAAAGACCGTTGTTCCAAGCCACAATTGTTGCAATTCTATTGCCATTTTTTCTAAAAACTCAAATCCTAACAAATTATCTCACTCCTTTCTTAAATAACTTATACTATATTTTACACTATTTAGCGCAAAATATATACTATTTAGCAAACTTTTTTTAACTCTTAAACAAAAGTTAATTTTCCCTCAAAATTTCACCTTTATTTTTTCGCATCTTACCTTAAATTTTCCGTAAGTTATCTTTATTTTTACTTTTCTTCATTATAATACGCAATAATAATGTCAACTGGTAAATGTTTTTACCCGATGAACTTTTCATCAACGAACTTATTATTTTAAAAAAGGAAGGTGTTTATTTATGGAATTGAAAGATTTAATGAATTCCCCTATGCTGTGGGCGGTATCCAGTATTATGGTTATCGTAATCCTAGCTCAAGCAACACTATTTATGCGTCAAGCATTCAAATCCGCAGAAAAAATGGGGATCTCAAAAGATGAATGTATCACAGGTATGAGATCTGCAATGATCACTTCTATCGGACCTGCATTCGCTCCAGTTATCGTACTTATCGCATTAATGGCTGTTTTAGGTGGCCCTACTGCTTGGATGAGAATGAATGATATCGGTGCTGCAAGAACTGAACTTGCAATGAGTTCTATCGCAACTAACATGGTTGGTTCAACTCTTGAAGCTGGCAAACTTAGTATGATCGGTTTCGTTTTTGCTCTTTGGGGCATGGCACTTAACAACTCTGGTTGGATTTTATTCGGTGGTTACTCTGCTCCACAACTTGGTAAAGCAGTTGATTACATGAAACAAAAATTCGATGAAAACTGGGTTAAATTAGTTATGGCCGCTGCTGCACTTGGTCTTTTCTCAACACTCCTTGGCAACGCTATTATAAGAGGTGGTAATGTAAATACCAAAAACCTTTTTGCGGGTGCCGTTGCATTTGTATCAATGTCTGTTATTTCATACTTCTTCAAAGAGAACAAAAAGCTTCAAGAATTTAGCTTAGGTCTCGCGATGGTTATCGGTATGTATGTAACAGTAGCAATATTTTAATTAGGAGGTAGATATTATGTCAAATAGAGAACAAGAAGGCATTTTAGAGTTTAGAAAAATTATTAAGACATTAGGTCTTACATTCGTTACACTTGCTTTAATAGCAAACTTTATCCCAGCTGTATATGTTTCACTAACTACTGGCTTATTTCCTTCTGGTACTGAGCTTTTAGAATTATGGCTCGCTGCTGCTGCAGCTTTCGGTGTTGGTTACTTCGTACAACCAATTTCCTTCTTCCCAATGATCAACATGTCTGGTAGTTTCCTTGCATGGATTTGCGGTAACGTTGGTGAACTTCGTGTTCCTGCTGCTGCAATGGCTCAAAAAGTTACTAACTGTGAACCTGGTAGCCCTAAAGCTGAAATCATGTCAACTATCGGTATCTGTTCTTCAATCTTCGTATCAGTAACTATGATCACTTTCTTCGCACTTGTTGGTGCACAACTTATGCCTATGATGCCTAAATTTATCATGGCTGGTTTCTCCTTCATCTTGCCTTGCGTATTAGGTGCGGTTTATGCGGATCTTTGTGGTAAAAACTTCGTTTTAGGTGTAATCGTAATGGCTACTTCCCTTGCTGGTATCATGGTTTATCCAAAATTTGGTATTCCTGGTGGCTTAAACATGTTAATCAACATCTTAGTAGCAGTACTTGTTGCTCGTTTATACTATTTAAAAACTAAAACAAATTAATTTATTGTTTATAGTAGTTTTGTGATAATATGATATTGTATTAAATAAAATAAATAAAATTTTAGGAGGATTTAACAATGGGTCCATTAAAAGGTCTTAAAGTATTAGATTTATCTAGAGTATTAGCAGGTCCGTACAGCACAATGATGTTAGCAGATTTCGGTGCTGACGTTATGAAAATCGAACCACCAAATGTTGGTGATGATTCCCGTGCATTCGGTCCTTTCGTAGGCAAAGAAAGCGCTTACTTCATGAGCTTAAATAGAAATAAACGTTCTATGTGCTTAGATTTCAAAAACGCTAAACATGTTGAAGTTTTTAAAGAAATGGTTGCTAAAGCAGATGTTGTTGTTGAAAACTATCGCCCTGGCACTATGGAAAAATTCGGTTTAGGTTACGAAGAACTCAAAAAAATTAATCCAAAAATTATTTATGCTGCATGTTCTGGTTTCGGTAGAACAGGCCCTTATGCAACTAAACCTGCTTATGACATTATCGTTCAAGCTATGGGCGGTATCATGAGTATCACTGGTGAAGAAGGCGGAGCTCCTACAAGAGTTGGTGCTTCTGTTGGTGACGTAATTGCTGGTATCTTCACTGGCTATGGTATTATGCTTGCTCTTTACCACCGTCAATTAACTGGCGAAGGTCAATTAGTAGACGTTGCAATGCTTGATTGCCAAATCGCAATCCTTGAAAATGCTATTGCTCGTTATGCTACTTCCGGTGAAGTTCCTGCTCCACTCGGAAACAGACATCCTTCTATCACTCCATTTGCTGGTTTCACTGCAAAAGATGGTTCTATCATCGTTGGTGCTGGTAACGACAGATTATGGGTAAAACTTTGCAACTTAATCGATCGTCCTGACCTTATCGTTGACGAAAGATTCGTAGATAATGGTAGCCGTACTGTTAACGTTAAAGAATTACATGCTATTCTTAACGAAGTACTTTCTACTAAAACAATCGATGAATGGCTTGCATTATTAGAAGAAGCTGGTATTCCATGCGCTCCTATCAATGACGTAGCACGTATTGTAAAAGATCCTCAAATCGCTTCTCGCGATATGCTTGTTGAATTAACTCACCCAATCGCTGGTCCATTGAAAATGGCTGGTGTACCAGTTAAGCTTTCTGCTACTCCTGGTGCAGCTTTAACACCTGCTCCATTATTAAACCATGATATCAACGCAATTCTTCATGATTTAATGGGTTGGGACGAAGCAACTGTTAAAGAAAAACTTGGTGAATAATTTTACTAGTGACGTTGTATAATTGGACACTATATAACGATTACATATTTTAACCTCATTCATTCCTTCCCGAAAAAGGACTATTCATTAGTCCTTTTTCTCCTTAAACATAAAAGGACACCGAAAGGTGTCCTTTTGTGTTTTATTTTATTTATTTGTATATTCGAAAATGTTTACGCGACGGTTATTAGCTCTACCTTCTGCTGTTTCATTTTCTTATTTAGGTCCACCAAACGCCCAGCGCAAGCCTGCTTGTGCCATCCAGTTACTTCTTACTTTACCACCAAAGT
>CAMTOO010000037.1 GCA_947074185.1 uncultured Negativicutes bacterium
GAAGGTGGCCGTACAGTTGGCGCTGGCGTTGTAGCTGCTATCAACGAATAATTTTGTAATGTTTAAAGCATGGGATATCACACAAACTGTGAATGCCCATGCTTTTTTATTAAAGTAAATATTAAGGATAAATAAGTGTAGTATGGTTTGTCCTTACAAACACATGATAAATAGCATGTTTTTATTGTTAGTAAACAGATATAAAAATTTCTCTAATTCTTATTGAAGAAAGTTTATTGACATAAAGTGTTAATTATGTTACTATCTATTAGTATCATTTTAATTTGGAGATTTATTTTTACGTGAAAGAGGTGTTAGAATGCGTACTTTGATTACTTTAGCTTGCAACGAATGCAAACAAAGAAATTATCAAACAAATAAAAACAAAAAGAATAATCCAGATCGTATTGAGATCAATAAATACTGCAAATTCTGCAAAAAGCATACTGCTCATAAAGAGACAAAATAATTTTGCATAGTTTCAATATTTAGGTATTAAGTAAGGATGTGAAAAAAATGGCATTACCAGAAAATTCTGCGGTTACGCCATCAAGTGGTGGTGCAGTGCGCTTTTTGAAAGAAGCAAAAAGTGAACTAAAAAAAGTTACTTGGCCTACCAAACCAGAACTTATTGCAAATACAATTGTGGTAATAATTGCAGTATTACTATGTGCCATTTTAATTTGGATGATTGACAGCTTTTTCTCTGTAGTTATTCGAATGTTATTAGGGTCGTAATACTATAAGGAGGTAAGAAAAGCTCGTCTTTTCGCAAAAATTATGGTAGAAGCACAAGAAGAAAAAAACGAACTTCAATTGCCTAAAAAGGGTTGGTATGTTATTCATACTTACTCTGGCTATGAAAATAAAGTAAGTGCAAACTTAGAACGAAAAATCCATTCTTTAGGTATGGAAGACAAAATTTTCCGTGTGATTATTCCTATGGAAAACGAAGTTGAAATTACCAAAGATGGACAAAAACGTACTGTAGCTCGTAAAGTATTTCCGGGTTATGTATTAGTAGAGATGGTCGTTGACGATCGTACTTGGTACGTTGTTCGTAACACACCAGGCGTTACAGGTTTTGTTGGCTCTGACAACAAACAACCAGTACCACTTTCTGAAGAAGAAGTGGAAAGAATTATGCGCTCTATGGGTGTTGAGGGTGGTTTGCATCCTAAAATTGATTTCCAATTACAACAAGCAGTTCGCCTTAAATCTGGTCCTATGGCCGAGCAAATCGGTATTATAGCAGAAATTAATGAAGAACGTGGTAAATTAAAAGTATTAGTTGACATGTTTGGTCGCGAAACTCCTGTTGAGATTGATTTTACACAAGTAGAAGAAATTGACTAAGAAGGAGGTGTAATAGATGGCTAAAAAAGTAATTAAAATGGTAAAATTACAGGTTCCAGCCGGTAAAGCAACCCCAGCTCCTCCTGTAGGTCCTGCGTTAGGTCAAGCTGGTATCAACATTATGGCTTTTGTTAAAGAGTTTAATGAACGTACTGCACAACAAGGCGGACTTATTATTCCAGTAGAAATTACTGTATTTGAAGATCGTTCTTTTACATTCATCACAAAAACTCCACCTGCTGCAGTTCTTTTAAAGAAAGCTGCTGGCATTGAAAGTGGATCTGGTGAACCTAACAAAAAGAAAGTTGCTACATTGAGCCGCGAAAAATGTCGCGAAATCGCTCAAGAAAAAATGGAAGACCTTAATGCTGCAAGCCTTGAAACTGCAACAAGCATGATTGAAGGCACAGCTCGTAGCATGGGTATCACAATTACTGACTAATAGTTGGTATAAGTTAGTGGGAGGCTATTGCCGTTTGACCACATAGGAGGAATAAGAAATGGCTAAATTTGGTAAAAAATACCAAGACGCTTTGAAATTAATCGAAGCTGACAAATTCTATGCTCCAAAAGAAGCAGTAGAATTAGTAAAGAAAACATCTGTAACAAAATTTGATTCTTCAGTAGAAGTATCTTTTAAATTAGGATTAGATCCTAAATATGCTGACCAACAAGTACGTGGCGCTTTAGTGCTTCCACATGGAACTGGTAAAAACAAAAAAGTTTTAGTTTTTGCTAAAGGTCCTAAAATTCAAGAAGCTGAAGCTGCTGGTGCAGATTATGTTGGCGGTGCTGATGACCTTCTTCCAAAAATTCAAGGTGGCTGGACAGATTTTGATGTTTGCGTAGCTACTCCTGATATGATGGGTGTTGTAGGTCGTCTTGGTAAAGTTCTTGGTCCTAAAGGATTAATGCCAAACCCTAAAGTTGGTACTGTTACTATGGACGTTGCTCGTGCTGTAAGCGAAATTAAAGCTGGTAAAATCGAGTACCGTACTGATAAAGCTGGTAATGTACAAGCTATCATTGGTAAAGTATCTTTTGGAGACGAAAAACTCTTAGAAAACTACATGACTTTGGTTGATACTCTTATTAAAGTAAAACCATCCGGAGCAAAAGGTCAATACATTAAATCTGTAACCTTGTCCACTACAATGGGCCCTGGAGTAAAAATTGACGTGTTAAAAGCTAACACTGATAAATAAGTCGTAGTAAAAATTTCATAAATCAGAAGATAATCGGGCCAAAGACAGCAGGTGCCTTCGGGTATAATAGTTAGCCTGCCGAGGTTGGAGACGTTGAAGATATAAATTAGTTCCTTCGCGACCTCCGGCTACGGCCGAGAGGTCTTTTTGATTTTATAAAAGAAAAAAGAAGGAGGTACCAAGTATGGCAGTTAAACCTGAAAAAGTTGCTAAAGTCGCTGAGATAAAAGAATTATTATCAAATGCAAAAGCCGCTGTTTTAGTTGACTTCTGCGGTCTTACTGTAGCTCAAGACACTGAATTGCGTAAAAAAATGCGTGAAGCAGATGTTAAATACGGAGTTGTAAAAAATACATTACTTCGTCTTGCTGCAAAAGATGCTGGTATTGATGGATTGGAACCTGTTCTAGAAAAGAACACAGCGTTAGCTGTTTCCGATTCAGATCCAGTTGCAGTTGCAAAAGTTATCTGCGACTTTGCTAAAGAAAACGAAGCTCTAGAAGTTAAAATCGGTATTCTTGATGGTAAAGTAATTAGTGCAGAAGATGTTAAAGCAATCGCATCTCTTCCACCAAAAGAAGTTTTGGTTGCAAAGATGCTTGGCAGCATGAATGCGCCAATCTCTGGTTTCGTAAATGTTTTACACGGAACTATTCGTCAAGCCGTTACTGTGCTTGATGCAATTCGTAAACAAAAAGAATCTGCATAATATAAATTAGTAGATTCAAAAAAATAAAAAAATTAATTGTAAATAATGGAGGATATTATAATGAACAAAGAACAAATCATGGAAGCTATTGAAAATATGTCTGTACTCGAACTTTCCGAACTCGTGAAAGCTTTAGAAGAAAAATTTGGTGTTTCTGCTGCTGCTCCTGTAGCTGTAGCTGCTGCTCCTGCTGCTGGTGCTGCTGCTGGCGGTGCTGAAAAATCTGAATTTGATGTTGTATTAACAAATGCAGGTGCTGGTAAAATCAACGTAATCAAAGTTGTTCGTGAAGCAACTGGTTTAGGCTTAAAAGAAGCTAAAGAAATCGTTGACGGCGCTCCAAAAGCAGTTAAAGAAGGTATCGCTAAAGCTGATGCTGAAGCTTTAAAAGCTCAACTTGAAGAAGCTGGTGCAACTGTAGAATTGAAATAATTCAAATTAAACGACCTCTTATGAGGTCGTTTTTTTATTGCAATTTTTATTGACATAGTAAAGTTGTTTATGGTATCATTATATTCCACAGTTATTAAATGCAGGTAATATACAACGATCCAGGTGTATAGTGGTTAACGCTGGGTCGCTATATGGTTTTTGTATGGAACGAAGTTCGTTCAGGTAAGATATGCAGGGTACTTGAGGTAAGTCCTTGCTTTTTTGTCTTGCATGAAATGGACTTAGTTTTGCTTGCCTGACTAAATATAAAGGAGTGAATGCTTACATGTTTAAACCGGTTCCAGTAGGTGATAGGACACGGTATAGTTATGGAAGAATCAGTGAAGTTATTCCGATGCCTCACTTGATTGACCTCCAACGCAAGTCCTATGAGTGGTTCATAGAAGAAGGTCTAGGTGAAATTTTCCATGACATCTCTCCGATCAAAGATTTTAATGGTAATTTAGAACTTTCTTTTGAAGGTTTTACTTTAGGTGAAGAAAAATATAGCATTGAAGAGTGCAAAGAAAGAGATAGCTCTTACTCCGCGCCTTTAAATGTTAACGTTCGCTTATTGTACAAAGATACTGGCGAAATAAAAGAATCAAAAGTTTTTATGGGTGATTTCCCACTAATGACTCCAACAGGTACTTTTATTATCAATGGTGCAGAACGTGTTATTGTAAGTCAATTAGTACGTTCCCCAGGTGTCTATTATAGTGTAGAAAGAGATCCAAGTGGTAAACAATTATTCGGAACAACTGTAATTCCGAATAGAGGTGCTTGGATTGAATATGAAACCGATTTAAATGATGTAATTTACGTGCGTGTAGACAGAACAAGAAAATTGCCTGCTACAGCATTATTACGTGCGCTCGGACTTACTACTAATGAAGAAATCTTAGAATACTTTGGTGACAATGCTTTTGTTAAAGCTACTTTAGAAAAAGATGTTACTACTAGTAGAGAAGATGCTTTGGTAGAAATTTACAAAAAATTGCGTCCAGGCGAACCTCCTACATTAGAAAATGCTAGACAACTTATTGAAGCAACATTCTTCGATAACAAAAGATATGATTTAGCAAATGTAGGTCGTTATAAACTTAATAAAAAATTAGGATTCCGTGACAGATTACAAGGTCGCGTTATTGCTGAGCCTATTGTTGATACAAAAACAGGCGAAATCCTTGTTGAAACTGGAACTAAAATCACTAAAGATATTCTTGATAGTATCGAAAAAAGTGGAATTTATAAAAAACATGGCCTTTACCATGTAAATATTATTAATGATGAAAAAGAGTTGAAAGTATCTTTTACTTCTGGTATCGATGAAAAATTGAGAATCGTTACAGTGGAAGATATCTTAGCTTCTTTTAGTTATTTACTTAACTTAATGGATGGGCTAGGAACTGGCGACGATATTGACCATTTAGGTAATCGTCGTGTTCGTTGTGTTGGTGAACTTTTACAAAATCAATTCCGTATTGGTCTTGCTCGTATGGAACGTGTAGTAAAAGAACGTATGACTATTCAAGATGTTGAAGTTATTACACCACAAGCTCTCATTAATATTCGTCCAGTAGTTGCTGCAATTAAAGAATTCTTTGGTAGCAGTCAGCTCTCACAATTTATGGATCAAAACAATCCATTAGCAGAACTTACACATAAACGTCGTTTGTCTGCTCTTGGTCCTGGTGGTCTCTCTCGTGAACGTGCAGGCTATGAAGTTCGTGACGTACACAACTCTCACTATGGTCGTATGTGTCCGATTGAAACTCCTGAGGGTCCTAACATCGGTCTTATCGGTTCTTTATCCACATTTGCTGTAATTAACAAATATGGTTTTATTGAAACTCCTTATCGTCGTGTTGATAAAGAGAAAAAACGTGTAACTGATGTTATTGAATATCTTACTGCTGATGAAGAAGATAAGTATATCATTGCCCAAGCAAATGAACCTTTAGATGACAAAGGCTACTTCTTGGAAGATCGTGTAACTGCACGTTTTAAAAATGATGTGTTGTCTTTATCTCCATCTGAAGTAGATTATATGGACGTATCTCCAAAACAAGTAGTATCCATTGCAACAGCTCTCATCCCATTCTTAGAAAATGATGATGCGAACCGTGCGCTCATGGGTGCAAACATGCAAAGACAAGCTGTACCACTTCTTAAAACTCAATCTCCAGTAGTTGGTACAGGTATGGAATATAAAGTAGCAGTTGACTCTGGCGTTTGCGTTCTTGCTAAACGTGCAGGTGTTGTTGATAGCGTTGTAGGTGATGAAATTGCTGTTCGCGCTAAAGACGGTACTGTTGATAGATATCCTTTACAAAAATTCAAACGTTCTAACCAAGGTACTTGTGTAAATCAACGTCCTATCGTATTTAAAGGCGATAAAGTTGTTGAAAGTCAAGTATTAGCTGATGGACCTGCAACTGATCATGGCGAATTAGCATTAGGTCATAACGTAATCGTAGCATATATGCCTTGGGAAGGTTATAACTACGAGGATGCTGTACTTTTAAGTGAAGATTTAGTAAAAGCTGATGTATTTACTTCCATTCATATTGAAGAATATGATTGTGATGCTCGTGATACTAAACTTGGACCTGAACAAATCACTAGAGATATTCCTAACGTATCTGAAGAATCTCGTAAAGATTTAGACGAACGTGGTATTATCCGTATTGGTGCAGAAGTTCGTCCTGGCGATATTCTTGTAGGTAAAGTTACACCAAAAGGTGAAACTGAATTATCTGCAGAAGAACGTCTTGTACGTGCAGTATTTAATGAAAAAGCTCGCGAAGAACGTGATAGCTCTTTACGTGTTCCACATGGTGAAGCAGGTATTATCGTAAGTGTTAAAGTATTTACTCGTGAAAATGGGGATGAACTTCCACCAGGAGTAAACGAACAAGTACGTGTACACATCGCGCAAAAACGTAAAATTTCTGAAGGCGATAAAATGGCAGGTCGTCATGGTAACAAAGGTGTTGTATCTCGCATTATGCCTAGAGAAGACATGCCGTTCTTACCAAGTGGCGAATCAGTACAAATCGTTCTAAATCCATTAGGCGTACCTTCACGTATGAATATTGGACAAATTTTAGAAACGCATTTAGGTTGGGCGGCTCGTGCTATCGGCATGGAAATCCAAGAACAACCTAAAGATCTTCCAGCTCGCATGAAAAAAGCTGGATATAATGTAGATAAATATGGCATGCCAGAAATAGTTGAAATTGACAAATTTGGTCAAGAAAGCATTAGTGCAATAAAAATGGCGGTACCAGTATTTGATGGTGCTCATGAAAAAGATATGCACGATACTTTAGAACTAGCTGGTGTAGATATGAGTGGTAAAACAGTATTATACGATGGTCGTACCGGTGAACCGTTTGATAACAAAGTAACTGTTGGTTGCGTATATATGCTTAAATTGCATCATCTTGTTGATGATAAAATCCATGCTCGTTCTACAGGTCCATACTCTCTTGTTACACAACAACCATTGGGTGGTAAAGCTCAATTCGGTGGACAAAGATTTGGTGAAATGGAAGTTTGGGCGCTTGAAGCATATGGCGCAGCATACACTTTACAAGAAATTCTCACAGTTAAGTCTGATGATGTTCTTGGTAGGGTTAAAACTTATGAATCAATTGTTAAAGGTGAAAACGTTCCGGAACCAGGCGTTCCTGAATCCTTCAAAGTACTTATTAAAGAATTACAAAGTATCGGTTTAGATATTAAAGTTCTTAATGAAGATGATGAAGAAATCTCCATGCAAGATTCAGAAGAAGATGTTGTAAGTGCAGCAAGTGACATAGGATTAAATATTGAAGGTCAAGTTCCAGTTGCTACAGATGATGCAGAAAAAACTTATAACCAAGAAGAAAGCTATAACGGCACTGGTGAAGTTGACGATATAATTTCTGAATTAGGTAATCTTTCTGTAAAAGCTGAAGATGAACTTGATGATTTAGATGAGGAAAACAAATAGAAAGGAGGAGTAACCGTGTTAGACGTAAATAATTTCGAATCAATGCGTATAGGTCTTGCTTCACCTGACTTGATTAAGTCTTGGTCTTATGGCGAAGTAAAGAAACCAGAAACAATTAATTATAGAACGTTAAAACCAGAAACAGATGGTTTATTCTGTGAAAGAATTTTTGGACCTACAAAAGACTGGGAATGTCATTGTGGCAAATACAAAAAAATTCGTTATAAAGGTATTGTTTGTGACAAGTGTGGTGTTGAAGTAACACGCTCTAAAGTTCGTCGTGATCGTATGGGTCATATTGAACTTGCAGCTCCTGTTTCTCATATTTGGTATTTCAAAGGTATTCCTAGTAGAATGGGATTGATCCTTGATATTACTCCTCGTTCTTTGGAAAGAGTACTATATTTTGTAAACTATATTGTACTTGATCCAGGCGAAACTCCGCTTGCTAAAAAACAATTGTTAAGTGAAAGCGAATATCTTATTGCTAGAGATAAATATGGTTCTGATTTCCGTGCAGAAATGGGCGCAAATGCAATCAAAGAATTACTTGGCTCTATTGATATTCCACAACTAGTAGTTGATTTACGTGCAGAACTTAAAACTGCTACTGGTCAAAAAAGAGTACGTGTAGTACGTCGTTTAGAAGTAGCTGAAGCATTCATGAAATCTGAAAACAATCCAGCATGGATGATTTTAGATGTAGTTCCAGTTATTCCACCTGAACTTCGTCCTATGGTTCAATTAGATGGCGGACGTTTTGCAACTTCCGACCTTAACGATTTATATCGTCGTGTTATTAACCGTAATAACCGTTTAAAACGTTTATTAGAATTACACGCTCCTGATATTATCGTACGTAATGAAAAACGTATGTTACAAGAAGCTGTTGACGCATTAATTGATAATGGTCGTCGTGGTCGTCCTGTAACAGGCCCTGGTAACAGACCTCTAAAATCTTTATCCGATATGCTTAAAGGTAAACAAGGTCGTTTCCGTCAAAATCTTTTAGGTAAACGTGTTGACTATTCCGGACGTTCAGTTATCGTAGTTGGTCCTGAACTCAAAATGCATCAATGTGGTTTGCCAAAAGAAATGGCACTAGAATTGTTTAAACCTTTCGTAATGAAGCGTTTAGTAAATAATGGTCAAGCTGGTAATATTAAGACTGCAAAACGCATGGTTGAACGTGCTAATAGCGAAGTATGGGATGTTTTGGAAGAAGTAATCAAAGAACATCCAGTACTTTTAAACCGTGCACCAACGTTGCATAGACTTGGTATTCAAGCGTTCGAACCTATTTTATCTGAAGGTCGTGCAATTAAATTGCATCCATTAGTATGTACAGCATATAATGCTGACTTTGATGGTGACCAAATGGCGGTTCATTTACCTTTATCCGCAGAAGCTCAAGCAGAAGCACGTATGTTGATGCTTTCTGTAAACAATATTTTAGCTCCTAAAGATGGTAAACCTGTTGCTGTACCTACTCAAGATATGGTATTAGGTGCATACTATCTTACTATCGTAAGAGATGGTGCTAAAGGAGAAGGCATGCGTTTTAGTAGTGTGAACGAAGCTCTACTAGCTTATTATCATGGCATAGTAGCTTTACAAGCACGTATTGAAATTAATGTTCCTAACTCTGAAATTGTTAAAGAAGAGTCTAATGAAGGTGAAAGCGTTGTTGTTACAACAGTAGGTAATGCTATGTTTAACGAAGAATTACCTAAAGAACTTCGCTATTATCACAAAGCAACTGTTGAAGTTGCTGCTAAAAAAGGTAGCAAGAAAACCACAAAAGAAGTTTGGCAACTAGGCAAACTTATGGATAAAAAAGAATTAGGTAAATTAGTAGCAAAAGCACATGAACTTTATGGCAACTTGCGTACTGCTGAAATTCTTGATACTGTTAAAAAATTGGGTTATGAAAATGCTTGTAGAGCTGGTATCTCAATCGCGGTTTCTGATATCCAAATTCCTGCGGAAAAAGCAGCTATTTTGGCAGAAGCAGAAAAAACAGTTGATCAAACTGAACGCATGTATCGTCGTGGTCTTATGAGTGCTGACGAACGTTATCGTAAAGTTATCGAGTTCTGGACTAAAGCTACAGATGCTGTAACAGAAAAATTGATGGCAACAACAATGGATCAATTCAATGCTGTTTACATGATGGCTAATTCTGGTGCCCGTGGTAACGTACAACAAATTCGTCAATTAGCTGGTATGCGTGGTCTTATGGCAGATCCATCTGGACGGATCATTGACCGTCCTATCAAAGCGAACTTCCGCGAAGGCTTAACTGTATTAGAGTACTTTATTTCAACACATGGTGCTCGTAAAGGTTTGGCTGATACTGCTCTTAGAACTGCTGACTCTGGTTACCTAACTCGTCGTCTTGTTGACGTAGCACAAGATGTAATTGTTAGAGAAGATGATTGTGATATCGTTGGTATCAATCTTGTGAAAGAACGCAGTCGTATTTATAAAACTGTTCTTGGTGTAAGCAACAATAAAATGCGTGAAAATATTATTGGACGTACGTTAGCTGCAAATGTTAAGAGTAATGTTAAAGGTGTTGCACTAATTGCTGAAGCAGATAGTGTTATCACTTCAGATACTTATGAACGCTTGTTAGCAGAAAATGTTCAAGAAATAAAATTGTATTCATATGATGACACTACTGGTGATGAAATTGTTGAAACAGTACAAATCAATGTGTCCGATGATTATGTTAATAAAGTATTGAAAGAAGCTATGCATTATCATTTCATGGGTAAAAATATTTCTGATGATCTTGTAAATGCTGCTGGCGAATTAATTGCTGCTCACGATACTAAAGTTACAGATGCTTTAATTAAAAAGATTTTAGCAGATGGAACTGTTCGTGAAGTAAAAGTTCGTTGTGATGAAATTGATGGTATAGTAATTGAAGCTATTACTGAAGGTAAAAATAAACAAACTGTAATTGAATCTTTAAGAGATCGTATAGTGGGACGTAATCTAGCTGAAGACATTAAAGACAAAAAAGGCAAAATTGTTTATCATATCAATGAATATATTACCGACGAAATTGCTGACGAAATTGCTGAATTAAGAGAAACAGTTAAAATTCGTTCTGTATTAACATGTAAAGCTAAAGTTGGCGTATGCCGTAAATGTTATGGTCGCAACTTAGCAACTGGAAGAAATGTTGAGGTTGGTGAAGCAGTTGGTACAATTGCAGCACAATCTATCGGTGAACCGGGTACACAGCTCACAATGCGTACATTCCATACTGGTGGTGTTGCTGGTGACGATATTACACAAGGTTTGCCACGTGTAGAAGAATTGTTCGAAGCACGTAAACCAAAACATCCAGGTATTTTATGCGAAAATGAAGGTACTGTTCATATTATTGAAGAAGGCGGTCAACGTAAAGTTATTGTTACTGGTGGGCCTAAGTCTGATGTCGTAGAACAAACTTATGCAATTCCTTATGCAGCAAAAGTATCTGTTTCTGAAGGAGATAAAGTTGTTCCAGGCGATCGTTTAACTGAAGGTTCTTTAAACCCACATGATATTTTAAGAATCAGTGGCGTAGAAGCAACCCAAAGATATTTGGTACAACAAGTATTAGGCGTATATAAATCACAAGGTGTTGAAATTAACGATAAACACATTGAAGTTATGGTTCGCCAAATGATGCGCAAAATTAGAATTGAAGAATCTGGCGATACGTACTTACTCCCAGGAGAATTCGTAGATGTTAGTGAATTCAATACTGAAAATGAACGCATGCAAGAAGAAGGTAAAGCAGTTGCAGAAGGTAGACCTATTCTTTTAGGTATTACTAAAGCATCTCTTGCTACCGATTCCTTCCTTTCTGCTGCATCCTTCCAAGAAACAACTAGAGTTCTTACTGATGCTGCAATCAAAGGTAAAGTGGATCCACTCTTGGGTCTTAAGGAAAATGTTATCATTGGTAAACTTATTCCAGCTGGTACAGGTATGAGTCGCTACCGTGATATCAAAATTAAACATAATAATGTTCCAGAAGTAGTTATCGAAGAAGTAATTATTGAAGAATAATATTAAAAAGTTAAAGGAGAGTCTTATGACTCTCCTTTTTTTTTTGAAAAATATTATCAAAAAAGAAAAAACAAGATTTTTTTTTGTAAACTTGATAAAAAACATAAAAATAGCTTCGAAAAAATTTTTTTATAGAGAATTCAAAAAAACCCATAAAATAGGGTAGTTTTATGGTTGGTTAAAAAGGAAAAAGAAACACAAGGAACCGTGTTAAGAAGAAAGGGCAAAAAATAGCTATTCAAAAGCATATTTTTTCTCTAAAAAGTGTTGACACGTTTTGTAATAGATGTTACAATACGTAAGTGTCTCGGAATAACTATGCCATTTTTTAAGGGGTGAAACAATGTCTTTAAGTGCATTAAAAGGCGATGTTCAACGGGTTGTTGGAATGAAAGAAACAACACGTGCTCTTCAAAAAAATATTGCAAAAATTATTTTTGTTGCAAAAGATGCAGATGCAAAAATTACTCAACCTATATTAGAAGAATGTGAAAAGAAAAACATTCCATATAATATAGTAGAAAGTATGCAAGCTTTAGGAAAGGCTTGTGGCATTCAAGCAGGCGCAGCAGTTGCCGCGACCATTGAATATTGATAGGGACCCAATAGGGTTTTTATAAATTATTAAATCTAATTGTTTGGAAAGGAGGTGCCGATATGCCTACAATTAACCAATTGGTACGTAAAGGTAGAACAGTGTTAACTACAAAATCTACAGCTCCAGCTTTAAAGGAATGTCCTCAAAAGCGTGGTGTATGTACAAGGGTTTATACAACAACCCCTAAAAAACCTAACTCTGCTCTTCGTAAAGTAGCTCGTGTACGTTTAACTAACGGTATCGAAGTTACTGCTTACATTCCGGGTATCGGTCACAATTTGCAAGAACATAGTGTTGTTCTAATCAGAGGTGGAAGGGTAAAAGATCTTCCTGGTGTTCGTTACCATATCGTTCGTGGTTCCCTTGATACAGCAGGTGTTGCAGACCGCAACCAATCTCGCTCCAAATATGGCGCGAAACGTGCTAAAAAGTAATTAAGAAGAAAAACGAAATGATATTATGGTAAGGAGGAAAAAAATATGCCAAGAAAAGGCCCTGTAACTAAAAGAGACGTATTACCAGATCCAGTGTACGGCTCAAAATTATTAACAAGATTTATTAACAAAATTATGCTTGACGGTAAAAAAGGCGTAGCTGAACGTATCGTATATGATGCATTCGATGTAGTACGTGCTAAAACTGGTCAAGATCCTTTAGAAGTATTTGACACAGCGATGAAAAACGTAATGCCAATTTTGGAAGTTCGTGCTCGTCGTGTTGGTGGTGCAAACTATCAAGTTCCAATCGAAGTTCGTGTAGATCGTAAGACTACATTAGGTATTCGTTGGTTAGTAAACTATGCTCGTCTTCGTGGTGAAAAAACCATGTGTGAACGTGTAGCTGGTGAAATCATGGATGCAGCTAATGCAACTGGTTCTGCAGTGAAAAAACGTGAAGACACCCACAAGATGGCAGAAGCAAACAAAGCGTTTGCGCATTACCGTTGGTAATAGCCAAGTCCTAAAGAATTGAGGAGGATATAATAGTGGGCAGACAATTTCCGCTTGAAAAAACAAGAAATATAGGCATCATGGCACACATTGATGCAGGTAAAACAACTACTACAGAACGTATTTTGTTTTACACAGGTAAAACTCACAAAATCGGTGAAGTACATGATGGCGGCGCTACTATGGACTGGATGGTTCAAGAGCAAGAACGCGGCATTACAATCACTTCTGCAGCAACTACTTGTCAATGGGATGGTCACCGTATCAACATTATTGATACACCGGGTCACGTTGACTTTACGGTAGAAGTAGAACGCTCTTTGCGTGTACTTGATGGCTCAGTAGCAGTATTTTGTGCTAAAGGTGGTGTAGAACCACAATCAGAAACAGTATGGCGTCAAGCTGATAAATATGGTGTACCTCGTATGGCATATGTAAACAAAATGGACATTACTGGTGCTGATTTCTACAACGTAGTAAACATGATGAAAGATCGTCTTGGTGCTAATGCAGTTCCAATTCAACTTCCAATTGGATTTGAAGATACCTTTGAAGGTATGGTTGATTTAGTAAAAATGCAAGCTATCGTTTATACCGATCAACTCGGTAAAGAAGAACAATTTGTTGAAATCCCAGACAGCATGAAAGATAAATCTAACGAATATCGTGGTATTTTGATTGAAGCTGTTGCTGAAGGCGACGACGAATTAATGATGAAATATTTAGAAGGCGAAGAACTTACTGAAGAAGAAATTATGAAAGGGATTCGTAAACAAACGATCGCTTGTAAAATGACTCCAGTATGTTGTGGTTCTTCATATAAAAATAAAGGTGTACAACCTTTATTGGATGCTGTTGTAGCATATATGCCAGCTCCTATTGATATCGAAGCAATTAAAGGTGTTAATCCTGATACCGGTGAAGAGGATTCCCGTCCTTCTAGCGATGAAAATCCATTCTCCGCATTAGCGTTCAAGATCATGACTGATCCGTTCGTAGGTAAATTAGCATTCTTCCGTGTTTACTCTGGTACTCTTTCTTCTGGATCTTATGTATATAACTCCACTAAAGGAAAAAGAGAACGTATCGGCCGTATCTTACAAATGCATGCTAACTCCCGTGAAGAAATCGATATGGTTTACTCCGGTGACATTGCAGCTGCTGTAGGTTTGAAAGATACTACAACTGGTGATACACTTTGTGATGAAAAAGCACCTATCATTCTTGAATCTATGGTTTTCCCTGATCCTGTTATTTCCGTAGCAGTTGAACCAAAAACCAAAGCTGACCAAGAAAAAATGGGTATCGCATTACAAAAACTCGCTGAAGAAGATCCAACATTCCGTGTTCACACTGATACAGAAACTGCTCAAACGATCATTTCTGGTATGGGTGAGTTACACTTGGATATCATCGTTGACCGTCTCTTACGCGAATTCAAAGTTGGTTGTACAGTAGGTAACCCACAAGTTGCTTACCGTGAAACAATTCACAAACCAATTAAATCTGAAGGTAAATTTGTTCGCCAATCTGGTGGTAAAGGTCAATATGGCCATTGCTGGTTGGAAATTACTCCACTTGAACCAGGTGAAGGCTTCAAATTTGAAAATAAAGTTGTCGGTGGTTCTATTCCTAGAGAATATATCGGACCAATCGAAGCTGGTATTAAAGAAGCAATGGAAAACGGCGTATTAGCTGGTTACCCAATGGTTGACATTGGCGTAGCAGTAGTTGATGGTTCTTACCATGATGTCGATTCATCTGAAATGGCATTTAAAATTGCTGGTTCTATGGGCTTCCGTGCAGGTGCTTTAAAAGCAGATCCTGTAATTCTTGAACCATACATGAAAGTCGAAGTTACTGTTCCTGAAGATTATATGGGCGATGTAATTGGTGACTTGAACTCCCGTCGTGGACGCATCGAAGGTATGGAAGCACGTAATGGTGCTCAAGTAATTCGTGCATTCGTTCCGCTTTCTGGTATGTTCGGTTATGCAACTGATCTTCGTTCTAAAACTCAAGGTCGTGGTAACTACGCAATGGAAGTTGATCATTATGAAGATGTTCCAAAAAATATTGCAGAAGCAATTATTGCAAAAAACAAAGGAACAAAATCTGAATAAAAAAATATTAAAATATTATCGTCTTATTTAAGGAGGAATTTAAAATGGCAAAGCAACATTTTGAAAGAAACAAACCACATGCTAACATTGGTACTATC
>CAMTOO010000038.1 GCA_947074185.1 uncultured Negativicutes bacterium
AAATACATACACGTAAGTCGTGCGCAAAGTTTAGATGACTTAAAAGATGTAGCTCCTGGTGATACAATACACCTAGAAAATTACATTATTATGATTTAGTAAAATAATTATAAAAAAAACTCATCTGTAATTCGCTCTGTTAACAGTTATTATAGCGGTGATAAAAATATATTCTTCCGTAAAGTAGTAGTTAGCGATTTGGAACTTCAGTCTTCATCTGGTAAAATTTGGCTAGATACAATAGATATTGCAAGAACATACAAATAAGAAGAGGTGTCAAATGAATATAGTTAAAGGAATTACTAACAAGAACACAAAAGGCTTTTCTGAAGCAGGATTTGAAAGTTTAGTTTTATTCGTAGGTAGCGGGAGAGAAAAAAGCTTAGCAAATACTCCTTATAACAACATCATCACTGAGTGTAAAAAAAGATATAAAACTCTTGCAGATAAAGGTAGTATTACTACTTATTTAACAAAAGGTACATTATTCTTCTTTGTTGGCATGGGTAAAAAAGGTGAAGTAACACCTAATGATTTACGTGAAACTGCCGGTAATTTAGTACGCCAAATGGATAAAGAACAAGCAGGTAAAACAGCAATTTTAGTTGCAGATTTATCTGATGAAAGTATATCTGCATTTGCTGAAGGAGCTGTACTTGGTGGCTATGTATTTAATAAATATTTTAGCAAAAAGAAACCTATTAACCATGCAGATATAACCTTTGTTGGTGACAGTAAAAACATTAAAAAAGTTATTACAGAAAGCAAAATTGTAGCAGAAGCAGTTAATTTTGCTCGCAACCTTGTTAATGAACCTGGTAATATAGTAAACCCTGCAACTATGGCGATAATGGCAAAAAAAGTTGCTACAACTAACAAATTAAGTTGCGAAATCTTAGATGCGGCAGCTTTAAAAAAGAAAAAATATAATGCTATTCTAGCAGTTGGTGAAGGTTCTAATACTAAACCTTGTCTTATTACTTTAAAATATAACGGCGCAGGCAAAAAACCTTATACTGCATTTGTAGGTAAAGGCATTACCTTTGATAGCGGTGGTATTTCTATTAAACCATCTGAAGGTATGGGTGAAATGAAAGATGATATGTCTGGTTCAGCTATTGTACTTGGTGCTATTAAAGCAATTAGTGAATTAAAATTACCATGTAATGTCATGGCTGTATTAGCTTGTGCAGAAAACATGCCATCTGGTGCAGCATATAGACCTGGAGATGTTATAACTGCTGGTAACGGTAAAACTATAGAAGTTATTTCTACTGATGCAGAAGGCAGAATGGTATTAGCGGATGGAATTCATCATGCATGCCAATTAGGAGCAATAAAAGTTATCGACATTGCTACTTTAACAGGTGCCGCAATGGTTGCATTAGGTTTAGAAACTGCTGGTATTATTGCTAATGACGATAAACTTGCTAGTGATATTACTACCCTTGGTAAAACTAAAGGGGAAGACTTCTGGCAATTACCAAGCTCTAAAGAAGCAAAAGAAGCAATCAAAAGTACTATTGCTGATTTGAAAAATTCAGGTGGTAGGTATGCTGGTTGTATGACTGGTGGTTTATTCATTGGAGAATTTGTTAAGGAAGGAACACCATGGGCTCATTTAGATATTGCAGGTCCATCTAACTCTCCTAAAACTGCAGGATTTAAAACACAAGGCGGCACAGCATTTGGCTTAGCTACTCTTGTTGAGTTTGCAAAAAAATCATTATGAAACTAGTAGACTTACACATGCACAGTACATTTTCAGATGGTAGCTATACACCGACGGAATTAGTGAAATTTGCACTCGAGGCTAATCTTTCCACCATTGCAATTACAGATCACGATTCTTGGAATGGTGTAGTAGAGGCGCGTGAAGCTGCTAAAACTTTTGGTGATTTAAAGATTATTACAGGTATTGAATTAGGAACTCAAGTTGAAAATAAAAATTTTCATATTTTAGGTTATGGTGTAGCTATGGACTATAAACCATTGGAAGAGGCCATGAGTATTTTGCGTAATGCTCGCGAAGAACGACTTAATAAAATACTTTTAAAACTAGAAGAATTAGGTTATCCAGTAGAAATTGAAGCAAGTGAAAGGCGTAATAGAGCAGTAGGTAGACCTCATGTTGCTACTGCAATGGTAGAAAAAGGACATGTAGAAACCATTCAAGAGGCATTTCATAAATTCTTGTCTTTAGGACGTCCTGCATATATTTCTCAATACAAACTTTCTATTGAAGAAGCTATTGATTTAATACATAAGGCAGGTGGAGTTGCTATTTTGGCCCATCCTGAAGAAGTTAAAAATAGAGAATTAATACTAGAAGTTTTTGCTGGTGGAGCCTTTGACGGCATTGAAGTATATCATCCATCTGCAGATAAAGAAGCTCAAGAATATTGGAAAAATTTTGCTTCGAAAAACAACTTATTAATAACCGGTGGAAGTGATTTTCACGGGGTTATACATAGATTTCCAAAAACATTAAAAGACTTTCAGGTCAAAGCAGAAGACGTTAAAGCCTTTTTAGATTTAAAATTAGGTTGAAATTTCATAGGTATATGATATATAATACCTACTAAGTATTAACTATTATGAGGTTAAACATGGAAGTAATTGCATTTGTCGGCCCAAGCGGCTCAGGAAAAAGTCATAGAGCAATAGGGATATCCCACGAACATCATTGCGATGCCATTATTGATGATGGTATCTTGATTAAGGGTGCAAAAATTCTTGGTGGTTCATCTGCTAAAAACGCAGAAAGTCGAATCCAAGCTGTTCGTCGTGCCATTTTTTCTGATGATGCTCATGCCGATGAAGTTCGTAGAGCACTTGCAGTTTCTGATATAAAAAGATTACTAATTCTTGCAACCTCAGATAATATGATTCAAAAAATTATTGATAAGTTAGTTTTACCTCAACCAACTTATACTGTATATATTTCAGATATTGCTACAAAAAGTGAGATCAAAAAAGCAAAAGAATCACGCCTTAAATATGGTAAACATATTGTTCCTGTTCCTACAGTTGAACTAAAACCACATTTTACTGGCTATTTTGCTGATCTACCTTATAATATATTCTCGAAAACTAAGAGAAAAAAAGTAGATAATCGCTCCATAGTAAGACCAGCATTTAGCTTTTATGGGCAATTACTAATTGCCGATTATGTTATTGAAGATATTATTAATTTAATCGCAGATAAAATGCTTGCTGTTTCTAAAATAACCCAAATTCAAGTAAAGAGACGTTCTGATAGCAGAGCTATCTCTATAAGTATTGAAGTTATACTATACTATGGCGTAAATATATTTGAAGTTACTAAACTCTTACAAAAGCGTATTAAAGAGAAAGTTGAATACATGACTGCAATGCAAGTTAAAAATGTAGATGTTTCTATTAGAAGCCTAGATATTAATAAGAAGGAGGCTATTTAATTGCCTAAAAAGATGGAAAATGAAGTGTTATTCTCAGGTTATGCAAAATTACCAACAGGAATAACCGCATCAGAACTTTACAAAGTTATTGGTTTAGTTGTTATTGTAGATATTGAAACAGGTATTGTTAAAGGTGCAGACTGTACTTTAGCTACAGAATTAGCTAGAAAATATGCTGCAGAACGTATCGTTGGCTATAATCTCAATGATGACATTGAAACTTTACAGGAAGTTTTTGAAAAGAATTATCATGGAAGTGCTAAAAAAGCAATTATTACATCCTTAAGAATTATCCATGATAAATACAAAACTTGTGTATGTGAAACTTCTAGTGTAAAAAGACCAAAGCTCATATGTTCTAAAAAAAGTTCATAAAAAAACCGCTTAAACTATTTCTAGTTCAAGCGGTTTTTTATTATTACATTACTGGATTAGATAATGCATCCGGTTGCTCAAAAATAAAAGCAGGGGATGGGTAGTAGAATTCGCAATGTTCAAAAGCGATATGTTCTGTAGAGAATCTTTTGAGTATTGCAAAAGATGTTCTTTCTTCAAAATCAATAAGATTATCCTTATTAATATCTGCATCATCTACAATTACAAAGATAAATCCATTAACTTGAGGAGCATCCTCAGGAAGTTCTGAACGATCAATTGGAACAGTAGGTACAATACGAAGATGACCAATACATTGGTCATTATTATCTAATAGTTGGGCACGATATACATTGTCAAATAATGTACGTGCTAATTTTAAAGAATAGGCTGCATTTTTACTCATATTTTTAACTCCTTTAAATAATTAATATCAACGTAAATTATAATACCATATAATTAAGAAAATCGCAAAATTTTTAACAAACTGTAAACTTTATGTATACATGAGTTTTTAAGAAGAATTTTGCAGGAATTATACAAGTTATGACGAATTTAAACTAGTACAATAAAGTTGTAACTACAGTTATTCTTTATTCGGAAAAAAGAAGTTATTTTAAAGGAGGATTTTGGGATATGAAAAAATTATTAGCATTTTTAACTGCATTTACAGTTATCGGTTCAATGATGGCTGGTTGCGGTGGTGGCGGAGAAAAGAAAGCTGATGCTCCAGCTGCAGACAAAAAATTATTTATTAACATTGCTACAGGTGGTACAGCAGGTACTTATTTCCCACTTGGTGGCGCTTTAGCAGACATTTTAAACAAAAATGTTCCTGGTGCTAACGCTTCTGCACAATCTACTGGTGCTTCTGTTGCAAACATTAACTTATTAAAAGATGGTAAAGTAGATATCGCTTTCGTACAAAATGATATTGCTTACTATGCTGCTAATGGTGCAGAAATGTTCAAAGATAAAAAAGTTGACGGACTTAAAGGTTTAGCTACTTTATATCCAGAAACAGTTCAAATCGTTACTCTTGATAAAACTGGCGTTAAATCTTTAAATGATATCAAAGGCAAACGCGTTGCTGTAGGTGCAGCTGGTTCTGGTACAGAAGCTAATGCTCGTCAAATACTTGCAGCTTATGGCGTTACTTATGATGATATCAAAGTTCAATACTTATCATTCGGTGAAGCTTCTAGTGCTTTAAAAGATGGTAACGTTGATGTTGCGTTCGTAACTGCTGGTCATCCAACAGCTGCTATCCAAGATATCGCTACTCAAAACCAAGTAGTTTTACTTCCTGTTGAAGCTGATAAAGCTGATGCTTTAATTGCTAAATATCCTTTCTATACTAAATTAAACATTGCAGCTAACACTTATGCTAAACAAACTGCTGATGTTCCTGCAGTAGCTGTTAAAGCTATGTTAGTAGTTACTACTAAAATGACTGATGACACTAGCTATGCGGTTGCTAAAGCTTTATACACTAACCTCGATCGTATGAAAGCAGCTCATTCTGCAGCTGGTGCAATGTCTAAAGCAACTGCAACTGATGGTATGTCTGTTGACGTAGCAGCAGGTGCTGACAAATTCTACAAAGAAAAATAAACTATTATGACTAATACTCAAGACCGGACACCGGGGTCCACCGGTTTCCGGTCTTTTTTTAAAATATTTATAATAATACTAATATTATTTGTTAGTGTATTGTATTGGTATGGAAATCAATTAGTAGTGGTAATGATTCCTGAAGGAAATCTTCCGAAAATATCCTTTACTACGTACAAAGGTGATGTATGGAATATTAAGTTTACTCATTCTGTCCAATTAACTCCTGTATTAGAGTTTTTTGAAGTAGAAGGAGCAAATGATTTAATAATGACACACACCATTTACCAATCACTAGGAGTAGGACTACCTTATTTGCCAAGTGAAGGTAAATTTACTAAGCTTCCTGATGGACGCTTTAAATTAGACATGAACAGGCCATTTGATTCTGTAAAGTTACGAACTGCTTTTCAAGCTAGACATATGATTATTCATGGTGATACAGAATATGATTTATGCAAACTTTATGGGCAAGGTACTTTGATCGAAATCAAGGTTATGAAACGTTTTCTATCTTGGTTTTTATAAAAAAGATTCTTTAATAAAGGGGGAGAATACATGACTGAAAAAGAAAAAGCTGAAATGTCTGCGGACGAGGTCATGCAAAAGTTTGATAAAGAGTCTGACAAACGTGAAATGACGGGCTTCTGGGGATATTTAATATCTGGTTTATGTATTGCTTTTGCAATATTCCAGTTATATACAGCAACATTTGGGGTACTAGATGCCCACTTACAAAGAGCTATTCACTTAGCATTCGGTTTTGCATTAATATTTTTACTTTATCCAGCAAGAAAAGGCTGGTCTAGAACTTCAATGAATCCTCTTGATGTTCTCTTTGCAATAGTCGGAGCTGCTTGCGCTCTTTATATCGTAATATTCTATAATGAATTAGTATTACGTGCCGGCATGAATAATGAAACAGATTTTATTGTTGGTGTTGTCGGTACAGTCTTAGTATTTGAAGCTGCCCGTCGTGTTGTTGGTTGGCCGATGATTACAGTAGCTTTGGTATTTATGATATATGCCTTCTTTGGTCCATATATGCCTGGTATCTTAGCTCATCGTGGTGTTCAAGTACAAGAATTATTTGACCATTTATTTTTTACCACTGAAGGTATTTTTGGTACGCCACTTGGTGTATCTTCAACATTTATTTATCTATTCATCTTGTTTGGTTCTTATTTAGAAGCTACAGGCCTAGGTAAATTCTTCATTGATTTAGCAAACGCTGTAGCTGGTTGGGCTGCAGGCGGTCCAGCAAAAGTAGCTGTTTTGTCTTCTGGTCTTATGGGTACAGTTTCAGGTTCTTCTGTAGCAAACGTTGCAGGTACTGGATCTTTTACAATTCCTATGATGAAACAATTAGGCTATAGACCTGCATTTGCAGGTGCGGTAGAAGCTGCTGCATCTACTGGCGGTCAGTTAATGCCTCCTGTAATGGGTGCTGCTGCATTCTTAATGGCAGAATTTGTTGGTGTTCCTTATATCGATGTAGTAAAAGCCGCTGTTATCCCAGCACTACTTTATTACACTGGTGTTTGGCTTGGTGTACATTATGAAGCAAAGAAATTTGGTTTAAAAGGTACTCCTCGTGATCAATTACCAAAATTCAGTGTATTACTTAAAGAAAAAGGCCATTTAGCAATTCCTTTAATTGTAATAGTTTACTTACTCGTTTCTGGATATACACCAATGCGTGCTGCATTATATGCAATTGCATTAACAATTATTTGTGCTTGCTTACGTAAATCAACACGTGTATCCTTTATGGATATCATCAATGGTTTGATTTCTGGTTCTAAAGGCGTTTTAGGTGTTTTAATAGCTTGTGCTACTGCTGGTATTATTATCGGTGTCGTAACTAAAACAGGCGTTGGCTTAAAAATGGCAACAGCATTACTAGATTTAGCAGGTGGGGTATTATTACCAGCCATGTTCTTTACCATGTTAACTTCTATAGTTCTTGGTATGGGCGTGCCAACAACTGCTAACTATGTAATTACCTCAACAATTGCCGCACCTGCCTTAGTACAAATGGGTGTTCCTGTACTTGCAGCTCATATGTTTGCATTCTACTTTGGTATCGTAGCAGATGTTACACCACCTGTAGCACTTGCAGCTTACGCTGGTTCAGGTATAGCAGGTTCTAATCCTATGAAAACTGGTGTAATCGCAGCAAAACTTGCTATTGCTGCATTTATCGTACCTTACATTTTCGTATTAGCGCCAGAACTTTTAATGATTAACGCAACTGTTACGACAGTACTTTGGTCTTGCTTTACTGCCATTTGCGGTATGTGGGGTGTATCAATGTCTATGATAGGCTTCTGCCAATCACAACTTAACATATTCCAAAGAATAGCTTTCTTTGGTGGTGGTTTATTAATGATCATTCCTGGTATGGTAACAGATGGTGTTGGTCTTGTAATTCTTGTTATAACCTTCTTCTGGCAACGTACTAATAAGGATAAAGGTCCAATTCAAGCAACAGATGAAAATGTTTAAGCAATAACTTTTAAATTTAAAAGTTGGTAAAACCTTAAAAAGTTTTACCAACTTTTTTTGTGCATATAATAGGTAGCTTTTTTCTACAAAAATCCCTGCAAACCATTGTTTTTATTTGCTTTATGGTGTATAATGTATTAAGAGTTAATGTGCGGATAATAATATTTCAGAAAAATTTTATTTATATTGTTCGGAAAATATAAAATCGGAGGTGTATTTTTTTTGGAAAAAACTCAAAATAAAGTTCAGATTATTCCTTTGGGCGGGCTGGGCGAGATAGGAAAAAACATGACTGTATTTAGATACGGTGATGATATTATTCTTATTGACGCCGGTTTAATGTTCCCTGAGGATGACATGCTTGGTATAGATTTAGTTATTCCTGATATAACGTATCTTTTAGAAAATCAAGACAAAATCAAAGGTATCTTTTTAACTCATGGTCACGAAGACCATATCGGTGCATTGCCTTATGTACTACGCCAAATAAATGTTCCTGTTTATGGAACAACATTAACTCTTGGCATTTTACAAGGGCGACTTAAAGAAGCAGGAGTGTCATCTGCTTCACTTAATGCAATTAAACCTGGAGACGTAATCAAAGCAGGGGCATTTAAACTCGAATTCTTAAGAGTAAACCACAGTATTCCTGATGCAGTTGCTATTGCGATTACTACTCCTATTGGCACAATTATTCATACTGGTGACTTTAAAATCGACCAAACACCAGTTGATGGTCAGTTAACTGACTTTAGTAAATTTGCAGCTTTTGGCGATAAAGGTGTTTTAGCTCTTATGGCTGATAGTACTAATGCTGAACGTCCAGGTTACACACAAAGCGAGAAGATAGTAGGACAAACTTTTGATGATGAATTCAGAACAGCAAAACATCGTATTATAGTTGCTACTTTCTCATCAAATGTTCACCGTATTCAACAAGTAGTTGATAGCGCTGTTAAATACAATCGCAAAGTAGCTATTATTGGTCGTAGTATGCAAAATGTTGTTGGTATTGCTATGGAATTAGGATACCTTAAAATTCCTGAAGGTGTATTGATCGACATTGATGAAACTAATAACTATACTCCTAACAAGATAGTTATCATAACTACAGGTAGTCAAGGTGAACCAATGTCTGCGCTTACACGTATGGCAACAAAAGATCATCGTAAAGTAGATATTATGCCTGGTGATACTGTTATTATTTCAGCTTCACCAATTCCTGGTAACGAAAAGCTCGTTGCTAGAACAATTGATTTGCTTTACAAATTAGGCGCTGATGTAGTTTATGAAAAAGCTAATGGTGTACATGTATCTGGTCATGCTAGTCAAGAAGAAGTTAAACTTATGCAAAGTTTAGTTAAACCTAAGTTTTTCATACCAGTACATGGTGAATATCGCCATCTAATCAAACATGCTAAGATTGCAGAAGGTATGGGTATACCTAAAAAGAATATCATTGTTGGTGAAAATGGTGCAATTATCGAATTAACAAAGGATAAAATTGCTATAAACGGCAAAGTACATTCAGGTAAAGTTCTTATTGATGGTCTTGGAGTAGGCGATGTGGGTAACATTGTATTACGTGATAGACGTCAATTATCCAAAGACGGTATCATGATTATTGTTGTTGGTATCGAAAGAGAAAGCTGTAAAGTTGTTTCTGGTCCTGATATTGTATCAAGAGGCTTTGTATATGTTCGTGAATCAGAAGATTTAATGGATGAGGCAAAAGAAAAAGTAGCAGCTGCTCTTCAAAAATGTGCAGAAAATGATATTAAAGAATGGTCTGCAATTAAAAGTGCTGTAAGAGATGCACTTGGTCGCTTCTTGTTCGAAAGAACTCGTAGAAGACCTATGATTTTACCAATCATTATGGATGTATAATTCGTCAAAATAAAGAGGGATAGATTAGTGAGAAAATCAAAAAAAGAAATTGAAGAACAAGTAAATACAGAACGACCAAGTAGTCGTTATGAAATATTTGGAATCATATCTATTGCGATATCGATATTTCTTTTCGCATCCTATTTTGGGTTTTCTACAGGATCGTTAGGAAGTTTTGCTAATAATGTTTTACGCTATTCTTTAGGTTATGGTGCTATTATTGCACCATTAACCTTCTTTATTATAGGTATAGGATCTTGCTTTCAACACAAAAACTTGATGTTTACAAAGAGTTTTTGTGTATTCTTGCTTTTTACCCTTTCTGTATTAGGGCTCTTACATCATATTTTTATTCCAGTAGGAGAGGAGCTTGTTCCTCAACAACTACCTAATGGTGGTGGACTTATTGGCGGCATGATACTTAATTTATTACGTAAAATAACTGGTAATATAGGTGCTCTTATATTACTTATTGTGGGCGTTATTTTAAGCATTATCTTAACTGGTAAATTCTCTTTTAAATCTTCTAAGGATACCGTCCAAAAAGGTGTTGGTCGTTTTGCTAAAACCTCAAAAACGGACACAGATGAAGAATATGAAGAATATACTGAAGATGTAGATATCGATGAAAATGATGAAGTAGTTAGTACTACAGCAACTTCATCACCAAGCTATATGCCAAAACGTAATGTTTATAAAGATGGTGAATTTAAAGATTTTACAGAAGGAATAAGTAAGCCTTCTGGTTTTAAACAAATTCTTGGTATGGGTAAAACCACTGTAGAAGATGAAGCTTATTGGAATGAGGACGATGTTTATAAGCCAGAAAGCAAATACTTCCCAGTAACTGAGGAAGATCTTGAAACAGTAGTTTTGCGTGGTCAAACAAATTTTGAAAGCGAGCATTCAAGCAATAATAATTTTAATGACTATGAAAAACCTACAACAAAAGATACTCTTCAAATAACTAACTTTACTGAAAATCTTCCTGATGATGATATTCCATATATTGAAGAAGGTGAAGTGGAAGCTACCACAACAGAAACTCCAGCGCCTGTCAGAAGAGCGCCTAAAGTTTCCTATAAACTTCCTCCAATGAGTCTTTTGAATACTCCTATAAAACGTAACGATAAAACTTATGAAGCTGATATTAAAAAGCAATGTGCTATTTTAGAACAGACTTTAGATGATTTTAAAGTACGTGCAGAGGTAGTTGCAGTAACTCGTGGTCCTTCCGTAACTCGTTTTGAATTAGAACCAGCTCCTGGTGTTAAAGTAAGTGCAGTTGTTAATCTAGCAGATGATATTGCACTTAAACTTGCAGCACCAAGTGTGCGTATAGAAGCTCCAATTCCAGGCAAAGCTGCTATTGGTATAGAAGCTCCAAACTTAAAAAATGACCCTGTGTTCTTTAGAGAAGTTGTTGATTCAAAAATTGTCAAAGACGAATCTTCTAAACTTTGTATTGGATTAGGTCGTGATATTAGTGGTAATATTATTACTGCTGACTTATCAAAAATGCCTCATCTTCTTGTAGCAGGTTCTACTGGTTCTGGTAAATCTGTCTGTATTAATACAATTATTGCTGGTATTTTATTTAAGGCGCGTCCTGATGAAGTTAAAATGATTCTTGTTGACCCTAAAGTAGTAGAGTTAACTAATTATAATGGCATTCCACATTTATTAGTTCCTGTTGTAACTGATGCTAAAAAAGCTGCATCTGCATTACATTGGGCAGTTAATGAAATGGAACGCAGATATCAAGCATTTGCTGATAATAAAGTTAGAGAAATTACTAGATATAACGAAGTAGCGCCTGAAAAAATGCCTTATATCGTTATAATCATCGATGAGTTATCTGACTTGATGATGGTAGCTAAAGTTGATGTAGAGGATGCAATCTTGCGTCTTGCTCAAAAAGCAAGGGCAGCTGGTATCCATCTTATTATTGCTACACAAAGACCTTCCGTAGATGTTATTACGGGTATCGTTAAAGCTAATATTCCTTCTAGAATTGCATTTGCAGTATCTTCTCAAACAGACTCTAGAACAATATTAGATATGGGCGGTGCTGAAAAACTTCTCGGTAAAGGCGATATGTTATTTAATCCTATTGGTTCTAATAAACCAACTAGGGTACAAGGTGCATTTGTTAGTGATGAAGAACTTGGAAAACTTGTGGATTTCATTACCAAACAAGATATTCCTGTTAATTATGAACATGAAGTCACAGAGCAAGCACTTGCTTCTGATCAAAAGAGTTCTAGTGGGGATTCAGGCACTCAAGATGATTTAACTAGCGATGAACTTTTTGAAGATGCAGTTCGTCTTGTAATGGATTTAGGACAAGCTTCTTCATCAATGTTACAACGTCGTTTTAGAATAGGTTATACTCGTGCTGCACGTCTTGTAGACTGCATGGAAGAATTGGGTATAATAGGTCAATCTGCTGGTAGTAAACCACGCGAATTAATTATGTCTCGTAGTGAAATTGAAGAAAGATTCTTTAATAAATAACTAATGAAGAGGTAGGTATGAGCGAAGTTACAGAAATCAATATCGGGCAAATTTTAAAAACTACTCGAGAAAATAAAAACTTTGATATAGAAGATGTTTCTGCGGCTACTAGTATTCGTAAACTTTACCTTGTGGCAATCGAAGAAAATAACTTTTCCGCAATTCCTGGAGAAGTATTTACTAAGGGTATCATTCGTACCTATGGTAATTTTTTAGGAGTTGATGGGCAAGCTTTAGTAGAGCAATACAAAGCATCTACCAATGGTTATAATGCTGCTTTAGCAAATACCATAAAGATTCGCGAAGCTAAAAAGGTCAATTTAGCACCAACATTTTTTTCGCAAGATAATAGTATTTTTAGTGATAAAAAAAGAATCGTGTTTATTGGCATCTCAATAACCATCTTAGTGTGCTTAGCATTTATATTTTTTAAAACAAAAGCGTAATAACCTAGAAAGGATTTAAAATGACAAATTTTCTCCCTATAACAATTGAAGAAATAGAAGCTCGTGGTTGGGAACAATTAGACTTCTTGTTTATTAGCGGAGATGCATATGTTGATCATCCTTCTTTTGGACCTGCAGTTATTTGTCGCGTTTTGGAAGCAGCTGGATATAAAGTTGCTATATTACCGCAACCAGACTTCAATAATATAGATAGCTACAAAGCTCTTGGTAAACCTCGTTTAGGTGTTCTTATCTCTGGTGGCAATCTTGATTCTATGCTCTGTCACTATACAGCAGCAAAGAAATTACGCAAAGAGGATCGTTATTCTCCTGAAAATATTATGGGATTACGACCAGACCACGCTACCGTTGTTTATGCAAAAGCTGCAAAAAAACTTTGGCCTGAATTACCAGTAATAATTGGTGGTATCGAAGCTAGTTTGCGTCGTTTCGTTCATTATGATTATTGGGAAAATAAACTTTTACCATCTATCCTAGTAGATAGCGGTGCAGACTTATTAGTTTGCGGAATGGGGGAAGTCCAAATTCGTGAAATAGCAGATTACCTTGCGGGTGGGGCATCTATCGAAGATATGCTCTATATTCGTGGAACTGCTTATGCAACTAAAAGTCTAGATCATTTAGATGAATATGTTGAATTACCAACCTTCCAAGCTATTAAAGAAGATAAAAAATTATTTGCGAAAGCATATAAACTACAAGCTTTAGAACAAGATCCATTCTATGGCAAAATCGTTGTTCAAAAGCAAAATTCAAATTATATCGTTCAAAATCAATCCATTTATCCTTTAACAGAAGAAGAAATGGATGAAATATATGATTTACCTTATATGAGAAAGTGGCATCCTCAATATGATGCTGTTGGTGGCATTGCTGCCTTAGAAGAAGTACAATTTAGTTTGGTTAGTTGTCGCGGTTGCTTTGGTAGTTGTTCTTTCTGTGCTATTCATGCTCATCAAGGACGTATTATCCAAAGTCGTAGTCATGAATCTCTTATAAAAGAAGCTGAAAAAATTACTGCTATGGCAGAATTCAAAGGCTATATCCATGATGTAGGTGGGCCAACTGCCAACTTTAGACATCCTGCTTGTAAAAAGCAATTAACTGTAGGTGCGTGTAAAGATAGACAGTGTTTATTCCCTAAACCATGTCCTAATATCGATGCAGATCACAGTGACTATATCGAATTATTACGCAAATTACGTAATCTAAGCAAAGTAAAAAAAGTATTTATTCGCTCTGGTATTCGTTATGATTATCTTTTAGCTGATAAATCTGATGCTTTCTTAGATGAACTTTGCCGTTATCATGTTAGTGGACAGTTAAAAATTGCTCCAGAACATGTAGCTAAACCTGTTTTAAACTATATGGGAAAACCTGGAAAAGAAGTGTACTTACAGTTTCTCAAAGCTTTTAATAAAAAGAACCAAGAGATTAATAAAGAACAATATGTTGTTCCATATTTCATCTCCAGTCATCCTGGTTGTACCTTAAACAATGCTATTGAACTAGCAGAATTTTTACGTGATACAGGAAGACATCCAGAGCAAGTACAGGACTTTATCCCAACTCCTGGTAGCTGTTCTACAGCTATGTATTATTCTGGTATTGATCCTTTTACTGAAAGAAGCGTTTTTTCAGCTAAAAACCCTCACGATAAAGCAATGCAAAGAGCATTAATGCAATATCGCAATCCTAAAAACAGAAATCTAGTTGTAGATGCTCTTAAAACTGCGTCTAAAACTGATTTAATAGGGGATGGACCTAAATGTTTGGTTCGTCCATTAAAAGGCTCATTTAGCCAAAGTAAGTTTAAAAGAGATTTTAAAAAGAGATAGGTACTTAAATGTTTAAAAAATATTCTTTTATTATGGTCATATGCATGTGTTTAAGTATTATTTTCATGTATGGTTGCAAAAGTAAAGAAACAAGTAGTACAACTAAAAACGAATAATTAATTACTAACACATTAGATTTAGGGCTAATGCAACAATTATAAGAGAGTTATCTGCAAGATAAAAAT
>CAMTOO010000039.1 GCA_947074185.1 uncultured Negativicutes bacterium
CAACGCTTCCTCCAATACTTTCATAAGGAGGTTGACCTTTTGCTGCTAGTACTGTTTCATTTTTTGTAAGTACTAGTAAATTACGATAATCAGATAATATTAAAAATTATACATCTGATAAAATGTTGCTACACATTTCAGCTGCTTGATTTTTCTCATCTTCACTTAAACCCATAGCATTAAAAGATATCATTTTATTCTCGTCATCAACAGACACTAAATTACATCTCAATACCATTTCATATTCAGATATATTGCGATCTTTAGTTAATAACTCAAAATAAGCTCTATTATGTGGTAACAATTCTGTTGGTAACCCTAAAAGTCGTAAGATACATCCCAAGCTTTCTGGTTTGATATCTTCTTCAGAAATACTTATTTCGTTATAATTACCTAACTCTATTAATTTATCAATTTGTGGATGTTTCGCCTTAGAAAAAGGTGTTTTGTTATCCCAACAACTTATAGGATCATCACCTAATCCATCAACGATTACCAATACCGAATTCATCTCTTATAATTTCCTTTATAGCCTTTGTTAATTTTCTATTATCATCACGTTTTTTTACAGCAATACGGAAATACCCTTTTGTTAAATTTAAATAATTTGCACAATCACGAATTATAAAGCCTTTTTCTTTTAATTTCTTTCCTAAATCAAACTTTAAATTTGTACGGAACAAGATAAAATTAGCCTTACTAGGGATTGTAACAAAAGAAAAACGATCAAAAGCTGTGCATAAATATTGTCGTTCTTCTTCAATCACTTCTAAAGCTTCTTTAACATAACTATCTTCATTTAGAGCAGCTATTCCAGCAGCTTGCGCTAATGTAGATACGCTCCAATCTTGCCCTTCTAAATATAATGCACCCATTATATTTTCGTTAGCAGTAACACAATAACCTAAGCGCACACCTGGTATCGCATAAGTTTTTGTAAATGCTTTTAGAATAACTAAATTTTTATAAGTTTCAATCTTAGGTAATAAAGATAATTTCTCTCCGTCTTTTACGAAATCTAAAAAACATTCATCAATAATTATCATGATGCCCATAGACTGACATTTCTTTACAATAGCTAATAGCAACTTAGAATCAATTACAACACCTGTTGGATTATTAGGATTACATAAGATAACCAAATCTACACGTTTTGTAATTGATTTCAAAAAAGCATCATCTAAAGCATAAGTGCTAGTATTTAAATAAAAATGCTCAACTTTGCTACCAACAGCAGTTACAGCCTTTTCATAATCTAAAAATGTTGGTGCTGTTAAAAGCGTTCTTTTAGGTTTAATTGAACGAACTAATCTAAACAAAACATCTGCTGCACCATTACCAAAAAGAATGTGTTCTTTCTTTACATGTAATTTTTTAGCTAAATCATTTGTAAGTTGACGACAAAAAGGATCAGGATAATTTGCACAAAATTTAATTGATTCTTTAATTGCATTTTTTACTCCTGTTGGAATTCCAAGAGGATTGACATTTATAGAGTAATCAATATATTTTTTGCCTTTTGTATCTTCACCGTATATATCGCCACCATGTGCGTACTTATACAATTTTTTCACCCCTTAAATATAGCTAACAACAAGTAATACTACACCAAATATGCCTAACGATAAAAAACTTGTTGCCACCATAAGTTTATTCATATCATAAATATTTTCATAAGTAATTTTCTTTAAATCATCACCTATTGTATCTTTATGGACCCATTCACCAAAATAATAGTGTCCACCACCTAATTGGATATTTAAAGCACCAGCAGCTACAGATTCAGTCATAGCTGAATTAGGACTTAGATGATTATATCTATCTCGCCTAAAGATTTTCCAAGCTTTTTTACTATCATATTTCAAAATTCCTGCTGCAATTATCATTACTAAAGCGCTGATTCTTGCAGGGATAAAATTAGCGATATCATCTAACTTTGCTGCACAACGACCTAAGTACAAATACTTTTCGTTTTTATAGCCAAGCATAGAATCCATTGTATTAATTGCTTTATAAACAAAAGCTAATGGTGCTCCACCTATAAACATGTAAAACATTGGTGCAATAACCCCATCCGCAGTATTTTCAGCAACAGTTTCAACTGCTCCTTTAGCAACTTCCTCAGCCGTTAGTTCAGCTGTATCTCTCCCTACAATATAAGACAACATTTTTCTTGCTAAAGGTAAATCTTGATCAGCAAGAGCTTGTTGCACTTTGGTACTTTCGTCCCACAAGGAACGCATTGCAAAAATTTGATAAAACATAAAGGTTTGCACAGCAAAACTTGCCCAATTGGCAAATTCACTTACAAAAACAACTATATAATTAGCTACGAAAAAAGTGCCAAAACACATAATTAAAACGATTAAAAAACCTCCAAAAAGAAGTCCCATTTCATTTCTTTTAAATATTTTTCGAACAATTTTTTCTAGTATTGCAATTACATTACCAATTAAACATATAGGATGTGGCAACCATCTTGGGTCACCCAAGAGTGTGTCTAAGACAAATCCACATGCTATAGCGCTCCCCAAAATCATATTACTTCACCTCAAAATATTTTCTACAAGCATTTAGATAGCTTTTTGCAAAACTAGGATTTCCAAGTAAATGAAAGTGAGGATAACCAGCAAACAATGTTTCAGTAGCATGGATTCCTACCCACTTACCTCTTCCTGAAGCCTTTTCAATATTAAAACATTCACCATTATTATCACTATCTGAATAATGGAATTCGTGTCCGTTGATATATTCGCCTTTTTTACACATAAGGTTATCATTTTCTGCAGTAATTTTAACGTAACCAAAACGGGTAAGTTTATCAGTCATTTTGCTGGTACCTTTTATCGCACCCACCCAGCTGTAGTTATTATCAGCAGTTGCAAAATTTTCTAATAGATACATGAACCCACCGCATTCTGCATAACAAGGCATTTTATTAGTTATTGCAGATTTAATATTTGCTAACATTTGCGTGTTTTCAGCAAGTTCTTTTGCATATAACTCTGGGTAACCACCACCAAGAAATATACCGACAATATCATTAGGTAATTCCTTATCTTTTAATGGACTAAATTCTACAATCTCAGCCCCAAGCTCTTCAAGTAAATCTAAGGCATCTTGATAATAGAAACAAAAAGCTTTATCTTTTGCTACAGCAATTCGCACTTTATCAGCCTTTTCAGACGTCTCTACAATAGGCTCATCTAAAACTATACTTTCGGCACCATTAGCAATTTTTAGTAATTCATCAAAATCGATAGTATCACTGATATTGCTTGCTATTTTTTCAATGATATCTTCTAAATCTTTTATTTCGCTAGCAGTAATCAAACCTAAATGCCTGCTTTCAAAACTACAATCTTGAAGAATCGGTACGTAGCCTAACATTTTAACGCCAGTTTCTTTTTCAAGTACATCTTTATAATATAGATAACTCATTTTACTAACACGATTAAGAATAACGCCTTGAATATTGCTATCCTTGCGAAACTCACTAAAACCTTTTATTATTGCTGCTAAAGATAATGCCGCACCTTTGGCATCAACTACTAGAACAACTGGTGTTTTAGTAATACGAGCTAAATCATAAGCACTAGCAACTGTTGTATCGCCCATGCCATCATAAAAGCCCATTGCTCCTTCTAAAACTGCTATATCACCTTGTTTAGCATTTTTCACAAGAGCTTTCTTTACTGCAGTTTCACCTAACATAAATACGTCTAAATTACGTGAATTAGCACCAATAACCCTTGTATGAAACATTGGATCTATATAATCAGGGCCACTTTTAAAAGCAGTCACTTTTATTTTCTTATTTAATAATACTTTTAAAATACCGCAAGTCACTGTAGTTTTTCCCGAACCGCTATTAGGAGCGGTAAGAAGCACTCTTGGTAAAGTATAAGTAGTCATGCTAAGCCTCTTTCTTAAATGCAGTCATAATATATATAGGATTTTGTCCCATCATCATGTTATAGCGTCCAACAATCTTATTTGCAGCTATAGAAACATTGATAATATCTAACTCAAAATCCTCACGCTTTTTGTAGTACTCCACAACTTCTGCTACAGTTTCAAGAGTTATTGCATTCATAACTACTTTACAAACAGGATTTTTTGTATAAATTTTATCGAGAATAATATGCATATTACCGCCACTACCACCAATAAATACACTATCGGCTGCGGGCATTTCATCTACTTCTACTGCTGCATCTCCAGCAATAATTTCTAGGTTTGTAACATTAAAACGCTCTTTATTTAATGCCAAAAGTTCTAAAGCATCTTCAGCTTTTTCAAAAGCATATACTTTCCCTTGAGGAGCTTGTAATGCAAGTTCAATTGAACAAGATCCAGTACCTGCACCAATATCATAAATAACATCATTTCTTCCTGGAGCAAGTTTAGAAATTGAAATACTACGTACTTCTTGTTTAGTCATCGGTGCTTTGCCACGTAAAAAACTTTCATCTGGCAAACCATGTACCACTTGAGATGTATTTCTAGTATTTCCATTAATAATCATCATTACTGCAAGAGAAGAAAATTCTTTTTTTGCAATTTCATCTGCTGTTCCAAAGTCAATAACTTCATTATCGTATGATAAGTTTTCACCTACAAAAACTTGAACTTCTCCTAAGCCTTGCTTAGATAATTTTTCGCATAATGCTTGTACAGTGTTTTCTCCTCCAGTAAGAGAAAATACTTTTTTATTTTCTAGTATAGCTTGAATCAAATTTTGGTTTCTACCATGCATACTAACAATTTTCGCATCATCCCAAGACATTTTTAATTTAGCGGCAAAATACACTAAACTACTAATACCAGGAACTAGCTCTAGCTGACAATCAGTAAGAACTTTAGTCATAGTCTTAGCAAGACTAAAGAAGCCTACATCACCTGTAGCTAAAATACCAATTATGTCGTTATTTTCATCGGCATTTGCAATAATTTCTTTTATTTCATCGGTTTTAATTGTTGAAAAAAGCTTTTTAGAAGCAGTATCCAGTAAGGCAAACGTTCTTTTATCACCAATTAAAATTGTTGCTTTTGTAATAGCCTGCTTTGCCTGCTCAGTTAATAATTCAGGATTTCCTGGACCAATTCCAATCACATTAACTTTAACCATAATATCTCCTCTTTCCAAAAGCTTTTAACTAAAACGTTTTTCTAATAATTCTAAAATCGCAGTTAAACTACTTCCTGCTTCTAATTCACGTTCAATTATAACTAGTTTTGCCCCAGCAATTTCAGCAGCACGAATTTTTTCTTCCAGGCCACCTACATCACCTGAATCTTTAGTTACAATAAAAGCGCTATTATATTTCTTAAACATTTCTACATTAAGTTCTTCAGAAAACGGTCCTTGCATGCAGATAATGTTGCTTTGCTTATAACATAAATTTAGTGCATGTTCTAAAGACTCAACCATTGGCAAGATTCTTAGAGCTATGCGTTCTTGATAATTAATAACATTTGTAAAATCTTGTAGATTTTTGCTACCAGTAGTTAGAAATACATTCCCTTGAACTGTATTTAAAAACTCCACTGCTTCAATAAAGTCTTTTACTAAAACAGCATTAATAAATTCACTTTTTGAACGCGTAAGCCTGATGTATTCATAGCCAAGATTTTCACAAGCTACTTGGACATTAGCAGTTACTAGCGTGGCATATGGATGAGTTGCATCAATAACTAATGCAGGCTTTTTATCATTTAGAAATTGCTCCATTTCAGTTTCTGTCATACGTTCTTGTAAGACAGTTATGTTAGGAGTATTACTAAGTAAATTTGCGCCATATTCAGTTGCTACAGATACATATGCATCAATATTTAACTTTGCTATTTGCTCAGCTAAAATTCTACCTTCACTAGTTCCAGCTATAAGCCAAATTGTTTTACTCATCCTAATTTATATCCTCTTGGTGTAACAAGTTTTCCATTAATAACTTCTGTTTGAGTATTGCCAATAATTACTGTTGAGAACATATCTACTTTTTTGTCTCTTAACTCTTTTAAAGTTGTAAGTTCATATCCTTCACCTTCACGACCGATATTGCGTACAATACCTGCTGGAATATCACCAGATTGATTTTTAAGCATAATATCACAAGCTTTTTGTAAATAGTCATGACGTTTAATACTAGAAGGATTATAAATACAGATACAGAAATCTGCTTGAGAAGCACAATCTAAGCGTTTTTCAATTTTTTCCCATGGTGTTAACAAGTCACTAAGAGAAATTAAGCAAAAATCACTAATAAGAGGTGCGCCTAAAAGCGCAGCACCAGAACATGCTGCTGTAATGCCAGGAACAACTTCAATTTCAATCTCTGGATGATCTGCAAGCACTTGATGCATAATACCAGACATTCCATAAACACCAGCATCACCACTAGAAATCATGGCCACGGTTTGATCTTTTAATGCTTCTTCCAAAGCTAATTTACAACGATCAACTTCTTTTCTCATTCCAGTTGATAAAAACTTTTTATCTTTAAAATCTTCTTTAATTAAATCCACATACACATTATAACCAGCGATAACATCACAACTATTAAGCGCATCATAAGCTCTTTTAGTCATTTGTTCTACTCCACCAGGTCCTAAACCTACAACATATATTTTTTTCATTCGTACACCATCCCAATTTTATTTTTCAAAATCTACTTCATATTTTTCTACTGCTATTGCAAGTGTAATACCATTACTAGAAGTTTTCTGTAATAGCAAATTGCCATTACCACTACTTAGAACAGCACTTCGCTCACAAACATTATCTACACCTACAGTTTCTTTAACAAATTCAGATGGTGTAAATTCACCAGGAACTTTGTTCAAGTCTTCTGCACTATAAAAATTAACAGGGAAACCATAACTGAGAGCAAATTCTAACAAACCTTCTTCATCTTGCTTTACATTAATAGACGCAATTCTTTTAACAACAGTCATTGTCATCTTTAATTTACGTAATTCATCAGTTACAAATCTATCTATATCTTCTGCTGAAGTCCCTCTTCTACAGCCAATACCTAAATGTAAAATTTTAGGTCTCAATACTAAGGTTTCAATAAAAGGTTGCGTGAATTTTGTTAGAGAAATTGCAATTCCAACTTCACCTTCACTTGCAACTTCCATGCCATCTGGCACCTTTCCAACAATAGGAAAATCGCTTTTTACAAATACCTTTTTACCATCTACCAAGTATGCTGCAAAACTTTTAGCAGCTTCAAGTGAAGATATCGCCATTTTATTTTTTGTAGCCCATTCATCAACAGAGAACAAATTATTTATATCAGTTGCAGTAGTAACAACAGGTGTTCCTTCTATATATTCAGCAATTTTTATTGCTAGTGCATTAGCACCACCTATATGTCCAGATAACAACGGAATTACAAACAACCCTAATTCATCTATTGATATAACAGCTGGATCAAGTGCTTTATTAACTACAAAAGGAGCTACTGTACGCACTGCTATTCCAGTCGCACCCACAAAAACAATTACACGTGCAGTTTTAAAGTATCTACCACAAGCTACATTATGATTAGGTTGCATAATACCTAAGCGTTCATCAATATCTGCAAATTTTTCTATTGTCTCAATCTTTGTATGATAACCACATTTTTCAAGACAGTCTTGTAATTTCAAACTTAATTGAGCACCTTTTCTTGTAAAAGAAAATACAACTGCTTCCATAATTTTCTCCTATTTTCCTGGCTTTACATCTAATTTACTTGCATCTGCTTCTCTAAAGCCATGTGCAAAAGTTGGATTATAAAGTTCAGAACGTTCATATTCGCTTCCTAAGAAGCCACCTACAGTAATCAAAGCTAAGTTGCTAATACCATTTTCTTTAGCCGTAGCATCAATTGTACCAACTGTACAACGCATAACTTTTTCTTCTCCTGGCCAAGATGCTTTATAAACAATAGCCGCTGGAGTTTCAGGGCTATAACCGCCTGAAATCAATTCTTTTTGTAATTTTTCAGTTAATCCACTACTTAAAAAGATAACCATTGTAGCATTATGAGCTGCATAATCAGCAATTCTTTGTTTATCAGGTACGCCAGTTCTACCTTCCATACGAGTGATAATTACAGATTGACTTACATTAGGTAATGTATACTCAGCTTTTAATGCTGCAGCAGCAGCCATGAAAGAACTTACACCAGGTACAATTTCAAAATCTAAATTATAACTACGTAATAAATCCATTTGTTCTCTATGAGCGCCATACACACTAGGGTCGCCAGTATGTAAACGTACTACTAATTTTCCTTCTTGTGCTACAGGAACCATAGCAGCAATAACTTCTTCTAAAGTCATTGCTGCACTATCCATGATTGTACATGAAGGTTTTGCATATTCTAATAATTTTTTATTAACCAAAGAGCCTGCATAAATAATTAAGTCTGCTCGCTCTAATAATTCTTTGCCTTTAACTGTAATAAGATCAGCCGCTCCAGGGCCTGCTCCAATAAAATAAATCATTATTCCATCCCCTTTTCTTTAACTAAAATAATTGAAAAATAACTACTTTTTTCATCAATATCATTCAAATCAAAATATACTTTTTCGCCATCTAAACCACAACGTTCTACCATTGCTGCATTTTGAAGTATATTACGTTTTTGAAGTTCATCTCGTACGTTTGCTATTTCACTAGCAGATTTCATAAGTATTTTATTTCCAGGCATATCAAGGAATTTCATAGAATCTTTATAACTTCCTGGCAAGATAAATAACGGTTCTTCTCTTTCGCATAAAGACACATTTAACTTGGCTGATACTGCACAAAAGCTAGTTACACCAGGCACTAACTCTGCTTCATAACCATCTTCAAGTAACAATTTATGTACATAGATACAAGTTGCATAAATTGTTGGACAACCTAAAGTTATGAATACTACATTTTTACCTTGTTCTAATAAAGCAATAACATCATCGGCACCTTTGCGATGGGCTTCATCCATTACTTTCATATCTTTTGTCATAGGCATATGTATAACAAGTTGTTCTTTTTTATCCAAATCAACTATTTTATTTACGATATTTTTAGCAGTTAAAACCGCGTTATCGCCTTTTGGCAATGCAACTACATCACATTCTTCCAACAATCTAACTGCCTTTAAGGTCATTAACTCAGAATCCCCAGGTCCAATACCTACACTGTAAAGTTTACCTTTTTTCATCATTCACTCTCCTATGTAATTTTATTAAATCGTCGGCGTCTTTAGTTTTTCCTAAAATACCATACACATTAGAAAACATTAATGCACCAGTTTTAATCTTGTTATGAACTCTTTGCTGCATATAAAAATCTATTTTAATTGTTATATCCTTTATAACAGAATCAACCAAATTTTCTCGTTCTAAAACCTTAATCATTTCATCAGTAGTAATACAACTTTGCAATTCTTTACCAACTTCAATACTTGCACCATGTAGCATAGCAGAAAGCGCTATTGCTTCATTACGACAATCAGCATATTTAGAATGAGTATTCATTACACCTTGAGCAAGTTTTACAAGCTTACCAGAATGCCCAATTAGTAATAAACTTTCAAATCCGAGATAAACTGCGTAATCTAAAAGTTCACCTACAAAATTACTACAAGTCACTGCATCGGTTATGTCAATTTGCAATTCATTTTTAGTAAAATCTTCGCCATAATTACCAAAGAACACTAATAAATTCTTATTGCCTTTACTTTTTTGTACATTCATTTCGGTGTACATAGTTTCTACAAGCGCTTTTTCACTCATAGGTTCTACAATACCACTAGTTCCTAAAATAGATAACCCCTCTAAAATACCTAAACGAGGATTAAAAGTCTTTTTAGCTATCTCCTTACCTTCTGGTATAAAAATAGTTACTAGTAAATTGATATCTACTGCAGCTTGTTCTAGAAACTTTACTAATTCGTTGGTTATCATCTTACAAGGCACTGGATTAATAGCGTAACCATTTACTTTACAAGAAAGTCCTTCTTTGGTAACTTTACCTACTCCAACACCACCTGTAACATAAATCTTCCGATTAGTTTTAATAGTTTCACCTTTTAAAACTAATTCGTTTTCACAATAGGAGTTATCAGGTAACACAGCACCACTTTCTAACTTTTCTACTGTTGCAAAAATTAAGATTCCATTAGTATCATCTGGATCATCACCAGAATCCTTGCGAATTGCACAAGTAACTTTATTAGTTTCTAAAAGTACTTCTTCCACATCTAAATCAAGAGTAACGCCTTTAGGCGTATCAATTTTTATTTTTGCTATTCTCTCATTGAAAAAAAGCATATAAGTAGCTGCTTTTGCAGCAGCAGTTCCACAACTACCAGTTGTATAACCACATCTTAACTCTTTTCCTTGAGATATTACATATTCTTCCATAGATACCTCGTTGCATTTAGTATTAATTACTGATAAGAAAAATGGACTTCCGCCACGAGGCCGAAGTCCATAGAATATTTTAATATTAATCGTTGTACCACAAATAATTATAAAATACCGTCTCCATCGCTCGTGGATTAGGTGAATCAATCTAGGCTGGTATCTGACTCAAACAAAAGTTTTTACAGTGACGGGATCGTGCCGGATTCTAACCGGTCTTCCATTTATTCCTTCACGGGTACCTAGACATATTAAATTACTTAGCAATTATACCATTAAACACCTTGTTTAGCAATATATTTTACTGATTTCCTTGATTTTTTTGTACGGTATATAATTTGTAATAAATGCCACCTTGAGCCATCAATTCATTATGAGTGCCAAGTTCTACTACTTGCCCATTGTTTACTACAACAATTTTATCAGCATTTTTCACCGTAGACATACGATGTGCAATGATAAGTGTGGTACGATTTGCGGATAATTTATCTAATGATTCTTGAATCATTTTTTCCGTTTTATTATCTAAGGAAGATGTAGCTTCATCAAGTATAACTATTGGTGGATTTTTCAAGAACACACGTGCTATTGCAATTCTTTGTTTTTGACCACCTGAAAGTTTAACACCACGCTCACCAATTTCCGTATCATATTTCTCTGGTAAGTTAAGAATAAATTCCTCAGCAGCCGCTGATTTTGCAGCTAGCTCAATTTCATGCGCACTTGCATCTGGTTTAGCGTAAGCAATATTATGCAATACTGAATCCGAAAATAAAAATACATCTTGTTGAACTATACCAATATTACTACGCAAACAATTTTGTGTATATTGATTGATGTTCACCCCATCGATTGTTATGCTACCTTTTTGTAATTCGTAAAAGCGCAATAATAAACTTGAAATAGTTGTTTTACCTGCTCCGGTTTCACCAACAAAAGCAACTGTTTCACCTTGTTTTATCTTAAGATTAAAATCTTTAATAACAGGTTCAGGCGTTCCATAGCCAAATTCTACATCCTTAAACTCAATATCGCCATGTAGTTTAACAACATCAATAGCATCTTTCGCATCGGCGATTTCTGGCTCTTCATCGATAATTTCTGTAAAACGTTCATAGCCTGCCATACCACGTTGCAATGCTTCCGCAAACATCATCAATCTAAATATTGGTCTCATAAACAAGTTTGAATAAAGTAAGAAAGCGATAAAATCACTAATAGCAATTTCATTATAAGCAATCATATAGCCACCTATTACCAAAATAGCCAAATTAGTAATATTAGTAAAAAAGTTTACGGAGCCACCAAAATAAGCTAATAACTTATAGGATTTCTTACGACTTTCAAAAAAATCCCAAGATTTTTCCATAAATCTAGTTAACTCATTTTCTTCTTGAGCAAAAGCTTTTACAATACGAATACCACTTAAGCCTTCTTGTGCTTGCGCAGTAACTTCACCGTTTTTCGCTCTATTAGCTCTAAAAGCTTTTTTCATTTTACGATTGATAACCACTGTATGATATGTCTTTAGAAGTAATAAAAACCCTATTACTAATCCTAATTTTAGATTTAGATATAAAAGCATTGTGATAGTTCCAAGCATCGTTAAACCACAAACAATTACATCATTTGGGCCTCTAAATGCTAATTCACCTATTTCAGATATATCACCTGTTAGGCGTGAAATCAATTGGCCAGTTTTTGTGTTGTCAAAAAATTTAAATGACATTTTTTGCAAATGAGAATATAAATCTCTACGCATATCATTTTCAATACGTGCGCCCATGATATGACCATAATAACTAACACAATAAGAAATAATAAAATTAATAACATATAAAGTTAGTAATACGATTGCAATATTAATAAGCATTTGCAAATTATTATTAGGCAATGCTTCATTCATTATTTTACGTACCATTAATGGAAAAACCAAATCTAAACCAGATGTTAAAAGCGATCCGCAAATAACACCTACTAAGGTCAATCTATATGGTTTATAGTACTTAAAAAAACTTTTGATCATTACTTATCGTCTCTTTTCCACAAGTGAAATCTATATGCACCTAAAACTTTACCATCATTTGTTATTGCTGGAGCTTCAATTCCTGCAACTGTTTTTCCATCAGCAGAAATTGCTACAGCTTGTAAAGGTCCTTCTGTTTGATAGAAATCCAGCTCTTTACCTGTATTAAAATCAATTACCATTGCGCCATGCGCTTTAAAATTTTGAGTTCTTACATTACGACCAATTGCACAAGTTAAAACATCTTTGCCGTATGCAAGACCTTCAACAGTTCCCAATGCTCTATATTTATATAAAAACTTACCATCTAAATCAAATGCAAAAACACTATTATCTCCTGGATGTTCAACAGGTGTTGGTAATTGCCAATTCTCCCTATTAAAAGTATTAATAGTGGAAAAAATAACTTTCTTATCAAAAACATAACCATCTCTAGCTGCTGCATTTATCCAAGAACCATTTACATCTACTGGCGCACCTAAATTTCTTTCCCAAAACACCTTGCCTTGAGGATCAAATAAAAAACCTCTGCCTTCACTAGTAGAACCTGCCAAATATTTACCATCACTACTATAAGTAGGGCTACCGCGCATTACAACTGTTTCAAAAGGAACTATCGGTTTTAGATACACCGAATTTTTCAAAGTACCATCTTTTTTATTCAAAAAATACATTGTATCAGTATATTTCATATTTGGTTTAATTTCATAGGCAGAAGTAGATACTGCTACGGTATTTCCTGCACTAGTAACATCACACCAATTAGTCCATGTATCCATATTTTCATTTTTTGGATATACCCAAAGCTGATCACCTTTTTTTGTATAGGCAACTACTTGACCATTATATCTTCTGGAACCATCTTTTTCAAAAATAAATCGATAAGTCGCCGGTTATGGCGATACTTTAGTAACTATAATTTTGTATAGAAAGTATGAATAATCAGATCCTAGATTTAGTATATTATGTATCTATAAAAATGACTCTGTTTATCATTATAGATTATTAGAATAACCTCCTTTTCCACTATTGGGAAGTTAAATAAAAGAGCGCATCTTAAGTAATTGATTTTTTTTAAATAAAATGACTATATATTAAATATATGTGATATATTTGAAAAATTTTTAGAATATGCGTGTTTACTGATATTGCATTTGTTAGGTGTATGTTATTATGTGGGCAAATGAATAATTTTTTTTATTGTTTAAAAATACAACTCATGATGATAGCAGTCCCGCTTTAGTGCATACACATTAATAGATTGGGAACAAACCTATAATACCCTAGTCGGTCAGCGTTACACGTTTAAGAGCAGGGAATGTGTCAAAGCCGATTGCAAATCGGCACCAGCATCAGCAGTAGGGACACTCTTGAGTGTGATATGATAATATATGTATCTAATAACATTTTTTTGATTGGTGCTATTTGAGTGTGTGTCGGCACTGATTGCAAATCAGCGCCAGCGTGGTGGACTGCACTATGCCCATGCTCGCTATCTGAACACAGATTTAAGTATCTTCTTGAGTGTAGACCCACTGTTTATGAAGTACCCGGGATTAACGCCGTATAATTATTGTGGGAATAATCCGGTGATGCGAGTGGATCCAACAGGGATGTATTTTGATGAAGAGAATAATGAAGAAGCTAAATTTTTGACTTTTGCTATTAACGTTAAAATACAAGGATTAAGTTTTGATAAAAAAGCTAGAGAGAAAAATTCTGTGAGGATTTCAGAATTGGAACAATCTTTACAAGATATCAAAGATATGGCTGCGGATGATTCAAAAGAGAATAGATTTAATAAGTATGAAAGTAAAACCCACAAGTAACAGTTATATACCAAGACGAAGTAATCCATTATATGTTATCAACGCAAAAGATAGCATTTATTGGGAGAAGTTCGGAAAAACAGAAGGCTACGTAATAGCTATTCAAATCAAGGAAAGTGAGATGCTTAAGGAAGCCTCAACCTTTGCCGGAACACTACCCATGAAATAACTTATACCTAGTTGGAAGACTGTGAATCGCACAGTATATGTTGGAGGAAATATCCACATGCGTGTGTCGATGTTATACGTTCTCTAAAATAATTGGGAACCAGAAGCAGCAATATGCAAGAATTCGTATAAACATACTAACATA
>CAMTOO010000040.1 GCA_947074185.1 uncultured Negativicutes bacterium
AGTTAGAGTTGCAGATAAAATAGGGGTTAAAGTTATTAACGCATATGATTTATCAACATAAAACTGAAAACGACAAGGTAAAGAGGTAAGTTTTAGAATGGAATTATTGAGCAGTTATTTAACTAATGAAATTGAAGAGTTTAAAGAAAATAATGTTCAAGTAAGATTTATGGGGTCTATAGAAGGGCTTCCTCCAGCTATTGTTAAAAAGATGGAAGAAACAGTACGTGAGACTCAAGATAATACAGGTATTATTCTTAATTTGGCAATAAATTACGGTGGGCAAGCAGAGATTTTATTTGCAGTTAAAGAAATTGCAAAAGAAGTTGAAGCAGGTAAGCTTTCTATTGAAGGTATTGATGCTCAAGTATTTGAAAATAAATTATATACTAAAGGACTTCCTATGCCTGATCTTTTAATTAGACCAGGTGGTGATTTTAGAATAAGTAATTTCTTATTATGGCAAATTGCTTATGCAGAAATTTGGACAACGCCTATTTTCTGGCCTGATTTTACACCAGAAGTATTAATAGAGGCTTTAAAAGAATATCAAGGGCGTGAACGTCGTTATGGGGGACTTGTTACTAAGTAACAAGTGGGTGAAAAATGTTAACGAGGATTATTACGGGGCTTGTATGTATTCCTTTAGCGATTTGGTTAGTTAGTACAGGTGGCTTAGTTTTTGCTACAGCTGTATTAGTACTAGCGGGTATTGCATGGAGTGAATGTAGAAACATGTCTCTCAAAAATAAAATTATAGTGTTTCCTGTAACCTCAGGCTTGCCAACAATATGTTTAGTTGGTGCCGCAGGAATTGGGAACAAAGAATTGTTATTGCCGTTTTTAATAGTTGGCATTATTGCTATTTTATGTGAAGCAGTTGTTAGATATTGTCATGTTAAAAATGATAGCGAAAAGGTAATTCAAAGCGCAGCTTTTTCGGCCTTAATTCTATTATATGTAGGCCTTTTATTTGCACATATTCCGCTTTTACGAGAAGCAAGTAAAGACATCATAAATGTATTTGGTTATAATCTAACAAAAGGAGAATGTTATCTTTGGTTAGCTTTATTAGGTACTTGGGCTAGTGATACCTTTGCTTATTTTATTGGTGTAGCTATAGGTAAACATCCTTTATGTAGTGTTAGTCCTAAAAAGTCTGTTGAAGGTGCAGTTGCTGGGTTTATAGGTTCGGTAACAGTTGTATATGCTATTGCAACAATGGTTTTAAATGCAACACCAATTGCAGCTATTGTATTAGGATTAATAATTGCTATTGTGGCTCCAATAGGAGATTTAGTAGAATCTGCATTAAAAAGAAGTTTTGACATCAAGGATTCTGGGAATGTTTTTCCAGGCCATGGTGGTGTTTTAGATAGATTTGATAGTTTAATGTTTGTAATTCCTGTTGCATATTATGTAATTCAATATTTCCAAATTTAAATTTTGAGGTTTAATATGAAAAATATTTCTGTCTTAGGTAGTACTGGATCTATTGGTCGTCAAACATTAGAAGTTGCCGAAAAAAATCCAGATAAGATTAAAATTAAAACTTTAGTTGCAAATACTAGTGACGAAGTTTTGGAAGAACAAATTAATAAATTTGAACCTGATTTCGCAGTTCTAACAGATGAAGCAGCAGCGTTAAGATTAAAAAAACGCTATCATGGTAAAACTGAAATTTTGACAGGTGATGAAGGTCTTCTTGCTGCAGCAACTTATGATAAAGTTGATACTGTACTTGCTTCAATGGTAGGATATGCAGGCTTAAGACCAACATTAGCTGCTATAAATTGTGGTAAAAATATTGCACTAGCAAATAAAGAAACTTTAGTAGCTGCTGGTCAAATTGTTATGGATGCTGTAAAAAAGAACAATGTAACACTTTTGCCAGTAGATAGTGAACATAGCGCCATTTTTCAATCTTTACAAGGTGGCAAAACGAATGAAATTTCACGCATTATTTTAACAGCTTCAGGAGGACCTTTTAGAGGTAAAACACGTTCTGAGTTAGAAACAGTAACGCTTGAACAGTGTTTGAATCATCCTAATTGGAGTATGGGTAAGAAAATTACTGTTGATAGTTCAACTTTAGCAAATAAAGGGCTAGAAGTAATTGAAGCACATTGGCTTTTTGCTATGCCATATGATAAAATCGAGGTTGTAGTACATCCACAAAGTTTGATTCATTCTATGGTTGAGTTTAGCGATGGTGCAGTAATTGCTCAGTTAGGCACGCCTGACATGAGATTGCCAATCCAATATGCTTTTTCTTATCCTGATAGATATGATCATTCTTTTAGTACTCTAGATTTTACAAAGATGAGTCAAATGACTTTTGAAGAACCGGATTTAGAAGCCTTTCCTGCTCTAAGAATTGCAATAGAAGTAGGTGAAGCAGGTGGAGTTCTTCCATGTGTATTTAATGCAGCAAATGAAGAATGTGTATATGCATTTTTAGATGGAAAAATTAAGTATTTAGATATTGCAAAATTTGTAGAAATCACAGTTGATAAATATGAAAATATTACAAATCCAAATATTGAACATATTGAATTAGCTGATAGTCAAGCACGTAAGTTTGTAAAAGAATTAATAGCAAAAAATTAAAGTTATTAATTTTTAAATAGGAGGTAAAGTGGTAACAATATTAGCATGTATTTTTACATTTGGGATATTAATAACTGTTCACGAATTAGGGCACTTCATTGCTGCAAAAATGATGAAGATGCGTGTAGATGAATTTGCGATAGGTTTTGGTCCGAAAATTTATTCCACACAAGAAGGTGAAACTACGTATACGTTACGTGCGTTACCTTTAGGTGGATATAATAAAATAGCTGGCATGGATCCTGATGAAGAGGTAGATGAAAGAGGATTTAAATCTAAATCTATTCCTGCAAGAATGTTTGTAATTTTAGCAGGGTCATTAATGAATTTTCTTTTGCCAATGATTTTATTTTTTGGTTTATTTACTATAAACGGTGTTGAAAAACCTCTTAATGAACCTGTTTTAGGTCAGGTGATTGATGGTTATGCAGCCGCAAAAAGTGGTTTGTTAGATGGTGACAGAGTATTAACTGTTGATGGAAAACCAGTTACAACTTGGCAAGAAGTACGCGAGCAAGTTGGCAAGTCAGAAGGTAAAGAAATTTCTATTGTTGTTGAACGTAGAAGCGAAGAAAGAACTTTTAAAGTAATCCCTGAAGTGCATCCAGAAACTGGTAGAGCAATGATAGGTGTTGTTGCATCTACAGTTTTAGAACGTGTAGGTCCAGTTGAAGCATTGAAACTATCTGTCAATGCTGAAATTAATATAGTCAAGAACATGATAGCTTCCTTGATGAAAATCGTAACAGGCAATTCAAGTGCAGATGTTGCAGGACCTATTGGAGTTGCTAAAATGGCAGGAGAAGTAGCTAATAGAGGTATTGCGCAGTTATTACAATTTGTTGCTTTATTGAGCTTAAATCTTGCTATAATCAATTTATTACCATTGCCAGCATTAGATGGCGGGCATTTTGTTATACTAATAGTAGAAGCATTACGAGGAAAACCTCTTAGTGATAATATTATGTACAAGATTCAAATGGCAGGGGTTATTTTAATTTTAGCAATTACATTTTTTTCAACATACAAAGATATAACTAGGTAACTATTAATAAAGGGGCTTTTCTATGAAACGCAGACAAACATGTCAATTGGATATAGGTGGTATTAAAGTAGGCGGCGATGCTCCTATTACAGTTCAATCTATGACTAACACAAAAACAGATGATGTTGATGCAACATTAGCACAAATAAATATGCTAGCAGCTGCAGGATGTGATATCATTCGTTGTGCAGTTCCAGATAAAAATGCTGCACTTGCATTAAAGGCAATTGTAGAAAAAAGTCCTATACCTGTTATTGCAGATATTCACTTTGACTATAAGTTAGCATTAGATGCAATTGCCGCAGGTGTTAATGGGTTGCGCCTTAATCCTGGTAATATCGGTGGCAGAGAAAATGTAGAAGCTGTTGTTAATGCTGCAAGAATAAAAGATATTCCTATTAGAATTGGTGTTAATGCAGGGTCTTTGCCAAAAGATTTAGTGGAAAAATATGGACATCCAACAGCAGAGGCTTTGGTTGAAGCTGCTTGGCGTCATGTGCGTATCTTAGAAGAATTAGATTATCGAAACATAAAAATATCTTTAAAATGTCATGATGTTCCTATGACATTAGATGCCTATAGATTAATGGCAAGTGAGTGTAATTATCCTTTACATGTAGGGATTACAGAGGCTGGTACTATTAATTCTGGTATTATTAAATCAGCTGTTGGAATAGGTGCGTTACTTTCTGAAGGAATAGGCGATACTATAAGGGTTTCACTTACAGGAGATCCACTTAATGAAGTAAAGGTAGCATATAATATCTTAAAAGCCTTGGGGCTTAGAGAATATGGACCTACTTTAATTTCATGTCCAACTTGTGGACGCACTCAAATTAGTTTAGAAAAATTAGCGTTAGCTGTAGAAAAACGCTTAGACGATATTAAAGATCCAATCACAGTTGCTGTTATGGGCTGTGTTGTTAACGGTCCAGGAGAAGCAAAAGAAGCTGACGTTGGCATTGCTGGTGGTATTGGCGAAGGACTTATTTTCCGTAAAGGGGAAATCTTAAAAAAAGTTCCTGAAGATAAGATTATAGATGAATTATTTATTGAAATAGACAAAATTATAAACGAGAGGAAGAACAGTTAATGCGAGTATCAAAACTTTATGCACCAACTTTACGTGAGGTTCCTGCTGAGGCAGAGATTGCAAGTCACCAATTATTGTTAAGAGCAGGTTTCATGAGAAAGGCTTCAGGAGGTATTTATACCTATTTGCCTTTAGGATGGCGCGTAATTCGTAAAATAGAAGCAATTGTTAGAGAAGAAATGGACGACAAAGGGGCACAAGAACTTTTAATGCCTATCGTGCAACCAGCTGAAATTTGGCAAGAAAGTGGTAGATGGGATGTTTATGGTGCAGAAATGTGGCGTTTAAAAGATAGACATTCTAGAGCTTTTTGTTTAGGTCCTACTCATGAAGAAATGATTACAACTATCGTTCGTAATGATGTGCGTTCTTATAGACAATTACCTATTAATCTTTACCAAATTCAAGATAAATTTAGAGATGAAAGACGTCCACGTTTTGGTTTAATGCGTAGTCGTGAATTCATAATGAAGGATGCATACTCTTTTGATAAAGATGAAGCAGGCTTAGAAGTTTCTTATAAAGGAATGTACGAGGCGTATGCTAATATATTTAAAAGATGTGGATTAGTATTTAGACCAGTTGAAGCAGATAGTGGTGCTATTGGTGGTAGTGGTTCTCATGAATTTATGGCATTAGCTGAAAGTGGCGAAGCAGAAATCGTATTTTGCGATTCCTGTGATTATGCTGCAAATACAGAAAAAGCAGAATTGCATTTGATTAAAGCGGAAACTGAAACTGCTTTAGACAAAGAAGAAGTTGTAACTCCAGATTGCAAAACAATTGTTGATGTTTGTTCCTATTTAAAATTACCAATAGAAAAATCAATCAAAGCTGTTGCTTATCAAAGTGAAAAAGGTTTAATCCTTTGTTTTGTTCGTGGCGACCATGAAGTTAACGAAGTAAAAGTCCTTAATACTTGTGATGTTCTTGAACTTGAAATGGCCTCAGAAACAGCTCTTATTGAAGGCAATACTGTAGGTGGATATATGGGACCTATTGGCATTGATACAAATAAAGTTATGGTTGTTGTGGATCAAAATGTTATGGAAATGAGCAATTTATGTTGTGGCGCTAATAAAGAAGGCTACCATTTCATTAATGTAAATCCTAACAAAGATTTTACTCCAACACATGTAGCTGATATTCGTTTAATTCAAGAGGGAGATCCATGCCCACATTGTAATGGAAAAGTAGAAAAAGCTCGTGGGATCGAAGTTGGTCAAGTATTTAAACTTTTCACTAAATATAGTGAACCATTAAAAGCAACTTATTTAGATGAAAATGGTAAAGCAAAACCTATTTTCATGGGTTGTTATGGTATAGGTGTATCTAGAACAATGGCTGCAGCTGTTGAACAATACAATGATAAAGATGGTATTATTTGGCCAAAGAGTATTGCGCCATATCATATTGTTGTTGTTCCTGTAAATGTAAAAGATGTTGAAACAATGGAAGCCGCAGAAGATCTTTATATAAAACTTAAAAATGCAGGAGTTCAAGTTCTTATCGATGATAGAGATGAAAGACCAGGCGTTAAATTTAAAGATGCTGATTTAATTGGTTATCCAGTGCGTGTAGTTATTGGTCCAAAAACATTAGCAGAAAATAGTGCAGAAGTAAAAATGCGTAAATCAGGAGAGGTTCAAATGCTTACTCTTGATGGTGATTGCGTACAAAAACTTATTGAAATGTTAGAGAAAATAGATTAATGCTACTAAGGGGGTAGGGTGATGTTTGGATCATTAGAAGTAGATATGTTATGTAGATTAGTTATATCTGCTATTCTAGGCGGTATTGTTGGTTTAGAACGTGGTAGTGGAGACCGCCCTGCTGGTTTTAGAACACATATATTGGTTTGTACTGGATCAGCACTTATTATGCTAGTTTCTATGTATGGATTTGATGGTTTTAATGCAGAACCATTAGAAATTCCTAAAAATAGAGACTCTGCTAGAATTGCAGCTCAAGTAGTAAGCGGTATTGGTTTCTTGGGTGCAGGTACAATTATGCATGAAGGTGTTACAGTCCGTGGTTTAACTACAGCTGCTAGTTTATGGATGGTATCAGCTATTGGATTAGCATCTGGTAGTGGAATGTATTTAATCGCACTAGCTGCAACTGTTATTACTATGATTACTCTAGTAACATTTCATGATGTTGAAAAACGTTTTGCAGGTAAAAGTCGTAGTGCACGTCAATATATACGTGTAGTTGCAGATAATAAACCTGGTACAATTACTGAAGTAACATCATATTTATCAATGAATGGTATAAAAGTAAAAACTCTCAATGTAAAAAACACTTCTGATAAAAATAGAATTATCTTAGAAATATATCTTAAAGTAAATAAAGATGTAGATACAAGTCAAATTATTAGCGGTATTCAAAGTGTTGAAGGCGTTATTTCTCTAGAAAATAAAGGATAACATTGAAGGGTTGAACCTAAAATTTAGGCTCAACCCTTTTTATAAATGTTTAGAAAGGAGTAGGCATGCAAGCAGAATATTATATAGTCCCAGATAAAAATGAATTCCTAAAATATATTGATAGCTTAAATTTGAGCCCAGAAGATAAAGAACAAGCTCAATTAATGCATGTCGAAAAGGTGTGGATTGACACTGCTAATAGTCAGTGTAAGGTGGAATACAAAACAGTTGCGCCTATTCCTGAAAATATATTAAATGTTATTAAAACGGGTTTATTAGAATCATTAGGAGTAACTAAATTAACTTTTGAGGTTACAAATGATTCCTTAGAAGAAATTGTAGAAATAGAAGAAGAACAAGAAGTAGCACTGCCAACACTAGAAGAGGAAGATTCTCTTAGAGGACCTATGGATGATTCTTTGGAGTGTGCTAGTAATGAGTATGATAATGGTTACGAAACAAATTTAGATTATGATGAAGAGTTTGAAAGGGCATATAATACTCTTTATGGTGCTAAGAAAGAAAGTGAATTTATCTTCGGTAAGGCATTTAAAGGAGAACCTAGAGAAATTGATTCAATAACAGAAGAAGAAAATAAAGTTGTTATTGAAGGGATTCTTGTTAAAACCTTAAAATCTGATGACGAATTAGAAGAGTTTGTAGTGCGTGAATTGCGTACAGGTAGAGTATCTCTCGTATTTAATTTAGCTGATGCGACAAATGGTATTTATGTAAAATTTCGTTTTGAAAATAAAGAAGAAGCTTATAAAGTAGCTAATCAGCTTAAGGCTGGTATGCGCTTACGAATTTATGGTGATATACGACCTGATAAATATTTATTTGATGAATTAGCAATAACACCAAAAGCAATAAGAAGAATGCCTTTAGAACTTAGAGAAGATAATGCTGAACATAAACGTGTTGAGCTTCATTGTCATACAAAAATGAGTCGCATGGATGGTGTAACGCCAATTAAAGAATTGATTGAAACAGCCGAACGTTTTGGTCATAAAGCACTGGCTATTACTGATCATGGCGTTATTCAAGCCTTTCCAAATTGTTATTCAGCACTAGGGAAAAGTGATTTAAAGCTAATTTTTGGTTTAGAAGGTTATTTAATTAATGATGCTGATGTAAAAATTCTAAAAAGCAAATTAAAATCACCTATGAAAATAAAAAGTAATCATATTATCATTCTTGCTAAGAATGAAGTAGGGTTACGTAATTTATATAAATTAGTTTCATTAGGGCATTTATCTTATTTATATAAAAAGAAACCTATGTTACCACGTAGTGTTATTGAAGAATATAGAGAAGGCCTTTTGCTAGGTAGTGCTTGCGAAGGCGGAGAACTCTATCGCGCTATTGAAGCTAACGCTTCTGATGAAGAATTAGAAAAAATAGCTAGTTTCTATGATTATTTAGAAATTCAACCAATAGGAAATAATATGTTTCTTGAACGTAGTGGTTTTTATACGGTTGAGGAATTAAAAGAACATAATAAGAAAATTTATGAATTAGGTAAAAAGCTAGGCAAATTGACTGTAGCTACTTGTGACGTTCATTTCTTGAATCCAGAAGATAGTAAATTAAGAGCTATTTTACAAGATGCTCAGGGCTATTCTGATGCTGATCAGCAGGCGCCATTGTATTTTAGAACGACAGAAGAAATGCTAAGAGAATTTTCATATTTAGGTGAAAAAGTAGCTTATGAAGTTGTTGTTACTAATACTAATAAAATTGCAGATATGATAGAAAAACTTAAACCTGTTCCAGATAAGGATCAGCTTTATTCTCCTATAATTCCTGGCGCTGAAGAAAAAGTTAAGACAATGACTTATGATAAAGCCCACGATTTATATGGACGCGTACTTCCTGAAATAGTAGAAAAACGTTTAGAATTAGAACTAAATTCTATTATTAATCATGGTTTTGCGAGTTTGTATTATATCGCACATAAGTTAGTTAAAAAATCACTAGATGATGGATATTTAGTAGGTTCAAGAGGTTCTGTTGGATCTTCATTTGTAGCAACAATGATTGATATTACAGAAGTTAATCCTTTGATACCACATTATCGTTGTCCTAATTGCCGTCATACAGAGTTTTTCTATAATGGTGAATACGGAAGCGGTTTTGATTTACCTATCAAAGAATGTCACGAATGTAATACTGAGATGATAAGAGATGGTCACGATATTCCTTTTGCGGTATTTATGGGATTCCATGGGGATAAAGTACCTGATATTGATTTGAATTTCTCAGGCGAATATCAACCAACTGCTCACAAGTATACTGAGGAGTTATTCGGACGTGATAATGTTTGTCGTGCAGGTACTATATCAACTATAGCACCAAAAAAAGCGCGTACTTATGTTTGGAAATATTATGAAAAACATAATAAAAAAGCCCATCCAGCCTTTATCGATAGTAAAGTAGAGGGTTTAAATGGCGTAAAACATACGACTGGACAACATCCAGGTGGTATTATGGTAATTCCTCGTGATATGGATATTCACTATATTACGCCAATGAGTAAGCCAGCTGATAAAAACGATTCTGATATAATAACAACACATTATGATTATCATTCGATTAATGATCGTCTTGTAAAACTTGATATTCTAGGTCATGATGATCCTACAGTAATAAAGATGTTAGAAGATTTGATTGGTATAGATGCTAGAACTATTCCTATTGGTGATGAAAAAACAATGGCGATATTTTCTTCCCCTAAGGTTTTAGGTGTTACAGAAGAGCAAATAAATAGTTCTACTGGTACATATGGAATACCAGAATGTGGCACAGCTTTTACAAGGGGAATGATTCATGAACTTCAACCAAAAATGTTCAGTGAAGTAGTTAGGGTTTCTGGCTATTCTCATGGTACTGCCGTGTGGTTGAATAATGCGCAAGAACTTATTAAAAATGGAACAGCAAAAGATCAAACTATCTCTACTCGTGATGACATTATGACTAATTTGATAGCTAAAGGAGTAGAGCCAAGTATTGCGTTCAAAACAATGGAATATGTACGTAAAGGCGGAGCTGCTAAGCAAGGTCTGTTGCCAGAAATGAAAGAAGCAATGGTAGAGGCAAATGTTCCTGAATGGTATATTAATTCTTGCGAGAAGATAGCATATTTATTTCCTAAAGCGCATGCAGTAGCATATGTTTTAATGGCGTATCGTATTGCATATTGTAAAGTGCATTATCCAAAAGAATATTATGCAGCATATTTCACAGTAAGAGCTCCAGATTTTGATGCTACGTATTTAGAGCAAGGGTTAAGCGGTATTAAAAACTTTATCAAATATGTTTACGAACAAGGTGTAAAAGCAGCTCCTAAAGATAAGACTGCAGTAACATTTTTAGAATTAGTTGTTGAAATGATGGAACGTGGTTTTAAATTTGCACCAATTGATATTTACGAATCTGATCCAGTTAAATTTAAAGTTACTGAAGAGGGTTTAAGACCACCACTAAAAGCTTTAGACGGCATTGGAAAAAATGCCGCTCTTGCAATTAGTGCAGTTCGTGATAAAAATAATCCTTTTGTTTCTCACGAAGATATTCGTGGTCGTAGTAAAGTTGGTCAAGCAGTTATTGATAAACTTGCAAAACATGGAGTATTAAAGGATTTGCCGGAAACGGCACAAATTTCTTTGTTCTAAAAACAAATTAATGAAGAAAGTTTTTTAAAATGCTTGTATTATTATGGTGAAAATGCTATAATAAGCGAAGAAGAATATGAATTTTTTAAGGGCGACGTTGAAAAACGTCGCTTTCTATATCTGAAATTGTAAATTAAATGTGTTATGAAACGAGGTGATATTAATGAAAAAAGAAGAGTTAGAACAACTTATTTTTGAGGAAACAGTAGAATTATTAAAAGATACTGAGTTAACGTTGGTAGACGTAGAATATGTTCGGGAAAAAGATTGGTATCTAAGAATTTTCATTGATAAACCAGGTGGAGTTGAAATTGAAGATTGTCAGCTAGTAAGTGAAACGCTAACTGGATTTTTAGATGAAAAAGAAACTATAAAAGATAAGTATTATCTAGAGGTTTCTTCTCCAGGTATTGATAGACCATTAAAAAACAATGATGATTTTTTAGCATATTATGATAAAAAAATTGATGTTTTATTTTTATCAGAATGGGAAGGAATGAAAGAACTTGTAGGTGTTTTAGTTTCTCATACTGATGATGAAATTGAAGTGAGAAAGATTATTAAAGGTCGTGAATTTAAAAAACCGGTACTTATTAGTCGTGAAATTATAAAAACAATTAGACCACATATAGATTTTTAGGGCGCGAGGAGGAATACGTTAGTGAATACAGATTTTGTTTTAGCTATTGAATTATTAGGGAAAGAAAAAGGAATTGATCCAGAAACACTTTTTCAAGCTGTAGAAGAAGCTTTAGTGTCTGCATATAAAAAGAATTTTGATAGTACTCAAACAGTTAGAATTGAATTAAATAAAACAACAGGTGAGTTTCATGTTTTTGCGCAACGCAAAGTTGTAGAAGAAGTGGAAACACCAAGTGAAGAAATCTCTTTGGAAGATGCAAAAAACATTGATCCAAGATATATGATTGATGATATCTTTGAAGAGGAAGTTTTTCCAGAAAACTTCAGCAGAATTGCAGTGCAAAATGCTAAACAAATTATTATGCAACGCATTCGCGAAGCTGAAAGAGGCATTGTGTATGAAACCTATTCTGGACGTGAAGATGATATCGTAACGGGTGTTATTCAACGTATGGAAAGAGGCACGGTATTTGTTGATTTAGGAAAAGTAGAAGGTATGCTTTTAACTAATGAACAAATTCCTGGAGAAATTTACCAATATCACGATAGAATGAAATTTTATGTTGTTGAGGTAAAGAAAACTAATAAAGGTCCTCAAATTGTTCTTTCAAGAACTCATCCTGGTCTATTAAAAAGATTGTTTGAATTAGAAGTACCAGAAATTCATGATGGAGTTGTAGAGATTAAATCTGTAGCTCGTGAAGCTGGTATGAGATCTAAAATATCAGTATATACAAAAGATGAAAATATTGATCCAGTAGGTGCATGTGTTGGACCAAAAGGAATGCGTGTACAAAACATTGTTAATGAACTTCGTGGCGAAAAGATTGACATTGTTAAATACTCTGAAAACCCAGCAGAATACGTTGCGAATGCATTGTCTCCTGCAAAAGTAATTTCAGCAGAAGTTGTAGAAGAAGAAGAAAAAGTTTGTAAAGTAATGGTTCCTGATTATCAATTATCTTTGGCTATTGGTAAAGAAGGACAAAATGCACGTTTAGCTGCAAAGCTTACAAGCTGGAAGATAGATATCAAAAGTGAATCACAAACAGACGATGATTTAGAAGGTTGTGAGTCAAATGAAGATTAAAAAAATACCACAACGTAAGTGTGTTGGTTGTGATGTTATGAAAGAAAAAAAAGAGTTAATAAGAGTTGTGAGATCTCCTGAAGGGGAAATTTCTTTAGATTTAACTGGTAAAAAAGCAGGCCGTGGTGCATATCTTTGTCCGAATAAAGAGTGTATTGCGAAAGCTTACAAAGGCAAACGCTTGGAAAGAGCGCTAGAGAAACCTGTTAGTGAAGAAATTTATCAAAAGATTTTGGAGGATTTTGCTAATGGTAACGCCTAATATTGCATTTGCATTAGGATTGGCACAGAAAGCAGGCAAACTTGCTTCTGGAGATTTTGCGATAAAAAGTGCTTTAAAATCAAAAAAAGTAAAGCTTTTAATTATTGCAGAAGACACTGCAGAGAATGCAAAAAAAGATTTGTATTATATTGCAGAATGTGTCAATGTACCTGTTATAGAATTGGGAACGGGAGATGCATTAGGAAATGCTATAGGCAAAGGCAAAAGAAAAGCAATAGGCATTTTAGATGCTGGTTTTGTAAAAATGCTTGAGAAACATGTGAAAATTAATATAAAATAAGTTTATAAATTATGAAAAGATTGGTTGGAGGTAGTTGAATGGGTAATAAAAGAATACATGAGGTAGCAAAAGAGTTAGGTATTAAAAGTTCGGAATTGCTAGAAGCTTTAGCAAAAAATAATATCAAGAAGACTAATTTTAGTTCTGTTGATAATGATGTTGTAAAGGTAGTAAAAAGCGTTTACAAAAAAGATGTTGTAATGGGAACTAGTGGTGATGTAAAGCCACAGCCTGCAAAGAAAAAAGCAGAAACTAACGTTCCTGCAACAACAAGTAAAGCTACTAAGACTAAAGTTACAACTGAAAAAAAAGCAGAACCAAAACCTGCAGCACCTGTTACTGAAAAACCAAAACAAAATACAGAAACTAAACCTGTAAGTGATACAAGTCCTTCAACTAACCAAGAAGCTCCTCGTTCACAAAATACTAGTGCGCCTAGACAAGGTGCTAATTCTCCACGCCCTCAACAAAGTGGCCAACGTCAAGGTGGTATTTTTATAGGACCACAAGGTCAAAGACCAGGCCAATTCAACAACCAAGAACGTCAAAATAATAACCAAGGTGGCCAACGTCAAGGCGGTTACCAAGGCAATAACCAAGGTGGCC
>CAMTOO010000041.1 GCA_947074185.1 uncultured Negativicutes bacterium
TTATTAGTTTTTATTTTTTTTCTTTTTTCAGAGATAACTTCTCCATTTACTTGAACTAAGCCATCTAAAACAAATTCAGCTGCTTGTCCGCCTGTCTCTGCAATACCTTCTAATTTTAATAAAGCTACTGCAGTAATAAATGGTGTATCTATAGTTGTTTGTATTTTTTCCATTATTTTTCCTTAAAAAATAACTCTTACAGGAGTTACTATGTAAATATAATTTTCATCATCAATAGGTTTGATAGCTACTGGACTTAAAGAACTATTTAATTCAATAATAGCTTCTTCACTAGTAATATTATTTAAAATATCAAGAATATAACTTGCATTAAAAGCTACATTTACTCTTTCGCCTTCTGTTTCGCAAGAAATTTTTTCTTCACCCTTACCAACTTCTGGGCTACTAGATAATACTGTCATTTCTTTTTCATCTACACTAATTTTAACAATACTATAATCACTATCTGAGCTGCTAAATAAAGCTACTCTTTCTACAGCTCCTGCTAATTCTTTAGTTTTTACTTTTGTTTTAATAGAAAATGATGTTGGTATTACTTTTCTCTAATCTGGGAATTTGCCTTCTATTAATCTAGAAACAATAATTGTTTCATCAATAACAACCATTATTTGATTATTTAAAAGAGAAATTTTAACTTCTTGTGGTAATTTTCCAGATAAGTTTTTATTAATTTCTTTTAAAACTAAACCAGGAATAATAATATTCATATTTTCACTATCAGTTTTTGATAATTTTCTAATAGCTAAACGATGAGTATTAGTACCAACAAAAGTAATTACTCCATCTTCTATTTCACATAAAACACCTGTAAATAAAGGTCTTGCAACATCTGTAGAACAAGCAAAAGAAGTCTTTTTTATAAGATCTTTTATTTTTTCATCTTCGATTGTTACAGTTCTCTCAGGATTAAATTGAGGAAATTTAGGATAATCCATTACATTCATTAATAAAATTTTAAAATCTGCTTTTCCTGAATGTAAACGAACAGTATTTTCGCTAATTTCTTTATTAATTTTAATGGTTTCTCCATTCATTTTTTTAACTAATTCTGAAAAATGATGTGTTGTAATTAAAATTTCACCATCTTCTTCTATTTGAGCATCTATTGTTGTTGAGATAGATAAATTAATATCCATACCTTGTAATTCTATTTTATTATTTTCTGCAATTATATGAATTCCTCCAAATACTGGAGTACTTGGTTTGGAAGATATAGAACTTAACACTGTTTGGATTGCTTTGGTCAGATTGGATGTTTCACATGAAAATATCATTTATAAACAGTCCTTTCTTTTATAATAATTTTATTTATATATAAAAATTAGTAGTCTTAGTAGTAAGTCTTGTAGATATTGTTAATAATAGGTTAAAGCCTTATTAAATAAAGTAGTTTAAACTGTTGATAACATTGTTGATAATGTTAATAAGATATAAACACTATCTACAGCTTCAAAAAGTTATTAACAAGAAAGTTAAGTTATTAACATTATTTTGATAGATATTCACAATACCTGTAGATAAATTATTGTCTTCTAATATTATCTTCTAATTGATTTAATAATGTATCAAAATTTGAATCTTCTTTTCTTAATTTATCTACTTTTTCGCAAGCATGGATAACAGTAGTATGATCTCTGCCGCCAAAAGCAGCGCCTATCTTAGGTAAAGAAGTATCAGTCATTACTCTACATAAATACATAGCTATTTGAAGAGGATTAGCTATATTTTTAGGTCGTTTTTTACCTACCAGATCAGCATATTTAATTTTAAAATAGTCTCAAATATGATGTTTTAATTTATCTAAAGTAATATTTGTTTTTTTAGTAGTTCCCATTTGTTCTAATATTCGTTGAGCTATTTCAAGAGTAGCTGGTTGCTGCATTAAATTACAATATGCAATAATACCAGTAAAAGCTCCTTCTATTTCTCTAATATTACTATCGATACTAGAAGCTATAAATTGAATTACTTCATTTGGAACAATAACAGTATCTTCTTCTGCTTTTTTTCTTAAAATTGCTATTCTAGTTTCTAAATCAGGAGCCTGAATATCAGCCGTTAAACCATTTTGGAATCTAGATCTTAGGCGGTCTTCTAGATTTGATAAATCTTTTGGTAAACGGTCACTAGAGATAATAATTTGTTTATTTGCATCTTTAAGAGCATTAAAAGTATGGAAAAATTCTTCTTGAGTTGCTTCTTTATTTTCCAAAAATTGAATATAATCGATAATTAAGCAATCAATAGATCTATATTTTTCTCTAAAAGAATTGGTATTTTGCTTTTGAATAGAATTAATAATTTCATTAGTAAATTTTTCACTAGAAGTATAAAGAATCTTCATAGAAGGATTATTATTCTTAATAGCATTACCAATAGCTTGCATTAAATGAGTTTTTCCTAAACCTACTCCTCCATAAATAAAAAGAGGATTATAAGAATGTGCTGGTTTATCAGCTACAGATTGTGCTGCAGCATAAGCAAAGCGATTAGAATTACCTATTACAAAATTTTCAAAAACATATTTAGGATTTAAATTACTTTCAAATCTATCATTATCATTATTTAAAAATAATGTAGATGTTTCGTAGTTTGGTTCTGAAGGGGTTTCATCAATAACGTTAGTTGTTTGACCTAAATCATCTTCTATCACTACTAATTTTACCTTTATTTCTTTGTTTGTAATATTAGAAAGTATTCCCGCTACGATAGAAGAATATTTTTGTTCAAACAAATCTTTAAAATATTCAGTTTTTACCCCTATTTCTATAACATTGTCTTTTAATTTTAAGGGAACCAAAGGTTTTACCCATATATTAAAGACTTTTTGGTTTGTAGATTCTAAAAATTTATTTAGAAACTCAATCCAAATCTCTTGTAAATACTCATCACCCATAAAATTTCGTCCTTTCGATAATAATAATTCATTTTAACATAAAAAGAAAAAGTTATCCACAGGTTTTTTGGCAAAAAAGAAAAAAATATAAAAGATTGTTAAATCCTTGACACTTTTGCTTGTTTTTCTTATAATTTCGTTAGCTATCAATTTCCATTTATATAAAAGATTGATAAAACTAGTGAATGGCAAGGAGGGTAAATAGAATGAAACGCACTTTTCAACCAAACAATTTAAAAAGAAAAAGAACTCATGGTTTTAGAGAAAGAATGGCTACTTTAGGCGGACAAAAAGTTCTCAAAAGAAGACGTTTAAGAGGCAGAAAAAAATTATCTGCATAATAAAAAAAATAAGGCCACATCAGTGGCCTTTTTTTTCCATGTGGACTTGAGGAATCAAAATGAAGGAATACAAATTTCCTAAGAAGTACAAAATTAAATCAAAAAAAGAATTTCAAAGAGTTTATGAAAAAGGGCAGTCCGTTGTTGATGGAATGAGTGTCTTCTATGTTTTGCCAAGCGAAAATGAAAAAATTAAAATAGGTTTCGCTGTTGGTAAGAAGATAGGCAATGCCGTTGTCCGCAATCGAGTAAAAAGAATGATGCGTGAGATTTTTCGTAAACACAAAAACGAATTAAAAGGTAACAAAAGAGTAGTGTGGGTAGCAAGACAAAGACTTGCTCTTGCAGATATTAAAACTTATGAGCGCGTATTTTTGAGGCTTGTAAAGAAGGCTTCATTAATGTTAGATAGGATTTAAGAATGAAAACAGTATTAGTTTTAGTGATTAGATTTTATCAAAATTGTATATCACCAATATTAGGACCTAGATGTAGGTTCTACCCAACTTGTTCTCAATATGCTATAGAAGCTTTAGAGAAAAAAGGAGTTATTATTGGTAGTAAAATGACGATCAAGCGAATTTGTAAATGCCATCCGTGGCATGCAGGGGGCTATGATCCGGTAGAATGATACCAGAAGGAGTGAAATTTTGGATTTTTTAAGTGATATTGTGCAACAAGCACTAACTATTTTATATAACTTCACTGAAAGTATTGATTTTCCAAATTATGGTTTAGCTATAATTTTCTTAACAATAATAATTAAATTATTATTGTTCCCATTAAGTAGAAAGCAAATTCAATCTACTAAAGCAATGATGGAAATTCAGCCTAAAATGAAGGCTCTTCAAGAAAAATATAAAAACGATAAAGAACGACTAAACATGGAGTTAGCTCGTTTGTATAAAGATAGTGGTGTAAATCCGCTAGCGGGTTGTTTACCATTATTGATTCAAATGCCTATTATGATCGGTATTTTCTATGGAATTAGAGATTATTCTTATCAAGGACCAGCAGACTTTTTATGGATGCAATCTATAGCTGTTCCAGATCCTTTGTACATTTTACCAGTTTTATCTGCATTAACAACTTTTGTTCAATCAAAACAATCTATGCCAGATACAGCAGGTGTTCAAAATCAAGTAATGTTATATTTTATGCCATTATTTATTGGTTACATCAGCATAAGTTTTCCAGCAGGCCTTGTTCTTTACTGGATTGTAATGAACACAATGCAAATTGGACAACAATGGTTAATGAATAGGTCAGAAGAAAAGTAATTAGAGCGGGAGAAAATAAATATGGCTACAATTGAAAAAACAGGCAAAACAGCTGAAGAAGCTATTGCAGCTGCTTTAAGCGAACTTAACTTAACTGAAGATCAAGTAAACATAGAAGTTGTAAACGAAGGAAAAAATGGTTTTTTTGGTTTCCTTGGTAAAAAAGCAAAAGTTTTAGTTACTCCTAAAGGGGACGTAGCAGATGTTATGAGTGTAATTACTACAGTAGCTGCTGCAGCTATGACTGAAGATACAGTTAAAGTAAACAACGATGGTAGCGTTTTAACTACTCATCGCGAAGAAAAAATTATTGTAAAAAAAGAGTTTGTTGTAAATGAAGAAGCTCTTGAAGTAGCAAAAGAATTCTTAGCAAAAATTTTCGAAGCTATGAAAATCAAAGTAGTTATGGAAAAATTTGTTAATAAAGCAGAAGGTAATGTAGTATTAAAGCTTCATGGTGCTGATATGGGTATCTTGATTGGTAAACATGGTCAAACTTTAGATGCTTTACAATATCTTACTAATTTAGTTGCTAATAAAAACTCTGAAGGTAGAATGCATATTATTATTGATGTAGAAAACTATCGCGATAAAAGAGTTGAAACTTTAACTAAACTAGCTAAACGCTTAGCAGATAAAGTAAAACGTAGTGGGGAAAAGGTTGCTTTAGAGCCTATGAATCCACATGAACGTAAAATAATTCATACAGCTTTACAAGATGATAAAAAGATAGTTACTTTTAGTGAAGGTAATGATCCTTATCGTAAGGTAGTAATTGAATTAAAAAAATAAGGCAAGTATAAACTTAAATTGTAGGACGTAATTATTATCGAAAAGTAGTGATAATAGTTATGTCCTTCTTTTATTCAAAATTGGTAATAAGCCTAGAAAGGAAATATTTATGCATACAGATGATACTATTAGCGCAATAATAACCGCACTTGGAACAGGTGCCGTAGGCATTATTCGTATTAGTGGAGACAAATCAATAGAAATAGCAGAAAAGATTTTTGTTGCACAGTCAGGGAAGTATTTAAGTGCGGAACCAAGCCATAAAATGAGCTATGGAAAGATTAAAGATGAAAACGATGAATTTGTAGACGAAGTTTTGGCTGTATGTATGAAAAATCCCCACTCTTATACCGCTGAGGATGTTGTTGAAATACAATGTCATGGTGGGGTAGAGAGTTTAAAAACTATACTTTCCTTAACTTATAAACATGGAGCAAGACCTGCAGAACCTGGTGAATTTACTAAACGAGCTTTTCTAAATGGGCGTATTGATTTAGCTCAAGCAGAAGCAGTTATGGATATCATTAATTCTCGTAGTGAAGCATCCTTGAAGCTAGCATTACGCCAGCAAGAAGGCTTTTTATCTAAGGAACTTAAAGCTATTAGAGAAGAATTAATGGGAGTTATTGTTAATTTAGAAGCAGTAATTGACTACCCAGAAGACGATATAGAAGATGTTACTTATGAAGCAGTGGAAGGGCATATTAGATCTGCTCAAAGTAAAGTGGAGCAGCTTTTAAAGAATGCTCATACAGGTAAAATTTTAAGAGAAGGCCTTAAAACAGTTATTGTTGGTCGCCCAAATGTAGGTAAATCCAGTCTTTTAAATGCTCTCTTGAAAGAGGATCGAGCTATTGTATCTGAATATGCTGGTACTACGCGAGATGTTATTGAAGAACAAGTTCTTATTGGCGACGTACCTTTAGTTTTAACAGACACAGCTGGGATTAGAGAAACAGAAGATTTTGTTGAAAAAATTGGTGTCGATAAGAGTAAAGAAATGCTTGAAAAAGCGGAACTTGCTATAATTGTAGTGGATGGAATGGAAAACTTACAGGAAGAAGATTTAGAAATCCTAAAAGTAGCTACGTCCAAAGACTATGTTATAATGGTTAATAAGGTAGATTTAGGTTATACAGAAACTAAAGCTAAGTTAGAAAAAATTTATGGCTCAGAACATGTAATAGAGATTTCTGCAAAAACAAAAGCAGGGCTAGATAATTTCATTAAATGGCTTGAAAACTATGCTTTTGGCAAAGAAGGAACTTTAAATGAAGGTGCTTATGTGCAAAATGCACGCCATGAAGATTTGCTTATTAAAGCTGCTAAAAATTTAGAAGATTCTATATCTGCTTGTGAGAATTTACTTCCTTATGATTGCGTTACTATTGATGTACAAGCAGCAATCAACAATATGGGAGAAATCACTGGTCAAGCAGTTCGAGACGAGATTATAAATGAAATTTTTGCTAAATTCTGTGTTGGTAAATAAAAAGGATAGTGAGAGATAACGTGTATATTTCAGATAAATATGATGTAATTGTAATAGGTGCAGGACATGCAGGGGTAGAGGCGGCTTTAGCTGCAGCTAGAATGGGTTGCAAAACTCTTTTAGCAACTCTATCTTTAGATAATATTGCCTTAATGCCATGTAATCCATCTGTTGGTGGTCCAGCAAAAGGACATCTTGTAAGAGAAATAGATGCATTAGGCGGGCAAATGGGTTTAAGCACTGATGAAGCTTGTATTCAAATGCGTATGCTTAATACAGGTAAAGGCTATGCTGTACATGCTTTAAGAGCACAAGCAGATAAGCCTTTTTATCATGTTTTGATGAAAAAGATAGTTGAAAATCAAGCTAACCTTGATGTTAAGCAATTAATGATCGATAAACTTCATGTTCGTAACGACGAAGTAGTAGGTGTTGAAGCGGAAACAGGGGAGTTTTTTGAAGCTTATAGTGTAATTTTGGCAACAGGAACATATTTACGCGGTAGAATCGTTTATGGCGAGGTAAATTACGAAGCTGGACCAAATGGTCTCCGTTCTGCAAACAAACTCTCTAACTCTCTTTTAGAAAGCGGAGTGGAGTTAATGCGTTTCAAAACGGGAACACCAGCACGTTTAGATGCTCGTACGCTTGATTATAGCAAAATGGAAATACAAGCAGGTGACGAGAAAACTAGAAACTTCTCTTTTATGAGTACGATTACTGAAAGAGAGCAAGTTCCTTGTTGGCTAACTTATACCAATAAATTAACTCACGACATTATTAATGAAAATATTAATTTATCAGGTATGTTTAATGGTTTAGTAGAAGGGGTTGGACCAAGATACTGTCCTTCTATTGAATCTAAAATAGTACGCTTTGCAGATAAAGAAAGACATCAGCTTTTTGTTGAGCCTGAAGGCAGAAATACTAATGAAATGTATATTCAAGGTATGTCTACTTCTTTACCAGCCGATGTACAACTGAAGTTTCTACAAACAATACCTGGCTTAGAAAATGCGAAAATGATGCGTCCAGGTTATGCTATTGATTATGACTGCTTAGATCCGTTGCAATTGCAAGCTTCTCTTGAACATAAGAATATTAAAGGACTGTTTTCTGCTGGTCAAGCAAATGGCTCAAGTGGTTACGAAGAAGCCGCAGCTCAAGGTTTAATGGCTGGTATTAATGCAGTTCGTAAATTGCAAGGCAAAGAAGCATTTGTTTTAGGTAGAAACGAAGCTTATATTGGGGTTTTAATTGACGACTTAGTTACAAAAGGAACTAATGAACCATATCGTATGATGACTTCTAGAGCAGAATATCGTTTATTATTGCGTCAAGATAATGCGGATTTACGCTTAACAGAAAAAGGCAGAGAAATTGGCCTTGTAGACGACAAACGTTATGAAGCTTTTACTGAAAAACGCACAAGTCTAGAGAGAGCAATTCATTATTTAGGTGGTACGTATATTAATCCAACTGATGAAAACAATGCTAAATTGGTAGAAATCGGTACTACACCTGTAAAAACAGGACTATCTTTATTGGAACTTTTGCGTAGAAAAGAATTAAACTACGATAAACTTAAAAGTGTTTTTACTATGCCTGAAGTTAGCGATTTAGTAGAAGAACAAGCCGAAATATTTGCAAAGTACGAAGGTTATATTAAAAAACAAAAAAGTGCTGTTGAAAAAACTCTTAAACTAGAAAATAAGCTAATTCCAGCGGCATTTGACTATACGAAAATTAAAGAGCTTTCTTCTGAAGCAATGGAAAAACTAGATAAAGTAAAACCAGTATCTATTGGTCAAGCTTCTAGAATATCTGGCGTTTCTCCAGCAGATATAAGTGTCTTGATGATTGCCTTAGAGGTAAATCGTCAAAAGGGGGAGCAAAGTGAACTTTAAAGAGATTTTGGCTCAAAAGGGAAAGGAAGCAGGTTTTAACTTTTCTGAAGAGCAACTAGATCAATTTAATACTTATTATGAAATGTTGGTAGAAACCAATAAAACCTTAAATCTTACAGCTTTAACTGAACCTGAAGATGTTGCAGTAAAACATGTTATAGATTCTTTGATGGCTTATGATGAAAAGCTTTTTCCTGGCAAAACTTTGGTTGATGTAGGAACAGGTGCAGGATTCCCTGGAATCCCTTTAAAAATATACTGTCCTACCATTAAAGTGGTGCTTATGGATTCTCTAGCTAAGAGGCTAAAATTCCTTGAAAGCGTTATTGAAACTTTAGGGTTAAAAGATATCACTTGTCAGCACTTTAGAGCAGAGGACGCAGGAAAAAATAAAAATCATCGTGAAAAATATGATTTAGTTACAGCTCGCGCAGTAGCTCGCCTAAGTGTTTTAAGTGAATACTGCATGCCTTTAGTAAAACAGGGAGGCTACTTTATTGCCTTGAAAGGCAGTAAGTATCAAGAAGAGATAGATGCAGGGAAAAAAGCAGTACAAATATTAGGTGGCAAATTAATTAGTGCTCAAGAAATCAAATTACCAGGACTAGATGATGGTAGAGCATTAGTGAAAATCAAAAAGGTTGCACCTACACCGTCAAAATATCCTCGTAAAGCAGGTTTGCCGGACAAAGAACCTTTAAGTTAGGAGGCTAATATATGGCAGAAGATGGATTTACATTAACAGGCATTGAGACAGCTGAAAAAGCATCTAAAAGCGAGCATATTCAAGTAATAAAAGTCGCTTTAGATAAAGTATTTCCTAACCCTTATCAGCCTAGAAAAACATTTGATGAAGTGGCTTTGAAAGAACTAGCGGATTCAATTCAGCAATATGGAGTATTACAGCCTTTATTAGTAGCTTTATCTAACGAGGGCAAATACTTATTAATAGCTGGTGAAAGACGCTTAAGAGCTTCGCAACTAGCAGGTTTAGCAGAAGTTCCAGTAATCGTCAGTGAATATACTGAGCAACAAATAGCAGAAATTGCTATGATTGAGAATTTGCAACGTGAAGATCTGCACTTTTTAGAAGAAGCAGAAGGTTATGAAGCCTTATTAAATCAATTTAATTTGACTCAAGAGGTTATGGCGGTTCGCGTTGGCAAAAAACAGTCTACTATTGCTAATAAGTTAAGATTACTAAAGCTTCCTGTAGGAATACGTAAAACTATACAGAAAAACGACCTTACAGAAAGGCATGCTAGAGCCTTATTGAAGCTTAAAGACGAAACAATTCAAACCGAGGTTTTACAGACTATAGTAACCAATAAGTACAATGTAAAACAAACAGAAGATTATATCGATAAAGTTTTATATGGGACAGAAGTTCCAGCTAAGAAGAAAAAGCACAGAGTAATCGTTAATGATGTAAGAATTTATCTAAATAGCATAAAACAAATTATAGATACCATTAATGACACAGGAATTCCTGCAACAATTGAACAAGAGGTTGAAGGAGAAGATGTGGTTGTGACAGTAAAAATAAAGAATAGAAAAAGACCGAAGAATGCAAATCAAGGAAACTTGTTCTAACTGTGGATAACTATGTGGATAATGTGGATAACACCACAAAAATGTAAGAAAAAAGGGCGGAATTGCCTTATTTTGACCATGAAATTTGAAATAGGTTAATGTTTCACGTGAAACATTAACCTATTTTTTTCTAAAAAATCATATATAATAGTAGGTTTTTCTAAAGAAATATGGTAAAATAAAACTACGAATATTTAAAAAGGAGTGAAAAAAGTGGTAAAAGTTATAGCTATAGCAAATCAAAAGGGCGGGGTAGGTAAAACTACAACCACCGTGAACTTAGCAGCTTGCCTAGCTGTTTTAGGAAGAAAAGTATTGATTGTCGATTCAGATCCGCAAGGGAACTCTACTAGCGGTCTAGGGTTTGACAAGCGAGATATAAAAAAATGTATTTACGACGCATTGATTAACGATGTTCCTGCTAAGGAGCTTATTTTAAGAACGGCGTACGAAAATCTAGATATTTTACCAGCAACAATTCAACTTGCTGGGGCAGAAATCGAATTAGTAAACTTAATGAGCAGAGAAACAAAACTAAGAAGTGCTCTTGATAGAGTTAGACATGACTATGATTATGTAATTATTGATTGTCCGCCTTCATTAGGCCTAGTAACTATTAACGCATTAACTGCAGCAAACTCTGTAATGATTCCTATACAATGTGAATTTTATGCACTAGAAGGCGTTTCCATGCTTATGAATACTATTCAGTTAGTACAACGTAATTTGAATCCAGCTTTGAAATTAGAAGGCGTTGTAATGACAATGTTTGATGCAAGAACAAATTTATCCAATGATGTTGTTAGTGAAGTTCAAAAATTCTTTAATACGAAAATGTATAGAACCATTATTCCTAGAAACGTAAGACTTAGTGAAGCGCCAAGTCATGGGGAACCGGTAATAGTTTATGATAAAAAGTCGAAAGGCTCTTTAGTATACCAAGAACTTGCTAAGGAGGTAATCGGAGATGAATAAACGTGGTGGATTAGGTAGAGGGTTAGGTGCACTCATTTCTGAAAATGAATATCCTACGCCAAAAGAAACAAAAAAGCCTAAAAATGCAAAAGTCGCAGATAAAACTCCAATGGAACTTAGCGTAAAAGAAATTAGCGCCAATCCATATCAGCCAAGAAAAGTTTTTGATAAAGAGAAACTTGCGGAATTAGTTGCTTCTGTTAAAGAACATGGAGTGATACAACCCCTAGTTGTACGTAAAAAAGGCAGTAAATATGAATTAGTTGCTGGTGAAAGACGCTTAAGAGCAGCAAAAGAAGCAAAGTTGAAAGTTGTTCCTGTAGTTTTTAAAGACTATACCGATAAGCAAATGATGGAAATTGCTTTGGTAGAAAATATTCAAAGACATGATCTGAATCCTATTGAAGAAGCTGAAGGCATTAAAAAGCTTATGGATAAATGCGGACTTACTCAAGAGCAAGCTGCTGAGAAGGTAGGGCGCAGCAGGACGGCGATAACTAACATTCTAAGACTGTTAAATTTACCAGATGAAATTAGAGAATATGTTTCACGTGAAACATTAACGATGGGTCAAGTAAAACCTCTTTTAGCTCTAGCATCCAAGAAACAACAAATTGACGTAGCTAAAGAAATCATCAATAATGATTGGAGCTCTCGATTAGTTGAAGAAGTTGTAAAAGAACTAAAAGCTGGTAATAAACTCAGTGTGGTTAGAGAAGTAGTAAAAGTTCTTAAAGAAGAAAAAGCAGCTGATAAAACTGGTAAAAAACCAAGTGCTGCTAAAAAAGACATTCATCACAAAGTGTTTGAAGAAGCTTTAGTAGCGTATTTAGGAACGAAGGTGCGTGTTGTTGCTAAGAACGAAAAACAAGGCAAAATAGAAATAGAATATTATTCAGCAGATGATCTTGGACGTATATATGATTTACTACAAGGCAAAGCCGCAAAGGAAAATGTAAAACTTTCTTTTCCAAAGAGCAAAAAATTCACTGTATAATATAGGAAGAAAATACAAATAGCAGGGAAGGTGAAGCTGAGCTTGGTGCTTAGCCAGACATTATGATAGGTTTAGGGACAATAGCCAATGTTTGCGCTATTTTAGCTGGTAGCTTTCTGGGGCTAATTTTACGCAGAGGATTTCCGCTGAAATGGCAAGAAACTATTTTGCAAGGAATAGCCTTATGTGTATTGATAATTGGGGTGCAGATGGCCACCCAGAGTAATAATATTCTTATTGTAATAGCTAGTATAGTAGCCGGAACGGTTCTAGGTGAAATGTTAGATATTGATGATAAGTTAAATAAGTTTGGAGCTTGGGTAGAAGGAAAAATTATTAAGAATAAAGACGGTAGTGTTTCAGGAGCAATAGGAGAAGGATTCATTGCAGCCAGCTTAATCTATTGCGTTGGTGCAATGGCTATTGTTGGAAGCATTCAAGATGGATTAACAGGTGATCCTCAAACTCTTTATGCAAAAAGTATGCTAGATGGTATTAGCGCAATAATTTTCACTGCTAATATGGGTATAGGTGTAGCCTTGTCTGCAATTTCTGTAGGTATTTATCAAGGTATATTAACTTTATTAGCTTCTTATATTGAGCCTTATATTACAAAAGCAATATTAAATGAAATAAGTGCAGTTGGTGGAATTTTAATTATGGGCATTGGATTAAACATGTTAAAAGTTGTCACCATAAGAATTGCAAATCAACTTCCTTCTATTATAATAGTTTTTATTTTAGCAAGATTTCTCATCTAAAATCGACGCTTTAAAATCGCCTCTAAGGTGGTTGAAAAGAAAAACAAATACAACGGGCCTTGAAATAATAAAAAACCCTCACAAATAAAATGTGAGGGTTTTGTGCGTTTTTGAAAAGTTTTGGTTAAACCATCAATTGGTGTAACAGATAAAACTAAATAATGCTAATAAAAAATGAAACAGATAATATTGGGTAAGGTAAATATTTTATAACATAATATGTTCATGAAATTCTATACATAACACCAAAAATTACTACAACAACTAAAATTAATAAAACGCAAGCTGGTGTTGCAAATTGATCAGTCATGAAAAGT